>JAEYVF010000138.1 GCA_023432005.1 Actinomycetes bacterium
GGCCGGGAGACATCTCATCCCCCCGTCTCCCGGCCGACGGCTCGTGACGCCGCCCCTCCCGCGTGACGTAGCGTGGAGGGGTGGCGGAGTGCATTCACGGGTTCGACGAGGGTCTCTGCGACGTCTGCTTCCCGCGGACGCCCGCTCCGGCGGTGAAGGCGGCCGCGAGGCCCGCACCGACCCGCACGACGACGACGCGGGCGGCGACGGCGCGCCAGGCCTCGGCATCCGGTGCCCCCGCGACCCTGCGCCTGCCGGGCCGCCGCGTGCACCACGTGACGCACGTGCGCACGCTCGAGTCGATCGCCCTCGACGGCGAGCTGCGCGCGGATGCCGAGCCCGACGTCGACGTCAGCTCGGCGACGACGCGCGAACTGCGTGCGTCGGCGACCCTGCCCGACGGGCGCAGCGTCGCATCCTTCGTCTCCTTCTCTCTCTCGCCCGACTCGACCCGCTGGCAGGAGCTGCGTGAGGGTGCCGAGGGAGCGCACTGGTCGGATGCCGCGCGCGCGGCCACGGCCACCGACTTCGTGATCCTCGCCGTGCCGGTCGACGCGCTCGGCGGCGACGTGGTCTTCGCGGATGGCGACGCTGCGGCCGTGGCCACCCGGTTCGCGCAGGGGATCGAGGCGGGCACGCAGTCGCTGCGCCGCCTGCACGCGGTCGACCCCGACTTCCGCGACGCCGAGCTGCTCGCGCCCGGCCCCGTGCCGCTCTCGGCTGTCGCCGCCATCACCGTCGCGAACGACCGCGTGCGCGACCGCGTGCGCGAGCTGTTCGGCGACGCGGGCCTCGCGGCTCCGCGCATCGCGGTCTACCCGCCCGCCTTCGCGACCGAGTAGACGCCGTCAATACCTCTCGGGCTCGGGCCCGCGGCGGAAGCGCCGACCGCTCAGCACGCGCGGACGGATGCGCACCCAGCGGTACTTGAGCGTCGGCACCCACGGCGTGAGGGGCAGGCGCTCGGCGACGTCGATCTCGCTGCCGTGCTCGACCCGCTCGGCGACGCCCTTCGCGACGACGCTGAACGCCTCGCCCGCGTCCCAGCCGTCGATCTCGAGCGCGACCTCGGGGTTCACGGTCAACTCGACGAGCTTCGTGCCGGGCGCGGTGCGGAACCACAGCGCCCCGTCGTGCACGGCGAAGTTGATCGGGAAGATGTCGATCTCACCCGCCGCGGCGAGCGCGATGCGCCCCACCGGGGCGAGCCCGAGCAACTCCCAGCACTCACGTTCGTCGAGCCGCTCCACCGGTTCCCGATCCTCGGCCATGGCGTCCTCCTTCATCGGTGCCTCCATGGTGCGCCCGGATGCTGCGGCGCGACAGGGACATTCGGCCCCCTCCCCGGCATCCGCTTGAATGGGTGCATGATCGTGCTCGTCGGCCTCGCGAGCGCGATCGTCTACGGCGTCTCCGACTTCTTCGGCGGGCTCGGCTCCCGTCGGGTCTCGCCCCTGCTCGTGAGCCTCGTGAGCTTCGCCGCGGCCGCCGTCCCCATCGCCGTCCTGACCTTCGCCGTCGGATCGGTGTGGTCGGCCGAGGCGGTGTGGCTGGGGCTCGCGGCGGGCCTCGCGGGAGCCGTCGCCATCTGGGCGTTCTACGCGGCGCTCGCGATCGGGCCGATGAGCGTCATCTCGCCGACGACGGCGGCCGTCGCCGCCGTGATCCCGGCCGTCGCCGGCATCGTGCAGGGGGAGCGCTTCAGCCCGATCGGCTACGCGGCCCTCGGCGCCCTCGTGGTCGCGGCGGTTCTGCTCGGCGTCACGCGCGAGCAGCAGGGCGGCGAGGTCGGCATGCGGGCCGTCGTGCTCGCGGTGGCCTCGGGCGTCGGCTTCGGGGGCTACAACGTCATCATGGAGCTGACGCCGCCCGAGTCGGAGTACGCGCCGCTGCTCATCGATCTCCTCGGCGGCGCCGCGCTCTTCGCGGTGGCGCTCGCCGTGCTGCGGTTCGCGCGGGGCGATTCCTGGTGGGGCGGAGCCGAGGCGCCGCCCGCGGTCGCCCGCCGGCCGGGCCTGCTCTTCGCCGTCGGCGCGGGCCTGCTCATGGCCGTCGCCAACGCGCTGCTCGTGTGGGGTCTGCACCAGGGTGAGCTCGCGATCATGGGCGTGCTCGCATCGCTCTATCCGCTCGGCACCGTGCTGCTCGCGCTCACGGTGCTCCGCGAGCGGCTCACGCGCGTGCAGATCGTCGGCGTCGCGCTCGCGCTCGCCGCGTCGGCCGCGCTGGCCTGGGGCTGAGCCCCGCCGCATCCGCGCGAGGCCCCGGTAGGATCGGACTCGATGTCGCTCCCCTTCTCCACTGCGACCGGCGCGGATGTGCGCGTGCGGTTCTGCCCCTCGCCCACCGGCACCCCCCACGTCGGGATGGTGCGCACCGCCCTCTTCAACTGGGCCTACGCCCGGCACACGGGCGGCAAGCTCGTGTTCCGCGTCGAGGACACGGATGCCGCGCGCGACTCGGAGGAGAGCTACCTGCAGCTCATCGACGCGCTCACCTGGCTCGGCATCGACTGGGACGAGGGTGTCGAGAAGGGCGGCCCGCACGGCCCGTACCGCCAGTCGCAGCGCACCGAGATCTACCTCGAGCTCATCGAGCGGCTGACGGCGTCCGGCCACCTCTACGAGTCGTTCGTGACCCCGGAGGAGATGGAGGCCCGCAACGTCGCCGCGGGCCGCGACCCGCGCCAGGGGTACGACAACTTCGAGCGCGAGCTCACCGAGGAGCAGCGCGCGGCGTTCCGCGCCGAGGGTCGGAAGCCGAGCCTGCGCCTGCGCGTGCCCGACACCGACCTCACGTTCCACGACCTCATCCGGGGCGAGATCACCTTCCCGGCCGGCAGCTTCACCGACTTCGTCGTGGTGCGGCCGAACGGCGCCCCGCTCTACACCTTCGTGAACCCCGTCGACGACGCGCTCATGGGCGTCACGCACGTCTTCCGCGGTGAGGACATCCTCTCCTCGACGCCGCGCCAGATCGCCCTCTACCTCGCGCTCATCGAGGCGGGCGTCACCGACTTCATCCCGCAGTTCGCGCACATGCCGCTCGTCTACGGCGAGGGCGCGAAGAAGCTCAGCAAGCGCGACCCCGAGTCGAACCTCTTCCACCACCGCGACCGGGGGTTCATCCCCGAGGGGCTGCTGAACTACCTCGCCCTGCTCGGCTGGTCGATCGCGCCCGACCGCGACGTCTTCACGCAGGACGAGTTCGTGGCCGCGTTCGACATCCGCGACGTGAACCCCAACCCCGCGCGCTTCGACCAGAAGAAGGCCGACGCGATCAACGGCGACCACATCCGCATGCTCGACGCCGCCGACTTCGAGGAGCGCATCGTGCCCTACCTCGAGGGCTACCTCGCCGATCCGCCGACCGAGGGACAGCGCGCGATCCTGCGCGAGGCGGCGCCGCTCATCCAGGAGCGCGTGACCGTGCTGGGGGAGGCGCGCGGCATGCTCGCGTTCCTCTTCACCCCCGACGACGAGCTCGAGTACGAGCACGACGCGATGCCGAAGGACGCCGACGAGGCCCGGCTCGTGCTCGACGTCTCGGAGGCCGCGCTCGAGCAGCTGACCGAGTTCGGCCGCGTCGAGATCGAGGAGGCGCTGCGCACGGCGCTCCTGACGCCGGTCGAGGAGGGCGGGCCCGGCCTCAAGCCGCGCACCGCCTTCGGCCCGCTGCGCACGGCGATCTCGGGGCGCCGCATCAGCCCGCCGCTCTTCGAGTCCATGGAGATCCTCGGCAAGGAGTCGACGCTCGCCCGGCTCGAGCGCTTCCGCCGGGCGCTGTAGCGTTCGCCCCCTCCGGGAGGAGGAGCCCCCGCGGTTCGGTGCCCCTCCGTCGGTAGGGTAAAGTGTCTAGTCGGTTCGGGTTCGCCCGGACAGCACCGCCCGGCCCCCGGCTGGAACGGTGGGGTATGGTGTAATTGGCAACACGGCTGATTCTGGTTCAGTTGTTCTTGGTTCGAGTCCAGGTACCCCAGCTCTCGAAGAACCCCCGCTCAGGCGGGGGTTTTCTCGTACCGGCGTCGACCTCGCGGAATCGGGGAGAACTCCCCGCGCGCGCCGTTCGCGGGACCCCGCCGCGACACGGCAGACTCTTGCTCATGTCCGATTCGCAGCAGCCCGGCGCCTCCGGCGACGACCAGGTCCCCCCGATCCCTCCCGCACCGTCCGCCGGCGTGCCGCCCGTGCCGCCCGCGGCCCCTGAGCCCGCGGCCGCCGAGGCGCCCGCGATCCCCGGATCGGAGCAGCCGGCGGAGCCCTTCGCCGCGTCCGAGCCGGTGAACCCCTACGCGCCGCCGTCGACGACCGTGCCGAGCTCGGCGCCCGCGGCCCCCGTGCCGCCCGTCACCCCGGTCGCCCCCGAGCAGCCCGCCAACCCGTATGCGGCACCGGCGGCGAACCCGTACGCGGCGCCCTCCGCTCCCGCCGCCGCGCAGCAGCCCGTCAACCCGTACGCGGCGACGCCGGCCAACCCCTATGCCGCTCCCGGTGCCGGCGGCCCCGCGGCACCGGGATACGCCGCGACCCCGGCCTACGCCGCCGGCGCGCCCGTCGGCCCCTCGCGCTTCAACGTGCTGGGCCTCGTGTCTCTCATCCTCGGTGGCGTCGCGTTCCTGTTCGGGATCACGATCGGATGGGTCCCGTACGTCGGGTTCTTCTTCGTGCTGCTCGCCCTCGTCGGCGTCGTGCTGGGCATCGTCGGTCTCCTCGCCAAGAACAAGGGCAAGGGTCTCGCGATCGCCGGCACGATCGTCTCGGGCGTCTCCCTGCTGCTCACCGCGGCGATCAGCATCATCATGCTGCTGTTCGTCACGAGCTTCTCGAACACCGTCGAGGAATGGCCCGACGACCCCGTCATCACCGATCCCGACTACACGGCCGAGGACGAGGACCCGAACGCGCTCGGCGGCGTCGACAACCCCGCGGCCGTGGGCGACACCGTCACGTTCTCGGACTACGACGGGGTCGAGCAGTGGGATGTCGTCGTGGGCGCGCCGAACCTCGATGCGACGGCCGACGTGCTGGCCGCCTACGAGTACAACGAGCAGCCCGCCGCGGGCAACGTCTACATCGTCGTGCCGATGACGGTGACGTACCTCGGCGAGGACACCGACCTGCCGTACATGCTCTTCACGGACCTGCTCACCAACCAGGCGAACGACGTGTACGACATCAGCTACGCGCAGTACCCGGGCTCGATCTACGACGCGGGCGAGCTCGCGGCCGGCGAGAGCGCCGAGGTGAACCTCGTGTTCGAGGTGCCCGCCGACGAGGTCGCGGGGTCGCTGCTGCGGATCAACTCGATCTGGGGCAACGACATCTACGTGCAGCTCGGCTGATCCGCGCATCCGTCGGCCCCCGCTCGTCGCGCACGGGTGGGGGCCGACGGCGTCTCGGCGAGTAGGGTCGAGCCATCCGGCGAGAGGAGCTGCGCGGATGGACGTGCTCGGTGTGCTCCTGCCCCTCGCCCTCGGCGTGGCCCTGTCGACCGTGCCGATCACGGTCATGCTCGCGCTGCTGCTGTCGCCGCGCGGACGCACGGTGGGACTCGCCTACCTCGTGGGCTACGCGATCGGGCTGGCCGTCGTCACGGTCGGGTTCACGGCGGGGCTGCGGGCGCTCCCGACCGGCGGCACCCCGCTACCGGACCTCGTGATCGGCGCCGGCGAGATCCTCATCGGCCTCGTCGGCGTGTGGTTCGCCGTGTGGGTGTTCCGGCGTGGACGTCGTCGTCGCCCGATGTCCGACGGCGTCGACCCGGAGGTGCCCGGGTGGCTGAGCCGAGTGGGACGGATGAAGCCCGCGACGGCGTTCCTCGTGGGCCTCGCCCTCAATCTGCGCGCCAAGGCGCTCGTGCTCGCCACCGCAGCCGCCCTCGCGTTCAACGCGGGCGAGCTGACGCCGCTCGCGTGGGCGATCGACACCGCGGTCTACCTCGCGATCGGGCTCTCGACGGTCGCGACCCCCGTCATCATCGTGTGGCGCTCGGGGGAGCGGGCGCGCCCGACCCTGCAGCGTGCGCAGCACTGGGTCTCGCGCCACAGCTACGTCGTCACCGCCGTCGTCGTCGTGATGGTGGCCGTGGTGCTCATCGGCGACGGGCTCTCGCGACTCTGATCGCCGGAGGGAGCGGTTCGCCGCGGCGTCAGAGGTCGATCGACTGCCCGGGCTCGAGCACCGTGTACTCGCCGCCGCCCTGCTCGGTCGCCCACTGCAGGCGGTCGTTGTGCACCTTCTTGCCCGCGACCGAGAGCGTCATGTCGTGCACGGGGAACGCCCGGCGCGGTTTCACGGCGAGCACGTAGTCCATCGCCTCGCCGACCTTGAGCCACGGGGCGCCCAGCGGCGCCGCGAGCAGCTCGACCTCGACGCCCTCGGGCACCGTGTAGGAGTCGCCGCCGTAGTAGAACTCGCCGTCGACGAGCACGCCCACGTTGTCGATCACGGGGATCGAGGAGTGGATGACGTTGTGCGTCTCGCCGAAGAAGCGCAGCTGGAACGGACCGACCTCGAGCTCGTCGCCCGCCGCCACGACCTCGACCTCGATGCCGGACGCGGCCGCGACATCCGCGACCCCCTGCGGCGCCAGCACGCGGGCGTCGGGGTTGGCCTCGAGCAGCTCGGTGACGCGGTCGACCGAGTAATGGTCGGCGTGCTCGTGCGTGATGACGATGCCGACGATGCCGGAGGTGTCGGGGAGCGTCGCGAGGAACGAGCCGGGGTCGATCACGAGGCGATCCGACCCCTTGCTGACGACCATGGCGGAGTGCTCGAACTTCGTGACGTTCATGATCCGACCCTATTGCCCCGGGTGGCTAGGGTGTTCTCGACCCGAGGAGGATCTGCATGTTCGTCGACCTGCCCGAGGCCGAGCTGCGGGAGTACCGCAGCGCCCAGGCCGACCCCGCCGACTTCGACGCGTTCTGGGGGGAGACGCTCGCCGAGAGCCGCGCTGCCGCCCCGGCGGGTGCGGAGCTCGTGCCCGTCGACGCGGGCCTGCGCACGGTCGACGTGTGGGACGTGACCTTCCCGGGCTTCGCGGGCCAGCCCATCCGCGCGTGGCTGCGCGCGCCGCGCGGCGCCGTCGGCCCGCTGCCGACCGTCGTGCAGTACCAGGGCTACGGCGGCGGTCGGGGGCGGCCGACCGAGAACCTCGTGTACTCGGCGGCGGGCTTCGCGCATCTGCTGGTCGACACGCGCGGGCAGGGCTCCGGGTGGTCGCTCGGGGCGACACCGGACTCCGGCGAGACCGGGCCGCAGATCCCCGGCGTCATGACGCGCGGCATCGACAGCCGCGACACCTACTACTACCGGCGCCTGTTCACGGATGCCGTGCGCGCGGTCGACGCGGCCCGCACTCTCGATATCGTCGACCCCGCGCGCATCGCGATCGCGGGCGGCAGCCAGGGCGGGGGGATCACGCTCGCCGTCGCGGGGCTCGTCGACGGGCTCTCGGCCGTGCTGCCGCGCGTGCCGTTCCTGTGCGACTTCCCGCGCGCGATCACGATCCACGACACCGACCCGTACCACGAGCTCGTGCGCTACCTCGCGCAGCACCGCACCAAGGCATCCGCCGTGCTCGACACCCTCGCCTACTTCGACGGCGTGAACTTCGCGCGGCGTGCGACGGCGCCCGCCTGGTTCACGGTCGCCCTCATGGATGAGGTGTGCAAGCCGTCGACGGTCTTCGGGGCCTACAACGCGTACGCCGGGCCCAAGAGCATCGAGGTGTTCCCCTTCAACGGCCACGAGGGCGGGGGAGCGCAGTCGGACGGCGACGAGGTGCGCGTCCTGCATGAGGTCTTCGGGAGCTGACGAGCCCGAGCGTGACAGATACCCCAGGGGGGTATACCCTGTCGTCATGATCGACGGCATCAAGAAGCGCGCGCTCCACCGCGCCCGCATCCTGCAGGGGCAGCTGCGCGGCGTGGAGAAGATGATCGAAGACGAGGCCTACTGCGTCGACATCATCACGCAGACCCTCGCCATCCAGAAGTCGCTCGGGAGCCTCAACAAGCTGCTCGTCGAGAACCACCTGCGCACGCACGTGTCGCACATGTTCGACGAGGGCGGCGAGACGCGCGACCAGGCCGTCGCCGAGCTGCTCGCCGTGTTCGAGCTGCAGCAGAACCGGGGTGCGTGATGAGCGGGCACGAGCACCACGACGGCCATGAGCTCCACGACCACCACGGGCATGAGCACGGCGGGGGTGGTTTCGATACGCCGCCTGCGGCGGCTACTCGACCAGCGGGGGTGCACGACCACCACGAACACCACGACCACTCCGCGCACGCCGGTCACGATCCGCTGCGCTTCCGGAAGCTCTTCTGGATCTGCCTCGCGCTGACCGTGCCGACGCTCGTGTTCTCGCAGGGGCTGCAGGAGATCCTGGGTCTCGGCGGCCCGCGCTTCCCGGGCAGCGAGTGGATCCCGGCGGTCTTCGGCGCCGCGATCGTCGTCATCGGCGGCCGCATCTTCCTGCAGGGCGCGTGGCAGGAGCTGCGTGCCAAGAGCCCCGGGATGATGACGCTCATCTCGCTCGCGATCGTCGTGTCGGCCGTCTACTCGGTCGCCGTCATGGTCGGCCTGCCGAGCATGGACTTCTGGTGGGAGCTCGCGACGCTCGTCACGATCATGCTGCTCGGCCACTGGATCGAGATGACGGCCGTCAACAGCGCGCAGAACGCGCTCGGCGCACTCGCGAAGCTGCTGCCCGACGAGGCCGAGGTGCTGCGTCACGGCGAGCCCGTCACGGTGGCTCGCTCCTCGCTCGCCGTCGGCGACCACGTGCTCGTGCGCCCGGGCTCCTCGATCCCCGCAGACGGCGCGGTCGTGGAGGGCGCCTCGGAGGTCGACGAGTCGCTGCTCACGGGCGAGTCGGCACCTGTGGCCAAGGCCGAGGGCGACGAGGTCGTCGCGGGGTCGATCGCGGTCGGCTCTCTCACGGTCGAGGTGACGCGCACGGGCGGGGACACCGCGCTCGCCGGCATCATGCGGCTCGTCGAGGACGCGCAGGCGAGCCGCTCGCCCGCGCAGCTGCTCGCCGACCGCGCCGCCGCGCTGCTGTTCTACGTCGCCGTCGGCGCGGCGCTCATCACGCTCGCCGTGTGGTGGATGCTGCGCCCCGACGACCCCGCCTTCGTGCTCGAGCGGGTCGTCGCCGTGCTCGTGATCGCCTGCCCCCATGCCCTCGGCCTCGCGATCCCGCTCGTGGCGCAGCTCTCGACGGCGATCGGCGCCCGTCGCGGCATCCTCATCCGCAGTCGCGCCGCCCTCGAGGAGGCGAAGGACGTCGACGTCGTGCTGTTCGACAAGACGGGGACGCTCACCGAGGGGCGGCAGGCGCTCACCGCGGTCGCCGTCACCGAGGGGATCACCGAGGACGAGGCGCTCGCGCTCGCGGCATCCGTCGAGGCGCGCAGCGAGCATCCCATCGGCCGTGCCCTCGTGGATGCGGCGCGCGAGCGCGGGCTCACGGTGCCGAAGGCCACGGGCTTCCGCGCCCTCGCGGGCCGCGGCGCCACGGCGACCGTCGGCGGCCGCGAGCTCGCGGTCGCCAGCGGACGCTACGTGACCGAGCGCGGCATCCGGCTCGACACCCAGCTCGTGCACGCCGTGCGCGCGGCGGGGGACGACGGGGCGACCGCCGTCTCGCTCGTCGAAGGCGGCGACGCCGATGCGCGCGTGCTCGCGGTCTTCGCGATCGCCGACCGCGTGCGTGCGGAGTCGAAGGAGGCCGTCGAGGAGCTCCACCGTCGCGGCGTGCGCGTCGCGATGCTCACGGGCGACTCTCATGTCGTCGCGGAGCACGTAGCGCGCGAGCTCGGCATAGACGAGGTGCGAGCCGAGGTGCTGCCGGAGCAGAAGGCGGGGGAGGTCGCGGCGCTCCAGCGGGGCGGTGCGGCGCGCGTCGCCATGGTCGGTGACGGCATCAACGACGCTCCCGCGCTCGCGACGGCCGACCTCGGTGTCGCCATCGGCGCGGGCACGGATGTCGCGATCGAGTCCGCGGGGGTCGTGCTGGCGTCCTCGGACCCCCGTGGGGTCGTCGACACGATCACGCTGAGCCGCGCGAGCTACCGCAAGATGGTGCAGAACCTGTGGTGGGCGGCGGGCTACAACGCGCTCGGCATCCCGCTCGCCGCGGGCGTGCTCGCGGGCGTCGGCTTCCTCATGCCGCCGTGGCTCGCCGCGGTGCTCATGAGCGTGTCGACGGTCATCGTCGCGCTCAACGCGCAGCTGCTGAGGCGTCTCCGCTTCGGTCGCTGACCCGTCCGGCCTCGAGCCGGTCGAGCAGCGCGAGGCCCGCGTCCGCCCAGTCGATCTCGGCGCGGGCGCGGGCCACGAGGCCCTCGTAGGCGAAGTGCTTGAACGCGATCGTGCGCTCGCGATCCTCGTCGGCCGTGACGGCGAGCCGGCGCTGCAGCATGGGGTTCGCGAGGGTCTCGATGCGCACGAGCTCGCCTTCCCACTGCTCGAGCTCCGAGCTCCACTGCGCGCGGTGGTCGCGCAGGAACGCGCGGGCGTCGTCGGGGCTCGCCGACTCGAGGTAGGCCGCACGCAGGTGCGCGGGATCGCGTACGCGCTGGTAGTCGATGGGCGACGCCATCCAGTCCAGGAACGCGTGGTCGCCCGCCTCGGTCACGTGGTAGATCCGTCGACGGCCGCGCTCGCCGCGTGCCTGGTCCTCGCCCTCGACGAGGCCATCCGCCTCCATCTTCCGCAGCTCCGGGTAGATCTGCGAGTCGGGGGCGTGCCAGACGTGACCGACCGACTGCGCGAACTGCTTGGCGAGGTCGTAACCCGAGAGCGGGCCCACGCGCAGGATCGCCAGCAGCGCGTAGCGCAGGCTCATCCGGTCCCCTTTCCGCGGATCAGGCTAGCCGCACGGCAGGGGCGGGCGGCGCGCGTCGCCCGTCCCGCCCGTGCTCGTCATGCCTGCTGGTAGCCCGTGCGCCATCCGCCGTGGTACTCGACGCGGGCCACGGTCGAGTAGGGCACGGGGCTCACGACGACGCGCGCCGCGAACTGCTCGTGCGGTTCGACGGCCGCCTTGCGGGTTCCGCCGTCGGGCTCACCCCACACGACCCGCAGCTCCGTTCCCTCGGGCACGTCGGGGTCGATCGTCGCGAGGGAGAGGGCGCGGCGCTCGTTGGAGCTGTAGCCCGTGAACATCGAGAAGCCCACGACGGTGCCGTCGGCGTCGACGACCGAGTCGTAGTTCGCCGAGCCGTAGTTGGCCAGCGGCAGGTCGAAGTACTTGTAGCGCGGGCCGTCGACGTCGAAGAGCGACCCCATGATCGTCGTGACGTCGTCGCCGTTCCAGGCGAGCGTCACCTTGCGGCGCTGCGTGGCGGGATCGATCGCCTCGAGCGCGTCGCGCCCGATGAAGTCGTGGTCGAACTTCACGAACGGGCCGTAGCCGAGCTCCCACGGCGTCAGGTAGTAGTCCTCGATGTCGCCCGAGACGAAGGAACCGGCGAGCGTGCCGGTGGCCTCGTAGCCGTCGGCGGGCAGCCACTCGCGATAGGCCCGCTCCGCCTCGCCTGTGTAGATGGCGGGGAGCGGCGAGGGGATCCAGCCCGACTCGAGGGTGTTCGACGGGTAGGCGCGCGACCCCACCGGCACGAGGCCGAACTCGGCGCCGGCCTCGACGATCGCGTCGCGGATGCGGTCGTGGTCCTCGTACGGGCCCCAGATCTCGAGACCGGGAGCCCCGGCCATCCCGTGGCGGAGCGTGCGCACCGTCGTGCCGTCGATCGTCATGGTCGACATGTTGAAGAACTTCAGCTGCTCGAGCGGCCCGCCGTTGAGCTTCTCGATCACCGACCACGCCGTCGGTCCCTGGATCTGGAAGCGGTAGTAGCGGCGCGACACGGCGTGACCGTAGGGCCGCGAGGGCGAGCGGCGGTCGACCTCGATGTCGAGGTTCGCGTATCCGCCGGTCTCGCCGTGGAACATGAGCCAGTTCGCGGCGGGCGAGCGCCCGACGTACACGTAGCGATCCTCCGCCTCGTGGAAGAGGATCCCGTCGCCGACGACGTGCCCGGATGCCGTGGTGGGCACGTACTGCTTGGCGCGGTCGACGGGGAACACCGCCGTGGAGTTGACGGCCGTGTCGGAGATCAGCCGGATGGCGTCGGAGCCCGAGATGAAGAGGTTGTCCATATGGTGCGACTGGTCGTACAGCACCGAGGTCTCGCGCCAGGCCCGCTGCTCCTTGATCCAGTTCTGGAAGTCGGCGGGCACGACGGGGTAGATGTACGACCCGATCTGCGAGTTGCGCAGCAGCTCGACCGGGTCGCCGGCCTGGTCGATGACCTCCTGCAGGTTCCGTGCCGTCATGTCATCCCTCTCTCTCGTGGTGGCCCCGGGGGTCGGGGCGCGGTGTCGTCAGAAGACGATGGTGTGGTTCCCGTGGCGGATCACCCGGTCGTCGGCGTGCCACTGCACGGCGCGGGAGAGCACCTCGCGCTCGACGTACGCGCCGCGGGCCTGCAGATCGGCCGCGCTCATCGCGTGGGTGACGCGCGTCACGTCCTGCTCGATGATCGGGCCCTCGTCGAGCTCGCGCGTGACGTAGTGCGACGTGGCCCCGATGAGCTTGACTCCGCGCTCGCGGGCCTTGCGGTAGGGGGCCGCGCCGACGAACGCGGGCAGGAAGCTGTGATGGATGTTGATGATCGGCACGTCGAGCCGCTCGAGGAAGTCGTCCGACAGGATCTGCATGTAGCGGGCGAGCACGACGAAGTCGACGTTGCCGGCGAGCAGGCGCAGCAGCTCGGCCTCCGCATCCGTCTTGTCGTCGCCGCGGGTCGGCACGTGGAAGAACGGCACGCCGAAGGAGCGCACGTCGTCGGCGGCGACCGTGTGGTTGGAGACGACCATGGGGATGCTCACGGGCAGCTCGCCCCGCCGGTGGCGCCACAGCAGCTCGAGCAGGCAGTGGTCGGAGCGCGAGACGAGGATCGCCATGCGCTTGGGCGTCGACTGGTCGGTGAGCCGCCACTCGAGCCCGAGCGGCGCGAGGGTCTCCGCGAGGTCGGCTTCGAGCTCGGGGACCGCCGCCGAGAGACCGGGGAGGTGGAACACGACGCGCTGGAAGAACGCACCCCCGTCGGCGTCGTCGGAGTACTGGTCGAGCGACACGATGTTGCCGCCGTTGCGGGCGACGAGCGCGCTCACGGCCGCGACGATCGCGGGGCGGTCGGGCCCGTGCACGACGAGGCACGCGTGGTCGTGCCGCTCCGAGACCGCGGTCACGGAGCGCCGCCCGCGTGCGCGCGCGCCCACTCCGCCGTCGCCGGGAGGCCGCCGAAGGTGTAGAAGTGCAGGCCCACCGCACCCGCCGCGGGGTCGTCGGCGAGGCGCGTCGCGAGCTCGGCCACGAACGCCTCCGGGCCGGCCGTGCCGACGAGGTTGGTGAGCGAGAAGCCGTACTTGCGCACGATCATGGCGTTGGCGCCGATGCCGAACCGCGTCGCGAACGCGAGCAGCCGCTTGACGCCTGCGGGGCCGGGCACGCCGACGCGGATGGGCGCCGAGATCCCGCGCCGGCGCACCTGCGCGATCCACGAGACGACCGGGTCGACGTCGAAGCCGAACTGGGTGAGGATCACGGCGGGGATGCCCTGCTCGTCGAGCGCGGCGGCCTTGTCCTCGAGGGCGCGCCACAGCACGTCGTCGGGGATGTCGGGGTGCCCCTCGGGGTAGCCCGCGATGCTCACCTCCCGCACGCCGTTCTCACGTAGCGCGCCGCTGCGGATGACGTCGAGCGACGAGGCGTAGGGCCCCTCGGGCTCCGCCGGGTCGCCCCCGACGGCGAAGACGTGCTCGTGCGCGCCCACGCGACGCAGCTCGGCGAGGAAGTCCTCGAGCTGCGCGCGCGATGCGAGCCGCCGAGCCGAGATGTGGGGCACGGGCAGGAGGCCATGGTCGCGTACCGCGGCGGCGGCGGCCACGCGCATGGCCAGGTCCTCGTTGCCGAGGAAGGTCACGTTGACGCGTGTTCCGGGCGGCAGCAGCGGCGCGGCCTCGGCGAGGCCGACGACGTCCTTGCCGGTCATCTCGAGCGAGAAGTCGTGCAGCAGCGAGGCGACGCGCGGGTCTGCGGGGGTGGGCGTCTGCATGGGCGTCGTGGTCCTCTCCGCCTGTCCGGGGCACGGCGGTGTGCCTCCCCGAAAGATACCTATGGCCATAGGGAATGTCCATAGGTGAAGCGCGACGTCATCCGATTCATTCAAGAAATCCGTGACGAGCGTCACGGAAGTCTTGACAATGCGGGAGGGCGTGCCAGACCATGACCTTGTCAACACGATGATGTGCGGACCGACTGGCCGGAGAGAGTGCGCCCCTCACGGCGGTGGGTGCACGACGCGTCACCGCGCTGAGCCTGATCACCCCGACAACGAGAGGCATTTCCGATGAAGAAAGCCCTGACCGCGATCGCCCTCGGAGCCGCAGCAGCACTGGCGCTGACCGCGTGCACCGACTCCGCAGCCCCCGACCCCGTCACGACGCCAGCTGAGCCGGGCGAGCTCCGCACCGTGCGCGTGGCGGCACTGCCCATCGCCGAGACGGGCGCCCTCTGGGCGGCCATGGAGGAGGGCATCTTCGCCGACCACGGCCTCGAGATCGAGGTGGTCCCCGCCCAGGGCGGCGCGCAGGCCATCCCCGGCCTCCTCAACGGCGACATCGAGTTCGCGATCGGCCAGCCGTTCGGTCCGTTCCGCGCCGCTCTGGCCGACCTCGGGGCGCCCATCATCAGCAACTACGCGAGCTCCCTCGGCGCGGATGCCGAGAAGGACGTCAACGCCGTCGTGGCGCTCGCCTCGTCGGGCATCACGGGCCCGGCCGATCTCGCGGGCAAGCGCGTGTCGGTCAACTCGCTCGGCGCCGCCGGCGACGTCACGATCATGAAGGCCGTGCAGGACGCGGGCGGTGACCCGTCGACGATCGAGTTCGTCGAGGTCGCGTTCCCCGACGCCCCCGCCCAGCTGGAGGCGGGGACGATCGACGCCGCCTGGGTGCCCGACCCGTTCATGTCGATGGTCGCGGGCGGCGGCGGGCAGATCGTCGTCCACCCGTACCAGGTCACCATCCCGGGCCTCTCGCTGCTGACGAACATCACGACGCAGAAGCTCATCGACGAGGATCCCGAGCTCGTGAAGTCCTACGCGGACGCCATGGCCGAGGCTCTCGACTGGGCCCAGTCCAACCCGGATGCGGTGCGCGCGGCGATCGTGAAGAACATGGGCATCCCGGAGGCGGCGGCCGCCGGCATCACGCTCCCCGTGTTCACGGCCGAGATCGACGAGGACGGACTCGAGGCGCTCGCCGACCTGGCCGTCGAGTTCAAGGTGCTGGACCAGAAGCCCGACTTCGGCAAGCTCCTCGCCCTGCAGTAGACGCGGCGGTGCGGGGTGCCCCACCCTGGGGGTACCCCGCACCCTCGTCATGCCGCCCCACCTCTACTCGAGAGGCACGAATGACCTCCGTCTCCGCCCCCGCCCGGCGGCTCCGCGCCCGCCGCCAGACACGCGGCCTGCGAAAGCTCGCACTCGGGACGGCCGGACTCCTCGGCTTCCTGCTCACCTGGCAGCTCATCCCGACCCTCGGCATCGTCGACCCGCGCTACCTGCCCACCGCCACGACCGTGCTCGCGCAGCTCGCCGCCGAGCTCCGCGACCTGGAGTTCTGGCGCAACGTCGGCCGCACCCTCACCACGTGGGGGCTCGGCCTCCTCATCGCAACGGTCGCTGCGACCGCGATCGGCACCGTCATCGGGCTCATCCCCGCGGCGCGCCGCTTCACCCACACGACCGTCGAGTTCCTGCGTCCCATCCCCTCGGTCGCCCTCATCCCGCTCGCGATCCTGCTGTTCGGCTTCCAGATGCCGGCGGCGCTGCTCATCGTCGTCTACGCGAGCTTCTGGCAGGTGTTCGTGCAGGTGCTCTACGGCGTCGCCGACGTCGACACCGTCGCACGTGACACCGCTCGCAGCTTCGGGCTCAGCCGGGCCTCGCGCTTCCGCAACCTCGTGCTGCCGACCGCGCTGCCCTACATCATGACGGGCATCCGTCTCGGCGCCGCGGTCGCGCTCATCCTCACCGTCACGGCCGAGCTGCTCATCGCGGTGCCGGGCATCGGCCGCGTCATCGTCTTCGCGCGCAGCGCCGGCGACGTGACGACCGTGTACGTGTACGTCGTCGTCGCGGGACTGCTCGGTCTGCTCGTGAACCTCGTCTTCCGCCTCGTCGAGCGCCGGGTGCTGTCCTGGCACCAGTCGGTGCGAGGGGAGGATGCGGCATGAGCGCGAACTCGAACATGGCGACCCGGACGATCGCCGTGCTGCGCCGCCCGCCCGGGCGCTCGCGCTCGATCCTCTCGAGCATCTGGTTCGCGCTCGGCTTCCCGTTCCTCCTCCTCGTGCTCTGGGGCGTCGGCGCGACGATCGCGCCCCAGAAGTTCTTCCCGAGCCCCGTCGCGATCGTGGAGGCCTTCGTCAAGACGTGGGTCGGTCCGGCGTTCGTCGACGACGTCCTGCCGAGCCTCCTGCGGCTCGCCGTCGGCATCGTGCTCTCGATCCTCGTGGGCATCGTCGCGGGCACCGTCATCGGCCTCGTGCGCTGGCTGCGCGAGCTGCTCGAGCCCGTGCTCGAGTTCTTCCGCGCCGTGCCCCCGCCGGTGCTCGTGCCGATCCTCATGCTCGTGTTCGGGCCGGGCGATGCGACGCGCGTCACCGTCATCGTGGCGGGCGCGGTCTGGCCCATCCTGCTCAACACGATCGAAGGCGTGCGATCCACCGACTCGGTCATGACCGAGACGGCGCGCTCCTACGCGCTCACGGGAGTCGAGCGCCTGCGGTTCCTCGTGCTGCCCGCCGCGAGCCCGCGCATCATGACCGGGGTGCGCCAGTCGCTCTCGGTCGCCCTGATCCTCATGGTGATCTCCGAGATGTTCAACAACTCCTCGGGGCTCGGCTACCGCATCACCTATTTCCAGACGAACTACCTCATCCCCGAGATGTGGAGCGGCATCCTGCTGCTCGGCCTCGTCGGGGTGCTGCTCGCCACGATCTTCGGGTTCGTCGAGCGGCGGGTGCTCGCCTGGTATCACGGAATCAAGGAGGTGGAGCGTGCGTGACACGCTGCTCGAGGTCGAGAACCTCAACAAGGTCTACGAGTCCTCGACGGGCACGGTCGAGGCGATCGGCGACATCAGCTTCGAGATGAAGCGCGGCGAGCTCGTGTGCATCGTCGGTCCCTCGGGCTGCGGCAAGACCACGCTGCTCAAGTGCATCGCAGGTCTGCTGGCGCCCACATCCGGCCGCATCGAGCTCGACGGGCTCCCCGTCAAGAGCCCGCCGCCGAACATGGCGGTCGTGTTCCAGGAGTACGGGCGCAGCCTCTACCCGTGGCTCACCGTGCGCGGCAACGTCGAGCTGCCGCTCAAGCACAAGCAGCTCTCGAAGGCGGATCGCGCGCAGCTCGTCGACGACGCCCTGAGCGCGGTGGGGCTCGATCACGCGGGAGGCAGCTACCCGTGGCAGCTCTCGGGCGGGATGCAGCAGCGCGTCGCGATCGCGCGGGCCGTCGCGTACCAGCCCGAGGTGCTCATCATGGACGAGCCGTTCGCCGCCGTCGATGCGCAGACCCGCGCCGATCTCGAGGACCTCGTGCGCGACCTCCATCGCGAGCGGGGGATGTCGCTGCTCTTCGTCACGCACGACATCGACGAGTCGGTCTACCTGGGGGAGCGCGTCATCGTGCTGTCGAAGTCGCCGACCTGGGTGCAGGAGGATCTCGCGATCGACCTGCCGCCGGAGCGCGACCAGATCACGACGCGTGCGACCCCGCGGTTCACCGAGCTGCGCACGCACGTCTACGAGCAGATCCAGCGCGCCAAGCGCGGCGAAGCGGTCCGGCCCACCGCGTGAGGCGCGGCCGGGAAGCCCCGACGCGGGAGGGAGGACGCCCATGAGGAGTCGCGCACCCAAGCAGCTCCTGCTCGCGTTCCTCGGCGAGTTCGTGCTCGACCGTCACAGCGACCCGCTGCGGGCGAGCGTCATCCTCGAGGTCATGGAGGGCGCAGGGGTGGCGGCCCCCGCGACCCGGTCGACCCTCGACCGGATGAGCTCTCGCGGTCTGCTGCGCCGCCGCCGCCGCGGGCGCGAGATCGAGTTCGAGCTGACCTCCGAAGCCGCGGCGGTGCTACGCGAGGGCGGTCAGCGCGTGCGCGAGAGCGACCCGTTCACACCGCACGGTGAGGGGTGGACGCTCGTGACGTTCACGCTGCCCGAGGGGCAGCGCACCCTGCGCCATCGCCTGCGGGCGACCCTCACGTGGGCGGGGTTCGCACCGCTGCGCGACGGGCTGTGGCTCGCGCCCGGCGACGTCGACATGGCCGCCGTGCTCGAACCCCTGCGCGAGGACCTGTCGGCGGGCGTGCTCACGGCGTTCCGCGCGCAGGAGCTGCCGGGCTTCTCGATGGCGGAGTCGGTGCGCGACGCATGGGACGTCGAGGCGATCCGCGCCGCGCACCTCGCCTTCATCGACACGTGGGGTCGCGCGGGCGCGACCGACGGCAGCCCGAACCCCATCTCGGCGCGCACGATGCTCGTCGCCGACTGGTTGGCGCTGCTGCGCGCCGACCCGCGGCTGCCGCGCGACTTCATGGATCCCGACTGGCCCGCCGATCGCTCGTTCGCGGCGTACCGCGCGCGTCATCACGAGCTCGAGAGCCCGGCCGCCGAGGCCTTCGCGCGGCTCGTGGGAGCGGATGCCGCCCGCACCGCCGTCGGCGTCTGACGGCGGTGCGGAGGGCTCAGGCGTAGAAGCGGTAGAGCCCCCGCGCGACCACGGCGGGCTTCGGCGCCCCGTCGATCTCGATGGTCTGATCGACGGCGAACTGGTACCCGCCCGGCACCTCGGTGACCTCGGCGATCGTGGCCGACATCCGCACGCGCGATCCGACCTTCACGGGGCTCACGAAGCGCACCTTGTCGAGGCCGTAGTTGACGCGCGTCGAGACGCCCGTGACGTCGAAGAGCTCCGACCAGAACTTCACGGTGAGCGACAGCGACAGGAAGCCGTGGGCGATGGGGCCGCCGAAGGGGCCGTCCTTCGCGCGCTCGGGGTCGACGTGGATCCACTGGTGGTCGTCGGTCGCGTCGGCGAACAGGTTCACCTGCTGCTGCGTGACCTCGAACCACTCCGAGTAGCCGAGATCGGTGCCGGCGAGGGTCGCGACGTCGGCGTAGTCGACGATGGTGGTCATCTGGGGGGCCTTTCTGTTCGGATGGGTCGGTCAGGCGCCGAGGCCGAGCAGGCGCACGGCGTTGTCGCGCAGGATGCCGGGCATGACCTCGGGCGTGAGGGCCGTCTGCTCGACGTCGCGCAGCCACCTGTCGGGTGTGAGCAGGGGGAAATCGGAGCCGAACAGCACGCGCGTCCTGAGGAGCGAGTTGGCGTAGCGCACGAGCTCGGCGGGGAAGTACTTGGGGCTCCAGCCGGAGAGGTCGATCCAGGTGTTGTGCTTGTGGGTGGCGACGGCGAGCGCCTCGTCCTGCCACGGCACCGAGGGATGCGCCATGACGATCTGCAGCTCGGGGAACTCGGCCGCGACGGTGTCGAGCAGCATGGGGTTCGAGAGTGCGAGCGTGAGCCCGCGCCCTCCCGGGAGGCCGGCGCCGATGCCGGTCTGGCCCGTGTGGAAGAGCGCGACGACTCCCGCGTCGCTCAGCACCGCGTAGAGCGGCGCGTACGCGGGGTCGCTCGGGTCGAAGCCCTGCACCGTGGGGTGGAACTTGAACCCGCGCACGCCGTGGTCCTCGATGAGGCGGCGGGCGGCGTCGACGGCCGCTGCCCCCTGCAGCGGGTCGACCGAGCCGAAGGGGATGAGCACGTCGTTGTTGCGCGCGGCGCCCTCGGCGATCTCCGCGCTCGAGAGGGGCGGATGCCCGAGGCGGGTTTCCGCGTCGACGGTGAACACGACAGCCGCCATCGAGCGCTCGCGGTAGTACGCGGCGATCGAATCGAGGTCGGGCCGGGGGCCCTCGGTCGAGAAGTAGCGGGACGCCGCCTCGGCGAGGTCGGCGGGCAGTGACGCGTGGCCGTGCGCGTCGACCTCGACGTGCACGTGCATGTCGATCGCGGTGAGAGCCGCGACGTCGATGGCCGGTTCGTAGCGCGTCATGCGGTCTCGGATGCGCGCTTCAGCTCGTCCGGCAGCGGCGGGAAGCTCTCGCCGACGCTCTCGAGCGACGGGCCGAACTCCGCGTCGAACACCTCGGCGATCGCGTCGGCCGACCAGCCGCCCTCGCGATAGGAGGTGACCGTGGCCTGCGGATGCGACCACAGCTGCAGTCGGTCGCCGCCGACCCCGATGGCCTGCCCCGTGACGCCGGCCGCCGAATCCGAGGCGAGGAACGCGATGAGCCCTGCGACGTCGTCCGAGGTGCCGAAGCCGAGGTCGTGGCGGAAGAAGGCCGGCATGGGCTCGCCCGCGGCGTCGGCCTCGACGGCGGCGGCGAAGTACGGCACGGTCGCGGTCATCGCGGTCGCGGCGACGGGGATGACGGCGTTCGCCGTGATCCCGGCGCGCTTCAGCTCGAGGGCCCAGGTGCGCACCATGCCGACGATGCCGGCCTTGGCTGCGGCGTAGTTGGTCTGGCCGAAGTTGCCGCGCTGACCCGTGGGCGAGCCGATGCAGATGATGCGGCCGCCCTCGCCCGCCTCGCGCATGTGCTGGGCGGCGGCGCGCACGCACGTGAAGGTGCCGCGAAGGTGCACGTCGACGACCGTGTCGAAGTCGTCGTCGCTCATCTTCCAGAGCACGGTGTCGCGCAGCACGCCCGCGTTGGTCACGAGGATGTCGAGGCGCCCGTAGCGCTCGAGGGCCGCGGCGACGAGCGCCTCGGCGGTCTCGGTGGGGCCGACGGGGGCGACGACGGCGCTCGCACGACCGCCCTCCGCCTCGATCGACGCGACGGCCTCCGCGGCGGTGGCCTCGTCGAGGTCGTTGACGATGACCGCCGCACCGCGGCGCGCGAGCTCCTGCGCGTAGGCGAGCCCGAGCCCGCGACCCGACCCGGTGACGATGGCGACCTTGCCGTCGAGTGTCATCCGCAACTCCCTTGTCTCGTGCGACTATTACAGCCCGGTTTCATTGAGTAAGTCAATTATTGCCGATCACACTCTTTGCTAGCATCGTGCGCATGGCCCTCAGCGCAGCGTCGCCCCTCGGCGACGACCTCAGCTTCCTGCTCGCGCGGGCCAACGCGCTCTCGGTCGCCGCGGGCAATGCGGCGCTCGTCGAGTTCGGCCTCCGCGTGCGCTCCTACTCCGTGCTCGCGCTCGCCGCGGGGGAGGGCCGGCCGTCGCAACGCGAGCTCGCCGAGTACCTGAGGCTCGACCCCAGCCAGGTCGTCGCGCTCGTCGACGACCTGCAGCGGCGCGGCCTCGTGACACGCGAGCCCGATCCGGCCGATCGGCGCGCGAACGTCGTCGTCGCGACCGCGGAGGGCGAGGAGGTGCTCGCCCGGGCACGCGTCGCGGTGCGCGACGCCGAGCGCGAGCTGCACGCCGCGCTGTCCGCCGAGGAGCGCGCGCGCCTGGCCGATCTGCTGCAGACGATCGCCTTCCCCGAGTGAGCCGGAGCGGCATGCGCCGGATGCCATGATGGTGCGCATGACGACGAAGCCGAGACGGGTGGTCGTCGCCATCAATCCCTCGGCGTCGTTCGGGGCCAGTCGCGACGTCGGCCCCGCGGTCGTGCAGACGCTGCGCGCCATGGGTCACGAGGTCACCTCGCTCACGGAGCCCGACTTCGAGTCGCTTCTGGACTCGGCGCACGCCGCCGTGAGGTCGAGGCCCGACGCGCTCGTCGTCGTGGGCGGCGACGGCATGGTGAACCTCGGCGCGAACGTCGTCGCGGGCACGCGCGTGCCGCTCGCCATCGTCCCGGCAGGCACGGGCAACGACATGGCGCGCGGCCTCGACCTGCCGGTGGGCGACACCGAGGCCGCCATCCGTCGCCTCGGCGAGGCGCTCCAGGGCGCCCCGCGGTCGATCGACGCGATGCGGGTGAGCTGGACGGATGCCGACGGCGCCGCGTGCGAGCGCTGGGCGGCGGGCTCGCTCTCGGCGGGATTCGACGCGATCGTCAACGAGCGCGCCAACAGCATGCGGCACCCGAAGGGGCCGAGCCGCTACATCCTCGCGCTGCTCGCCGAGCTCGCGGGTCTCACGCCGCTGCGCTACCGCGTGACGCTCGACGGGGAGCTCCTCGAGCTCCACGCCGTGCTCGTCGCGGTCGGCAACAACGTGTCGCTCGGCGGCGGCATGCGCATCACTCCCGATGCGGTCATCGACGACGGCCTGCTCGACGTCATGCTCGTGGAGCCCCTCAGCCGTATCGCGTTCCTGCGCATCTTCCCGCGCGTCTTCAAGGGCGAGCACACGAGCGATCCGCGCGTCATCCTGCGGCGCGCGCGGCGCATCCGGATCGAGGTCGACGTGCCGCTCGTGGCCTACGCCGACGGCGAGCGCATGGGCCCCCTCCCTGTCGACCTCGAGGTCGTGCCCGGCGCGCTCCGCGTGCTCGCCTGAGGGATGCCTGCTCGTTTTGGCCGGGGCCCGAGGCCTGTGCCATAATCGTCGAGTTGTCGCGAAACGGCCCCATCGTATAGCGGCCTAGTACGCCGCCCTCTCACGGCGGTAACGCGGGTTCGAATCCCGCTGGGGTCACCATCCAGAAGCGCCCGGGCCCGCCGACCGGGGGGGTCTGGGTTGTGGGGG
>JAEYVF010000059.1 GCA_023432005.1 Actinomycetes bacterium
CTCAGGGAGACCCGGGCGTTCTACCCTTGCTACCCTCTACGCCATGACGCGAGCAGAACCCATGAATCGTCGCTCGGCGTCGTGGAGACGGGGGGTAGCGATCGCTCTGATCGTGGTCGGCGCTCTCGCAGGCGTCGCGACCGTTGCACTCTTTCGGGCGACGGATCCGGCCTTCGCGCATCGCACCTGTGAGAACGGCTTCAATACCGACGGCTACTTCGGCAACCCGAAAGGGACCCGTGCCGAGTCGCTGAGGCTGCACTACACGCTCGTCCCCTTCCAACTGGTATGCGCGTGGGAGCGGAGCGACGGAACCGGGGTTGAGACCACGCGCATCGAACTCGGCACATGGGTTCCGGTCACCTCACTCGTCATGCTCGTCGGAGGTACGGCCCTCCTACTTACCACCGCGCTGCGAGCAAAGGAGCCGTCTAGTGAACGCTAAGCATGCTCTTCGGCAGCGCGCTCTCGGCACCCCGTGAGCACGCGGGTTCGACCTAGGCTGGTCGGGTGCCCTACACCGCCGCCGCCGACCGCTACGACCGCCTCGAGTACGCCCGCGTGGGGCGGTCGGGGCTGAAGCTCCCCCGCATCTCGCTCGGGCTGTGGAACAACTTCGGGCACGACCGGCCGCTCACCACGCAGCGCGACATCGTGCTGCGCGCCTTCGACCTCGGCGTCACCCACTTCGACCTCGCGAACAACTACGGCCCGCCGCCCGGGTCCGCCGAGGAGAACTTCGGCCGCATCCTCGCGAGCGACCTGCGCCCCTACCGCGACGAGCTCATCGTGTCGTCGAAGGCGGGGTATCACATGTGGGAGGGCCCATACGGCGAGTGGGGCTCGCGCAAGTACATCCTGAGCTCGCTCGACCAGTCGCTCACGCGCCTCGGGCTCGACTACGTCGACATCTTCTACCACCACCGACCCGACCCCGAGACGCCCGTGGAGGAGTCGATGGGCGCCCTCGCCCACGCCGTGCGGACGGGCAAGGCGCTCTACGCGGGCATCTCGAACTACGGTCCGGATGACACCCGTCGCGCGTACGCGGCGCTCGCCGCCGAGGGGGTGCCGCTGCTCATCCACCAGCCCTCGTACTCGATGTTCAACCGCCTCCCCGAGGAGGGGCTGCTCGACGCGATCGAGGAGCTCGGCATCGGCTCGATCGTGTTCTCGCCGCTCGCGCAGGGCCTGCTCACGAACCGCTACCTCGACGGCATCCCCGAGGGGTCGCGCGCGGCCGAAGGGCGCTGGATCAACGCCGACACGATCAGCGAGACCTACCTCGAGCGCGCCCGCGGCCTCAACGCGATCGCCGAGGCGCGCGGGCAGAGCCTCGCCCAGCTCGCCCTGCTGTGGGTGCTGCGGCAGCCCGCCGTGACGAGCGCCCTCATCGGCGCCTCGAGCGTGCGTCAGCTCGAGGACAACCTGGGCGCGCTCGACGCGGCCCCGCTCACGGCCGAGGAGATCGCGGAGATCGAGCCGTTCGCCGTGCACGGCACCGGTCGCTAGGGCGCGGAGCTCGACACGCGGCATCGGCAGCGCCGCAATCTCGCGGCGCGCGGACGGGAAGACAGGCCGTTCCGCCCCGGTCGACGTAGTGTGCCGCCATGCAGTGGTGGAACGACATCGTGGACTGGTTCTATTCGGAGGACGGCCGGCAGATCATCGTGTCCGCCGTGATCCCGTTCCTGGCGATCGTCGTCGCCGGCATCGTGGGAGCCCTCATCGGGCGTGGAGCGACCAAGCGCCTCGTCGCGCAGCGCGACCATGAGACCCGCGCGGCGGCGGTGACCGCCCTCATCTCGGCGGGGCAGAACGCCGCCCGCTGGCACAGCCAGTCGCCCGCCGCGCGCGAGCACGCCGAGCACCTCGCCAACGACGCCGACGTCATGGTGCGCCTGCTGCCCATCCCGGGTGCCGCGCTCGCCGCCGACTGGGCATCGCACCAGCTCGCCGACATGCGCGTCAACTCGGTGAGCTTCAGCTACCAGGCCGACCAGACGCTCGCCGAGTACCGCGAGCGTCTCGTACTGTGGCTGCACAAGCCCGGCAAGGCCCGCAAGCTCTTCGCGGCCGATCTCGAGCGCTGGCGCTACGAGGAGCAGGCGGCCGACCCCGTGGTCGTCGAGCAGCAGAAGTGGGCCGAGGAGCAGTTCACGGCCGCCACCGCGCAGCCCGTCGCGCACGAGCCGCTCGTCGAGCCCGCGCTCGACACCGCGGAGACGACCGTCACGCCCGCCGCCGTCATCACGCCCGCCGACCGCTACGCGTCGCCGCTCGCATCCTCCGCGGAGGCCGGGGTCGTCGAGGTCGACACCGCCGAGCCCACCACGGAGACGTCGGCGCGCTGAGCCGCCCGCGGAATCCGCTCACCCACCGCCCGACGCCTCAGGCGTCGAGGCGGCCGTCGTGGATGCGCAGCACGCGGTCGGCGCGCTCGGCGAGGGCCGCGTCGTGCGTCGCGACGAGCGCGGCCATGCCCGTGTCGGCGACGAGCCGCACGATGAGGTCCATGATCGCGGCGCCGGTCTCCGAGTCGAGCTGGCCCGTCGGCTCGTCGGCGAGCAGCAGCGCGGGCTCGGCCACGATCGCACGCGCGATGCCGACGCGCTGCTGCTGACCTCCCGAGAGCTCGCCCGGACGCTGGGCGGCGTGGTCGGAGAGGTCGACCGCTGCGAGCGCGTCGGCGACGCGGCGCTCCCGTTCGGCGCGCGGCACGCGGCGGATGCGCAACGGCACCTCGACGTTCTCGGCCGCCGAGAGCACGGGCAGCAGTCCGAAGGTCTGGAAGACGGATGCGACGCGCGTCGAGCGCAGCCCCCGCAGCGCGGCCTCGTCGAGGCTCGCGAGGTCGCGCCCGTCGAGCTCGACGCGCCCCGCGGTCGGCCGGTCGAGCCCGCCGAGCATCGTGAGCAGGGTCGTCTTCCCGGCGCCCGATCGGCCCTGCAGCACGACGAGCTCGCCCGCCCGGATGTCGAGCGTCACGCCGTCGACGGCGCGCACCTCGCCCGCGGGCGTCGTGAACACGCGCGTGAGCCCCTCGGCCCGCAGCACCGTCGTCATCGCTGCTCCTCCCCCTCGGTCGCGGGCTGTCGGCCGTGCGGCTGCCCCGGGCGCACCTCGATGCGGTCGGGCTCGAGCGTGAGGCGCACGCGGTCGCGCAGGCCGAGCGCGCCCGTGAACTCGGCGGGCAGCTGCATGCGGCCCGCGCGGTCGAGCACCGCGAACTCCTCGGCGACGCGCACGCTCGCGCCCTCGGCATCCGTCTGGGTGCTGCGCAGCACCTCGGTCGAGGTGCGGCCGTCGCGGATGCGGATGGTGCGGTCGACGTGCTCGGCGACGGCCGCGTCGTGGGTCACGACGAGCGTCGTGAGCCCGTGCTCGCGTCCAACCGTCTCCATCGCCTCGAGCACCTGCGCGCTCGTGGCCTCGTCGAGCTCACCCGTGGGCTCGTCGGCGAGCAGCACGCGCGGCGCGTTGCTCATGGCGACCGCGAGAGCCACCCGCTGCTGCTGACCGCCCGAGAGCTCGGCGGGGCGGCGATCCGCGAGCTCGCCGATCTCGAGCAGCTCGAGCAGCTCGGCCCCGCGCCGCTCTCGCTCGGCGCGCGGCACGACGCCGGCCACGTGCTGGGCGAGTGCGATGTTCTCGGCGGCCGTGAGGTAGCCCACGAGGTTGCGCGAGGTCTGCTGCCAGATGAAGCCGACGCTGCCGCGGCGGTACGCGATCCGCTCGCGCCGACCCATCGTCGTGAGGTCGTGCCCCGCGACCCGCGCGGTGCCGGCGGTCGGGGTGTCGAGGCCCGCGAGGATGCCCAGCAATGTCGACTTGCCGGAGCCGGAGGCGCCGACGAGGGCCACGAGCTCGCCGCGCTCGACGCGGAGGTCGAGGCCCTGGAGGGCCTGCACCTCGACGCCCTGGGCCGTGAAGATGCGTACGAGTCCCTCGCACAGGATGTCGGGTTCGGCGAGCGCGGTCATCGGCTCATCCCTCCTCGTCGACGGTTCGGATGGCACGCGAGGCGCCCGAGCGCCGTGCGATCGCGGCGGCCAGCAGCACCCCGAGCACCACGACGGCGACGAGCGCCGCCACGATGCCGAGCGAGGTGCCGAGGCCGAGGTCGATCGCGGGCTGGGCGCCGCCGCGTGTGAAGACGGTGAGGTCGCCCGCGCGGGCGACGAGGGGCACGAGGCCGAGCCCTGCGACGAGGCCGAGCGGCACGGCCACGGTGAGCGCGGGCAGCAGCTCCCACAGCACGAGGCCGTACTCGGCGCGCGAGCGGGCGCCGAGCGCCCGCAGCAGCCCGAACACCCGGGCGCGCGCCGGGGCGCCCGAGGTGAGCGCGAGCACCGCGGCGAGCACCGTGAGCGCCGCGGACGCGATCACCGCGAGGGCGGTACCGACGATGAGCGCGCGTACCGCGGGGGCGTCGCGACGCTCGGCGAGCACCTCGTCGACGGTGCGCGCCGTGCCGTAACCCTCGACCTCGGCGGCGAGGGTGGCACGCACGGCGTCCGCTGCGCCCGACCGGGTCGCGATGAGGAGCGCCTTCGGGCGGAGCGCCAGGTCGAGCTCGGCGCCCGTCTCGGCGCTCACCGCGATCCATGCCGTCGCGCGGCCGAAGGGCCCGTCATCCGGGGCCGTCGTGGCGACGGGTACGTCGTCGCGGCCGACCTCGAGCGGGGCGCCCGCGAGGCGATCCGCGACGGTCTCCGAGACGATCGCGCCGGCATCCGGGACGACGAGCGCGCTCGTGGAGGCCTCCGCGAACTCCGCGGGGTCCACGACGTACACCGTCACGCGGCCGTCGCCGTCGGGGAACTCGATCGTGATGTCGGCGTCGGATGCCACGGTCGCGACCGCCTCGACGCCCTCGAGTCCCGCTGCCTGGGAGATGAGCTCATCGCCGAGGTAGCGGGCGTCGACCCGCACGTCGGCGCCCACCTGGGCGCGAGCGGCCTCCTCGACACCGTGCTGCACGGTCGCGAGCAGACCGGAGCCGAGCACCGCGACGGTCACGGCCGTGAGGAGCGCGAGCACGGGCACGATGCCGGTCGTGGCGTCGCGCCCGGCGCGCGCGGGCCCGAGGAGCGAGACGAGACCGCGGGTTCTGCGCGCGACGCCCTCGAGCGCGCGCACGAGCAGCGGCACGACGCGCAGGGCGACCATGCAGCCCGCGGCGGCCACGAGCGCGGGCAGCAGCAC
>JAEYVF010000064.1 GCA_023432005.1 Actinomycetes bacterium
CGCTCGCACAGCTCGCGGGGGCGCCGGGAGCTCCCGACGCGCCCGGCCCCGCCACCGCGCCCGCCGCGGAGGCGAGCCGTCTCGCCGTCGGCGTCGCGGCAACCGCCTCGCCCCTCCTCATCTCCAGCGTCGACGAACTCGGCATCGTCGTCGCGACCGGCGCCGAGGGCCCCCGCAACGGGCCCGTGAGCGTTCCGGGCGGCCTCACGCCCACCTCCGCAGTCACCGCGAGCGGCCCGCCGATCGGCCTGGCCGCCGCCGTGCTCGGCGCCGGCCTTCTTCTCCTGCTCGCTCGGGGACGACTGCGCCCCGGCGGTATCCGGGCGCCCCTATCGCCCGTCTACGACACCGACACCTCGCCCGACTGACGCCGAACGGGTCGCCCTCGCACGCGCGGGCGGCACACGTTCCGTCGCGTCCGACCGGATGCGACGTCAGTCGACCAGGCAAGGAGCCGAAGAAATGAACAAGTACGTCTCGCGAGGGCTGTGGACGGTCCTCGCCACCGGGGGCTTCCTGGCCCTCGGAGCCGGCGTCGCGCACGCCGACACGGGAACAACGGGCGAGGACGGCATCGCCTCGGGAACGCAGGGCATCCTCGGGATCGAGATCCCCGCGCAGCTCGGCGGCAACGCCATCTCGATCCTCGGCGATGCCGACAGCACGGGAGCCTCGACGAGCGCACCCGCGTCGGCCGACGCATCCGGGTCGGGTGCCGGCACGAGCGGGGCGGATGCGATCGCCAGCGGCACGCAGCTGCTGCCCGACATCGGCATCCCGATCACCCTCGGCGGCAACGCGATCTCGGTGCTCGGCGACGCGTCGAGCACCGGTGCGACTACGGCCGGGGGTTCCTCGGCCGTGGATCCCTCGGCCGAGGGTCCGACGAGCGGCGCGACCGACGGGTCCGACGGCACGCTGTCGGGCACCCAGGTGCTCGCCGACCTCGCTGTGCCGGTGACCCTCGGCGGCAACGCGATCTCCCTGCTCGGCGATGCGTCGAGCTCGGACGCGGGTGTAGCGAACGCCGCCGCCGCGGACGGCCGGGAGGGGTCGACGAGCGGCACGGACGGCATCCTCGGCGGGAGCCAGGTGCTCGCGGATGCCGGGGTGCCGGTGACGCTCGGCGGGAACGCGATCTCGGTGCTCGGTGACGCATCGAGCGAGGGCGCGACGACCGAGCCCGCAGGATCCCGATCGGGATCGGGCGATCTCGCCGACGGTGCCGGAGGCACGACCGACGGGTCCGGCGGCACGCTGTCGGGCGCGCAGGTGCTCGCGGATGCGGGGGTGCCGATCGCGCTCGGCGGGAACGCGGTGTCCGTGCTCGGTGACGCCTCCACGGGTGGCGCGAGCGCGGGCGGAGACGCCGGCACCGAATCCGGCGACGGCACCGACCCCGGTGCCGGCGGCGTGCAGCTCGCGAGCTACGCGCTCGCGGCCGACGGCGTGACGGCCCTCGCGGCCACGGGCACCGAAGGGGCCCTCACGGGCCTCGCACTCGCGGTGCTCGTCCTCGCGGTCGGCGTCGCGATGATGCGCCGCACCATCGTGCGTCGCCGGTGATCCGCCCCACCGGGGGTCGCGCGTATGACAGCGTGTGACCCCCGGTGACGGCCGGTGACCGCGCCGCTCGACCGGTGCGGGCGGAGCGCGGCAGCATGCACGGGTGACCGAGCAGAGCTCCCCCCGCCAGATCCGTTTCAACGCGTTCGACATGAACTGCGTCGCCCACCAGTCCTCCGGGATGTGGCGTCACCCCGACGACCGCTCCGACACCTACAAGGACATCGAGTACTGGACGAACCTCGCCCAGCTGCTCGAGCGCGGCACCTTCGACGGTGTCTTCATCGCCGACGTGCTGGGCACCTACGACGTGTACGGCGGCACCAACGAGGCCGCGATCCGCCACGGCGCCCAGGTGCCCGTGAACGACCCCGTGCTGCTCATCTCGGCGATGGCCGCCGTGACCGAGAACCTCGGGTTCGGCGTGACCGCCGGAACGGCCTACGAGCATCCGTATCCGTTCGCCCGCCGCATGACGACCCTCGACCACCTCACGAAGGGGCGCGTCGGATGGAACGTCGTGACGGGCTACCTGCCGAGCGCCGCGCGCAACATGGGTCACGACGACCAGCTCGAGCACGACGACCGCTACGACCAGGCCGACGAGTACCTCGAGGTGCTCTACAAGCTCTGGGAGGGCTCGTGGGAGGACGACGCCGTCGTGCGCGACCGCGAGACCGGCGTCTTCACCCGCCCGGAGAAGGTGCACGAGATCCGTCACTACGGCAAGCACTTCACGGTGCCCGGCATCCACATCTCCGAGCCGTCGCCCCAGCGCAGCCCCGTCATCTACCAGGCGGGCGCGTCGCCCCGGGGCATCGCCTTCGCCGCGGGCAACGCCGAGGCGATCTTCGTGGCCGCGCCCACGAAGGAGGTTCTCAAGGGGACCGTCTCCCGCATCCGCGACGCCCTCGAGGCAGCGGGGCGCGACCGCTACGCGGCGCGCATCTACACGCTCATCACCGTCATCACCGACGAGACCGACGAGAAGGCGCAGGCCAAGTACGAGGACTACCTGCGCTACGCCTCACCGGAGGGGGCGCTCGTCTTCATGTCGGGATGGATGGGCGTCGACCTCTCGCAATACGCGCTCGACGAGCCGGTCGGCAATGTGGCCTCGAACGCCATCCAGTCGGCCGTGCAGAACTACGCCGAGTCTGCCGAGCACGGCGAGGAATTCACCGTGCGCGATATCGCGCTCGGCGGCGCCATCGGCGGCCTCGGCCCCACGCTCGTGGGGGGCGGCGAGACGATCGCCGACCTCCTCCAGGAGTGGGTGGCCTACACCGACGTCGACGGCTTCAACCTGGCCTACGCGATCACCCCCGGCACCTTCGAGGACATCGTCGAGCACGTCGTGCCCGTGCTGCAGGCGCGCGGCGCCTACCCGACGGGGTACGCGCCGGGCTCGCTGCGCAACAAGCTGCACGGCAGGGGCGACCGCCTCCCCGACGACCACAAGGGCTCGCGGTTCCGCATCGGCGGAGACCTGTCGACGGCCGTCGCCACGACCTCCGAGCGGGTCGCTCTGCAGGTCTGAGCGTCAGGCCGACGCGGACGCGGGCGCGCTGTCCGCATCCGCGCGCACCGGCACCAGCCGACGCAGCAGGAAGCCCCAGCCGAGCGCGATGAAGAACATCAGCACGCCGTAGACCGCTCCCGGCAGCGACATCTCCACGCTGCCGATCACCGTCTGCGCGATGACGATGGCGAGCGTCGCGTTGTGGATCCCGATCTCGAACGAGCTCGCGACGGCCTGCCGCGGCTCGACCCGGAACAGCCGCGGCACGAAGAACCCGATGGCGAGCGACAGCAGGCAGAACACCACGGTGATGAGCGCGAGACGGCCGACATTCTCGACGAGCAGCGCCCAGTTCGACACGATGGCGCCGACGATGACGACCGCGAGGATGATCATCGAGGCGATGCGCACCGGCTTGTCCATGCGCTCGGCGAAGCCCGCCTTCCACCAGCGCACGAGCATCCCGAGCAGCACCGGCAGCAGCACGATCGCGAACACCTCGACCGCCTTCGCGAACTGGACGCCGAGCTCGTCCTGCCCGGGCAGGAACCAGAGGATCGCGAGATTGGTGATGAGCGGAAGCGTGAACACCGCGATGACCGAGTTGACTGCGGTGAGCGAGATGTTCAGCGCGACGTCGCCGCGGAACAGGTGGCTGTAGAGGTTGGCCGTGGTGCCGCCGGGTGACGCGGCGAGCAGCATCATGCCGACCGCGAGCACCGGCGGCAGCCGGAACAGCACCACGAGACCGAGGCAGAGGGCCGGCAGCACGAGCAGCTGGCACACGAGCGCGATCACGACGGCCCGCGGATGCTTCGCCACGCGGGCGAAGTCGGCCGGCCGGAGCGAGAGGCCCAGCCCGAACATGATGATGCCGAGGGCGACGGGCAAACCGATGGAGGTCAACGCTGATCCCATGCCTCATCCTCGCCGACGAGCCGGGGCAGGCGCCAGGTAGACAGGGTCGCCGGTCGGACGGGCTCGGTCTTGTCGTGTCGTGCTCGGCGGGCTAGGTTCCCGACATGAGGTTCGCTCTCGGCGTCCTGGCCGCGGGTGCCCTCCTCGCGCTCGCCGGGTGCGCTACGTCGCCCGCCCCGGCGTCCGACTCCGCCGATCCGGTGCCGGGCGTCGACTGGGACGCGCGGTTCGCGGAGTTCGTCGCGGAGCACGGCGATCGGCCCTCCGCGGTTCCCTTCGCCGACCCGCAGGTGGAGGCCGAGCGGCTCGCGGCAGCCCAGGATCGCGACTGGCAGGGCGTCGCCGCGTCGTACCCCGCCGCCGAGCGACCCGCCGTCGCGTTCGTGCACTGGACGGCCCCCGACGAGAGCATGGACCTCGACTCCGACCTCAACCGATGCCTCACCGCCGCCGGGGGAGACGGTCGCCAGGGCGCAGATGCGGAGGGCCGGCCCAGCGGCGTCGAGTACTCGTTCCCCGCCACCCAGGAGGCAGCCGTCGCCGTGTTCGCCTGCCGCTCGCTCGCCTACCCGTTGCGACCGCTCGACGGCAGCGCGGGAGGCGCCTGGTTGTGGGAGCTCGCCTCCGAGGTGCTCGTGCCGTGCCTCGAGGCGCACGGGCTCCCGCAGGCCGCGCTGCCCACGCGCGAGGAGCAGGTGGCGTCGGTGTACGAGAAGCGCTACGGCTGGGTTCCCGACTTCGGGCAGGCCCCCGGCGACGTCGGACCGGACTCCGATGCCTACGCGACCTGCCACGGGGAGATGATCTGAGCTGCGGGCAGAACCGGCATGCGGACCTGCATGACGGCGCCGACGGCATCCGGGTCCCCGAACGTCGGGAAGTACACCTCCCGCGTCGAACCGACCACCCGCACGTCCCCGGCGAAGCGCCGACGGGAGAGCACGTCGTGCGCGGTCGCGATGCGCCGCGGGTCCATCGCCTCGGAGGCGGTCAGCTCGAGCACCGCCTCCGTGCAGGCCGCTCGAGACGTCACGCTCTGCCGCCCCGTGGGTGCGACCATCCGTGCGACAGGAACGTGCACGACGGCGCGGCCCGGGCGGTCGTTCGTGATCCGCTCCGGATACTCCACATAGGGAGGTCCCGCCAGCTCCGTGCCCGTGTCGGCGAGGGAGGCGAACAGCTCGGCCGTCGCCCTCGCGATCTCCGTCGGCAGCTCGGGGAGGACGGCGACGACGTCGAGCGACAGCCGCAGATGGGCTCCGCAGTCGTCGAGCGAGACGGGGGGCGATGCGTCGCCCGGACTGCCGGCGTCGAGCAGGGCGTCGCGCGCGGTCTCGCCCGCGGCGACGAGGTCGACGAACCTCGTCCGTCGTCGGCCCCACACCTCGTCGAAGCGGTCGACCGGGTCGCGAGCCGCGAGCACCTCGGCGATCTCGGCCAGCGAGAGCTCGATTCGCCGCATCGCGACCACCTGCCGGACGCGGGCGCATGACTCGGGCCCGAACTCGCGAGCACCGTTCGCCGACCGCTCCGCCGCGACCAGACCGCGATCCGCGTACAGCCGGATCGCCTTCTCGCTGACCCCCAGTTCGCGAGCCAACTCGCCTGTGCCGATGCGCATGTCCTCACGGTAGGTGCTGCCCCAGGGGCAGGGGCAAGTCGGGATCTTGGCGGGATGTGGGCGACGGATGACGGAGATGGCCGCCGCACGGTGCGCGGCCCCTCGGTAGGTTCGGGGCATGACCGACACGCAGACCGCATCCGTCTCCCCGCTCACCGAGAGCGAGCGCGAGGCCGCGATCGCGCACTTCGCCGCGAAGCTGCGCTTCGAGACCGACGCCTCGGATGTCGTGGAGGCGCTCGCCGCCGGGGAGCGTCTCGCGCTCGTCGACACCCGCAACGAGGCCTCGTGGAACCAGGGGCACGCCGCAGGTGCCATTCACATCCCGCGCCGCGAGGTCGCGGACCGCGCGCCCCGCGAGATCCCGCTGGACACGCCTGTCGTCGTCTACTGCTGGAGCCCCGGCTGCAACGGCGCCGACAAGGCGGCGCTCGAGTTCGCGAAGCTCGGCTACGAGGTGCGGCTCATGATCGGCGGCTTCGAGTACTGGGCGCGCGAGGGGTACGACGTCGTCTCGGAGGCGGGGCCCATCATCCGTGGCGTCGACGCGCTCGTCGGGCCGGTGTCGCCGGAGGACTGCGGCTGCTGATCCGGCCGCCGGTCTACAGCGCGAGCTCGTCGAGCAGCTCGTCAGCCGTGTCGACGGAGGCGATCGCCCCCGCCGCCTCCGCGGGTGAGCCGTAGCCCCATGTGACGAACACGGTCGGCACCTCGTGCTCGGCCGCTCCCTCGACATCGTGGATGCGGTCGCCCACCATGACGGGGCGCTCGAGCGGGTGCCGCTCGGCGAGGCGGCGCAGGGCCTCGGCCACGACATCCGGCTTGGCCGAGCGCACCTCGTCCTCGGAGGCACCCGTGATCTCGGTGAAGGCGCCGTCGATCTCGAAATGCTCGAGGATGATGCGCGCGGTCGACTCCGGCTTCGACGTCGCGAGCGAGAGCGGCACACCCGCCGCGTGGATGTCGCGGAGCACGTCGAGCACGCCCGGGTAGGGAGTCGCGTCGAAGACGCCCACCTCCGTGTAGTGCTCGCGGTAGAGCGCGAGCGCGTAGCGCGACTCGTCCTCGTCGAGCTTCGCGAGGTCGCGGAATGAGTCGAGGATCGGCGGCCCCACCCATTTGAGCAGCTCGACGGGCGGGGGCACCGGCATCCGGAGCTGCTCGTAGGTCCAGGCGAGGCTCGCGAGGATGCCGGGGGCCGAGTCGACGATCGTGCCGTCGAGGTCGAACAGCACGGGGGTGAAGCGCGGGGCCATGTGGTCTCGTTCGGTCGGGTTCGGGGCGGGTCGGTCGGGTCAGAACAGGCGCGCGTGGCCGGTCTCGAGGCCGCGCATCGCGTCGTAGTCGAGCACGAGGCAGCGGATGCCGCGGTCCTCGGCGAGGGTGCGGGCCTGGGGCTTGATCTCCTGCGCGGCGAAGACGCCGCTCACGGGAGCCAGCAGCGGGTCGCGGTTCATGAGCTCGAGGTAGCGGGTGAGCTGCTCGACGCCGTCGATGTCGCCGCGCCGCTTGATCTCGACCGCGACCGAGCGGCCCTCGGCATCGGTCGCGAGGATGTCGACGGGGCCGATCGCCGTCATGAACTCGCGGCGCACGAGGGCGTGGCCCTCCCCGAGCAGCTCGATCTGCTCGGCGAGGAGGCGTTGCAGGTCGGCCTCGACGCCGTCCTTCTGGAGCCCGGGGTCGATGCCGAGCTCGTGGCTCGAGTCATGCAGGATCTCGTGGATCGAGATGACGAGCAGGTCGGCGGTCTTGGCGTTGGCGACGCGCCAGAGCTCCACGACCCCGGCCGACGCACGCTCCTCGTCGACCTCCTCGAGGGTGAACGTCGTGGGCGGGCTCATCCAGTTGAGCGGCTTGTAGCTGAGCGAATCGGAGTGCACGAGCACGCTGCCGTCGGCCTTCACCACGAGCAGCCGCGTCGCGAGCGGCAGGTGAGCCGACAGGCGCCCCGCGTAGTCGACAGAGCACCGAGCCACCACGAGACGCACCCTGCGAGTCTATTTCGGCCCCGCCGCATCCGTCGCGCGGGGTCGGCGGGGGAACCTGCGTCTGCGGCGGGAGCACCTTCACCCGCGGGCGGCAATGCGTGCGCCCGGCGGGAGCAGTTGCTCCCGCCGCCTGTGCACTTCGCCGCCCGCTGTTCTCCACGGCAGCGGCCGCCTCCACGGAGATGCCGCGACTCGGGCGCACAATGGGGGCGTGCACGGGTACACCGCCGCCGAGGTGCGCGCAGCGGAGGCGCCGCTCCTCGCCGCGGGCGCGCCGCTCATGGCGCGCGCCGCATCCGGGCTCGCGGATGCGGTGTGGACATGCGGCTCGGTGAGCTGCGTCGCCCCTCCCGGTGAGCGGGAGCTACTCCGCGCCGAGCTCCTCGAGCAGGCGACGGGCGGCCCGTCGGTCGGCCGCCGTGACGACTCCGCGGCGCACGACGTCGAGCAGGATCGGCTCCCAGTTCGCATCCGTCTCGGGGCACACGACGCCCCGAGCGGCGAGGATGAGGTTCTCCTCGACGTCGTCGGGCAGGGTGATCCGGGGCATGGGGTCCTTCCGCGGGCAGGGGTACCGCGTAGAGAGCCCTCACCTTAAGCCCGGACGGTCCCCGCGCGGCAGTCCCGCAAACGCGGGGTGACGGGCGGGCCGACGCGAGCCGGTCGCGAGCTCGCCGGCTGAACCGCTCAGTCGGCCGCGGCGAGCTGCCCGCAGGCCCCGTCGATCTCCTTGCCCCGGGTGTCGCGGAGGGTCGTCGGGATGCCGGCCGCCTCGAGCCGGTCGATGAACTCGCGCGTGACATCCGGCTCCGAGGCGGTCCACACCGAGCCGGGCGTCGGGTTGAGCGGGATGGGGTTGACGTGCACCCAGCCGCGGCCGCGCTCGTTGAGCTTCTGCGCGAGGAGCTCGGCGCGCCACGCGTGATCGTTCATGTCCTTGATGAGCGCGTACTCGATCGACACGCGCCGGCCCGTGACCTCGAAGTAGTGGCGCGCGGCGTCGAGCGCCTCGTCGACCTTCCACCGCGAGTTCACCGGGATGAGCTCGTCGCGCAGGGTGTCGTCGGGCGCGTGCAGCGAGAGGGCGAAGGTGAGCGGCAGATCCTCGTCGGCGAGCTTCCGGATGGCGGGGGCGAGCCCCACGGACGACACCGTGATGTGCCGCGCCGACATCCCGAGCCCGTTCGGCTGCGGGGCCACCATCGTGCGCACGGCCTTCATGAGGCGGTTGTAGTTGGCGAGCGGCTCGCCCATGCCCATGAAGACGATGTTGGTGACGCGCGGCGCGTCGTGGCCGCCGTCGCGTCGGAGGCCGCCGAGCTCGCCGTTCGCGATCGCGCGGTTCGCCTCGACCACCTGGGCCACGATCTCGGCCGCCGACATGTTGCGCGTGAGGCCTGCCTGCCCCGTGGCGCAGAAGGGGCAGTTCATGCCGCATCCGGCCTGGCTCGAGACGCACAGGGTGACGCGGCCGGGGTAGCGCATGAGCACCGACTCGACGAGCGCGCCGTCGAAGAGACGCCAGAGGAACTTGATGGTCTCGCCGCCGTCGGTGCGCAGCCGCCGCACCTCGGTGAGCAGCGGGGGCAGCATCGCGGCGACGAGCTCCTCGCGACCCTTCGCGGGCAGGTCGGTCATCTGCGCGGGGTCGCTCGTGTAGTGCGTGAAGTAGTGGGTCGACAGCTGCTTCGCGCGGAACGCGGGATGCCCGAGCTCGGCGACCTTCGCGGCGCGCTCCTCGGGGGTCAGGTCGGCGAGGTGGGTGGGCGGCTGGGTGCGTCGAGGCGAGGCGAACTGCAGAGCGGGGCGGCCGTCCGCCGCCACCTTCTGCGTCCATCCCTCGGTGCGGGGCCGGACCTGCTTGATCTCGCTCACTGCACGATTCTCGCAGGTGCCCCCTGTGAGCCCGTGGTCGAACGCTGCAGCGGTTGACAGAGCGCGCTCGTGATCACTGCCGCGCGTCGGCACGCGCTACAGCGGTTGGCCGATCCAACGGGAGGTGATGACGCGGGCTCCGAGGGTGAGTGCGCGGATGCCGTAGAAGCCGACGCAATAGGCGAGCTGGATCGCGAGCACCGCGGCGGGCGCCCCGGCCCCCGCGGGCGTGAGGCTCGCCCACCACAGCAGCGGCAGGTAGACGGCGAGGTTCACGACGCCCGCCACGGCGAGGTAGCGCCCGTCGGCGGCGCCGATGAGCACCCCGTCGAGCACGAACACCAGGGCGCCGAGCGGCATCGTCGCGGCGACCACCCACGCGCCCGCGGGCACGGCCTCGACGACCCCCGCATCCGACGAGAACACGACCCCGAGCCACGGCGCGACCCCCGCGAGCACTCCCCCGAGCACCACGCCGGAGCCGAGGCCCCATCCGATCAGGCGCCGCACGGTCGCGCGCACCTGCTCGGGCGTTCTCGCACCGAGGTCGAAGCCGATCATCGCCTGCGCTGCGATCGCGAACGCGTCGAGGGCGAGCGCGAAGAGGAAGGTGAGCTGGAAGAGCACTTGCGTGGATGCGAGCGTCACCGTGCCGAGGCCGGTCGCGGCGACCGTCGTGGCGATGAGCGCGACGCGCAAGGTGACGGTGCGCAGCAGCATCCATCCGCCCAATCGCGCGGCGGCCGCCACGCCGGGGAGCCCCGGACGGATGCTCGCCCCCTCGCGGCGCGCATGCCGTACGGCGATCGCGACGCAGGCGACGGCCATGCCCCACTGCGCGACCACCGTGCCGACCGCGGAGCCGGCGATGCCCCAGCCTGCCCCGTAGATGAGGAACGCGTTGAGCGCGCCGTTCGCGGCGAAGCCCGCGATGGCGACGACGAGCGGCGTGCGCGTGTCCTGCAGCCCGCGGAAGAGGCCCGTCGCGGCGATGACGGCGAGCATCGCGGGGATGCCGGCGCACGAGATGCCGAGGTAGAGGGCGGCGAGCTCGGTGACGCGCTCGCTCGCGCCGAACGCCGAGACGAGCGGATGCGCCGTGAACGCGCCCGCGACGGCGAGCACGATGCCGAGCGCGAGGGCGAGCCAGATGCCGTCGACGCCCGCCCGTACGGCCCCGGCGCGGTCGCCCGCGCCGAGCAGCCTGGCGACCGCCGGGGTCGTCGCGTAGGCGAGGAACACGAGCAGGCCGATGGCCGTCTGCAGCACCGTGCTCGCGATGCCGAGGCCCGCGAGGGGGTCGACGCCGAGGTGCCCGACGAGGGCCGTGTCGGTCGCGAGGAAGAGCGGCTCCGCGACGAGCGCGCCGAGCGCCGGCACGGCGAGGCTCAGGATCCGCCGGTCGATCGCTCTCACCCGACCACGCTATCCGCGGGTGCGGGACGCGCGCTCGGGCTCACGGCGGCCCGCCGCAGCGGGCGGCGATCCTGGCAGGCGGCGGGAACAACTGCTCCCGCCGGGTGCGCACTTCGGCGCCCGGTGGTGCGGATGCTCCCGCCGACGGTGCGGCTGCTCCCGCCGTCCGGTCAGGAGCTCCGGTCAGCTCATCGACTCCGCGGCGGAGGGCTCGGATGCGGCCGGCGGCCGGGCGGCGCCCTTCGGCGGACGCGCGGCGGGCGCCGCGAGCGTCGCGAGCACGATGAGCACGAACACGATGAGCAGGGCGTTGAGGATGCCGACGCTCTCGCCCACGAGGCCGATGAGCGGCGGCCCCACGAGGAAGGCGCAGTAGCCGACGGTCGCGACCGCGGAAACGCGGGCTGCCGCGCGCGCCGGGTCGTCGGCGGCGGCCGACATGGCGACCGGGAAGCCGAGCGAGGCACCGAGGCCCCACAGCACGATGCCGACGACGGCGATCCAGATGATCGGCACGAAGATGACGAGCGCGAGGCCGATCGCGGCGGATGCGCCGGTCACCCAGAGCACGGGCACGCGGCCGAAGCGGTCGATGAGGGGGCCGCCCACGATGCGGCCGACCATCATGGCGGCGGTGAACACCGTGAAGAGTGCGGCGCCCTGCCCGTTGTCGAGCCCGCGGTCGTCGACCATGCCGAGGGCCAGCCAGTCGTTGGCTGAGCCCTCCGTGAACGCCATGCCGAGCGCGATGAGGCCGATCGCGAGGGTGCGCGGCTCGAGCCAGATCGACATCCGGTCCTTGAACGGCACGTGGGCGACCTGCTCCCCCGTCTCCGCGTGGGTGGCGACGCGCGGGATGGCACGGGGCGCGATGATCGCCCCGAGCGCGAGCAGCACGGCCATGCCGATGGCGTGCGCGGCGACGTCGACGTGCGCGAACACGAGCGCGGTGCCGATCGTCGTGCCGACGACCATGCCGGCGCTCCAGCTCGCGTGCAGGAGCGGCATGATCGTCTTGCCGATCACCTTCTCGACCGCGGCGCCCTCGACGTTCATCGCGACGTCGCAGATCGCGCTCCCGAAGCCGTAGAGCGCCATGCCCGCCACGACGAGCGGGAACACCCCCACGACCGAGGTGCCGACCCCGATCACGACGAGGGCGACGGCGCAGACGCCGAGCATGATGGCGATCGACCGGCGCCCGCCGAGCCACTGGATGATGTGGCTCGCGAGGAGGAGGCCGACGATCGAGCCGACCGAGACGCCCAGGATGAGGTAACCGACCCACGAGGTGGGCAGCTCGAGCACGTCGCGGATCGACGGGATGCGGATGGCCCACGTGGCGGCCCCGAGCCCGTTGAGGGCGAACACCGCGAAGACGGCGTTGCGCCAGGCGATGGCGTGGGCGGGGCGGGTGGGCGTCGTCATGCTGCTGTCCGGTGATCCTGGGGAGTCTGGTGGTGTCTCGATGGCGCCGATCGAACCGAGTCGAATCGATTCGATCGAATCGTTTCGAGTAGGCTAGCGCGCGATGACCGACACCGCAAACACCCGCCCGACGCTCGCCGCCGTGGCCGCGCGTGCGGGCGTGTCCGCGTCGACCGCCTCGCTCGTGTTCAGCGGCGCCGGCCCCGTCGCGGAGGCGACGCGCGCGCGGGTGCTCGCGGCGGCATCCGAGCTCGACTACGCGGGCCCCGATCCGACGGCGCGCTCGCTGCGTCGGGGACGCACGGGCGTCATCGGGCTCGTCACCGAGGACTCCCTCGGCGACGCCTTCCGCGATCCCATGAACCTCGCGCTCCTCGACGGCCTCGGAGAGGAGCTGAGCGACGACGGCTACGGCCTGCTCGTGCTGCCGTGGACCGGCGAGCCCGGCGGGGTCGACCTCGGCGCCGCCCCCATGGACGCCGCGATCCTGCTCGGCTGCTCGGCCGACCTCGCGCGTTCCGTCGAGCTCTTGCAGCGCCGTCGCATCCCCCTCGTCGCGATCGAGGCCCCTCCCCTTCCGGGCGTCGTGCCGATCGACCTCGACAACGCCGAGGCGACGACGCGCGGCGCCGAGCTGCTGCGCGAGCTCGGGCACGAGCGCGTCGCCCTCGTCACCCTCCCCCTCGACCTCTCCCGCGAACGCGCCCCGCTCACCCCCGAGCGCGAGGCGTCGGCCACGGCCTACACGACGATCGAGCGCATCCGCGGCGCCCGGGCGGTGTTCCCGGATGCGGGGGGCGTCACCGCTCGCGGCAGCACGGTGGCCGAGGGGCACGCGGCCGGCCTCGCGCTCCTGGACGTGCCGGTCGCGGAGCGGCCGACGGCCGTCATCGCGCAGTCCGACCTCCTCGCGGCGGGCGTCATCCGCGCCGCCGAGGAGCTCGGCATCGACGTCCCGCGCGAGCTGAGCGTGCTCGGCTTCGACGGCATCCGGCTCGAAGGCATCACGCCCTACGCGCTCACGACGCTCGTGCAGCCCTCGGTCGAGAAGGGCAGGCTCGCGGGGCGCGCCGTGCGCGCGGCGCTCGCGGGCGGCGCGCCCCCGGGGGCCGCGGTCACCGCCGTGCTGCGC
>JAEYVF010000100.1 GCA_023432005.1 Actinomycetes bacterium
CGCGTCGGGTCTGGTCATCCCGGACACCGCCAAGGAGAAGCCGCAGGAGGGCGAGGTCGTCGCCGTGGGCCCCGGCCGCATCGACGACAACGGCAACCGCGTGCCCCTCGACGTCGCCGTGGGCGACCGGGTGCTGTACTCGAAGTACGGCGGCACCGAGGTCAAGTTCGGTGGCGAGGAGTACCTCGTGCTGTCCGCCCGCGACGTGCTGGCGGTCGTCGTCCGCTGACGTACCCTCCGGGTGTCGGAACGTCGACATCCTGCCGGAAAGGCCCCGTGGCTCTGCCAACGGGGCCTTTCCCGTCATCCGGGGCCTCTCGGCCCGGATAGCCTCGGATGGTGAGCACGCCCGACCCGTCCCCCCGTGCCCACCGACAGGGCCCCGGCCTCGCCTTCGCGATCACGGCCTACGGCCTGTGGGGCTTCCTGCCCCTGTACTTCCTGCTGCTCGAGCCGGCGAACCCGTGGGAGGTCGTCGCCTTCCGCATCCTCATGTCGCTCGCGTTCTGCGCCCTGCTGCTCACGGTCACGCGGGGGTGGCGGGCGTTCATCGGCCTCGCACGTCAATGGCGCGTGCTCGGCATGATGGCGCTCGCCGGGGTGCTCATCTACATCAACTGGCAGGTGTTCCTGCTCGCGACGCTCACGGGCCACGTCGTCGAGGGCTCGCTCGGATACTTCATCAATCCCGTCGTCACGGTCGCCCTGGGCGTCGTGCTGCTGCGCGAGCGGCTGCGCCCCCTGCAGTGGGCCGCCGTCGGCATCTCGGTCGTCGCGACCCTCGTCATCGCCATCGGGTACGGCTCGTTCCCGTGGATCGCGCTCGCGCTCGCGCTCTCGTTCGGCTTCTACGGCTTCATCAAGAAGCGCGTCGGCGCGCAGGTCGACGCCATCTCGGGTCTCACCCTCGAGACGGCCTGGCTCGTCCCCGTCGCGATCGTGCAGCTCGTCATCACGGGCGCCGTCGTCGGGCTGAGCATCGGCAACGCCGGCCCCCTGCACGTCGTGCTCATGGTGAGCACGGGCGTCGTGACCGCCGTCCCCCTGCTGCTGTTCGCGGCCGCGTCGCGCCGGCTGCCGCTCGTCGCGCTCGGCCTCACCCAGTTCGTCGCGCCCGTGCTCCAGTTCCTGACGGGCGTCTTCCTGCTGAACGAGCCCATGCCAGCCGGCCGCTGGGCGGGGTTCGCCCTCGTCTGGTTCGCCCTCGTGCTGATCATCGTCGACATGGTCCGGGCCGCCCGGGAGGGCCGCCGCGCCTCCGTCCCCGTGGCGTGAGCGCACGGTAGGGTCGCCGCGTGGCCGGCTGCACCGGCCCGACCCGGCCCGCACCGGCCCCGAGGAGGAGACCCAGGATGCCGCGCACCCTGTCGAGCCGCCATCGCCCCGTCGCCCTCGCCGCGGCATCCGCGCTCGCGCTCGCGCTCGTGGGCTGCACCGCGGCAGCGCCCATGCCGACGCCGACCCCGACTCCCACCGAGACGCTCGCGCCGAGCGGCGACGGCGTGCTGCGCATCGGGACCCTCTTCCCCACGACGGGCTCCACCTCCTTCCTCGGCGCCGCCCAGGTGGCGGGCGTCAACGCCGCCGTGCGCGAGATCAACGCCGCGGGAGGCGTGCTCGGCGCCCCCGTGGAGGTCGTCAACCGCGACTCGGGCGATGCGTCCACCGAGACCGCCGAGGCGTCGTTCGCGGCGCTCGTCGAGCGCGGCGTCGATGTCGTCATCGGCCCGAGCTCATCGGTGCTCACGCAGCGCCTGCTGCCCGCGGCGATCGAGGCCGGCATCCCCCTCATCTCGCCCGCCGCCACCTCCCCGGGCCTCGGGGCGGATGCCGGAGGCTTCTTCGCGCGCACGATCCCCGCCTACGGCCTGCAGGGCGTCGCGCTCGGCGCGCTCCTGCCCGAGAAGGACGTGGAGAGCGTCGCGCTCGTCGTGGGCGCGGACGACGTCTCCGCGTCGATCACCGCGCCCCTCGAGCAGACCCTCGCCGAGCACGACGCCGAGCTCGCTGTCACGGCCGCGGTGCGGAACGCGGCCGGCGTCGCGGCCGCGGTGACGCAGGTGTCGAAGGCGAAGCCCGATGCCGTCGTGCTCGCGACGCCTGACAACGGCGACGTGACGAAGGCGCTCATCACGGCCCTCACGCAGGCCGGCTACGGAGGCGCGAAGCTGTGGCTCACGAGCCAGAACCTCGCCGACTACTCCCAAGCGCTGCCCGCGGGCACCCTCACCGGGGCCAACGGCATCCTCGAGGGCATCCAACCCGACGCGGCGTTCATCGCGAGGCTCAAGGTGGAGGATCCGGGGCTCGGGGCCGTGCGGTACGCAGCGGAGGCCTACGACGCCACGATCATCGCCGCGCTCGCCGCCATCCTCGCCGACGACGACGGCGGGCGCTCGATCGCCCGGCAGCTCGCGGGCGCGACGCGCGAGGGCATCCGCTGCACGAGCTTCGGCGAGTGCCTCGACGTGCTCTCCACCGAGCCCGACATCGCGTACGAGGGGATCGTCGGACCCCTGCGCCTCGACGATGCGGGCGACCCCGCCTCGGGCGTCTACACGACCTTCGCGTACGGCGCCGACAACATCTTCAGCGCGAACGGCTCCGCCGCCGGGTGACGCCTCGAACCCCGGATGCCGGGCGCCGAATATAACGATTCGGCGGCTTTACAGAGTGTTAACACATCGCAACACTCGGGATACACGCATCCGGTTAGGTTTGAGCAACCGGGGGCGGCTCCATGCCGCTCCATGGACTTACCCAAGCAAGGAGCACAATGAGCGTCTTCACGCGTTCACGGCGTTCGAAGGTCATGGGCGGCATCGCCCTGGCCGGAGCAAGCGCCCTCGTCCTGGTCGGTTGTTCCGGCACCCCGAGCGACGGAGAGACGGGCGCGAGCGCCTTCGAGTTCCCGGTCGACTGCGACGCGGCAGCGCCCGCCTCGTACACGCCGGAGTACTCGTCGACGTCGACCGGTCCGGCCAGCGGCCTCACCTACAAGATCGGCACCGCGCTGCCCGTGACGGGCAACCTCGCGTTCCTCGGACCGCCCGAGATCGCGGGCACCGAGTACGCCGCATCCGTCGTCAACGAGGCCAACAAGGGCATCACGGTCGACCTCATCCAGGGCGACTCGGGTGACACCGACAACAAGGCCTACGAGACCGAGATCCCGCGCATCCTCGGCGAGGGCGCGACCGCCATCGTCGGTGCCGCGTCGTCGGGCACCTCGCTGCAGTTCATCGACCAGGTGATCGCGGCCGGCGCCATCCAGTTCTCGCCCGCCAACACCTCGGCCGCCTTCACGGGCTACGAGGACAACGGCCTCTACTGGCGCACCGCTCCCTCGGACGTGCTCCAGGGCGAGGTGCTCGGCAACCTCATCGCGGGTGACGGCGCCGAGACCCTCGGCATGATCATCCTCAACGACTCGTACGGCACCGGCCTCGCGTGCTTCGCCAAGGACGCCTTCGAGGCTGCCGGCGGCGAGGTCGTCTCGGCCGCCCTCTACAACACCGGCGACACGAACTTCTCGTCGCAGGTGGAGGACGTGCTGGCGGCCGACCCCGACGCGATCGCGCTGATCACGTTCGAAGAGGTCAAGACGATCATCCCCGAGCTCATCGGAGCCGAGTTCCCCGCCGACAAGATGTACTTCGTCGACGGCAACCTCGCCAACTTCGGTGACGAGTTCGAGGAGGGCACGCTGGAGGGCGCCAAGGGCACCTACCCGGCGGTCGACCCCGCCACGATCGAGGAGTTCCGCTCCAACCTCCAGGCCTTCTGGACGGGTACCGGCAACGCCGAGCTCGCGGACTTCACCTACGCGCCGGAGTCGTTCGACGCGGTGATCCTGCTGGCCCTCGCCGCCCTCGAGGCGGGTTCGACGGCCGGTGCGGATGTCGCGGCGCACCTCCAGCAGGTGTCGGGCGGCGCCGGTGACGGCACGAAGTGCACCACCTACGCGGAGTGCGCGGACATCATCCTCGGAGGCGGCGTCGCCGACTACGACGGTGTGTCCGGCCCGATCACGTTCAACGAGGTCGGCGACCCGACCGAGGCGTCGATCGGCATCTTCCAGTACGGGAAGGACAACACCTACTCCTTCCTGAGCGTGGGCTGATCCACACCTCTCATCACGGAACGGCCCCGGTCTTCGGACCGGGGCCGTTTCGCGTGATCCGTACCCGCTCAGGGGGCACCTGCGGCTGCCTTGGCACGCGCTCTCCGAGCGCACGCCCGCGCATCCGTGGGCCGGTGACGCATTGCCCCGCTGTGGGTGAGGCGCTGCGCTGGGCAGGCGTGGCGGCCGCATGGCGTTCCAGACGACCACGGGCGCCCAGCGAAGCCGACGCGCCGCCGGCGTCAGGTGCCGAGCGTGCCGAGGTAGAGGCCGATGACCTTCGGGTCGTTCAGCAGCTCGCGGCCCGTGCCCGTGTAGGCGTCGCGGCCCTGGTCGAGCACGTAGCCGCGGTCGCAGATCTGCAGGCATCGGCGGGCGTTCTGCTCGACCATGATCGTCGTCACACCGGCCTTGTTGATCTCCGAGACGCGCAGGAACGCATCGTCCTGGCGCGACGGCGAGAGGCCCGCGGAGGGCTCGTCGAGCAGCAGCACGTGCGGGTCCATCATGAGCGCGCGGCCCATCGCGACCATCTGACGCTCGCCGCCCGACAACGAGCCCGCGCGCTGCTGGAGGCGCTTGGCGAGGTCGGGGAAGACCGACGTGACGAAGTCGATCCGCTCGGCGACGAGCTTGGGTCGCTGGAAGGCGCCCATCTGCAGGTTCTCGGCGATCGTGAGGCTCGGAAAGACGTTGTTGGTCTGGGGGACGAAGCCGACGCCCTTGGCCACGAGCTTGTTCGCGCGCAGGCCCGTGATCTCCTCGCCGTTCAGGGTGACGGACCCGGAGCGGATCTTCACCTGGCCGAAGATCGCCTTGAGCATGGTCGACTTGCCGGCGCCGTTCGGGCCGATGATGCCGATGAGCTCGCCCTTGGCCGCCGTGAGGTTGGCGCCGTTGAGGATGTTGACGCCCGGGAGGTAGCCCGCGACGACATCGGTGACCTCCACGACGTTCTGCGTCGGGGTGGCGGTTGCGGCAGGCGCTCCGCCGATCGTCGGGTCGCTCACTTGCCGTCCTCCGTCTCGGTCGCATCCGTCTCGGCGGTGGCCTCGGAGTCGGCCTCCTCGATGGCTGCGTCGATCTCGCGCGCGGTCTCGGCGAGCTCCCGGCCCTCAGCGGTCAGCTCGCCCGCGACGCGGCCGGTCACGACGCCGAGGTCGACATCCTGGTGGGCGCCGATGTAGGCATCGATGACCGCCTGCTCCCGCATGACCGTCTCGGGCGGGCCCTCGGCGACGATGCGGCCCTCGGCCATGACGACGACCCAGTCGGCGATGTGACGCACCATGTGCATGTCGTGCTCGACGAACACGACGGTCATGCCGAGGTCCTTGAGGTCGAGGATGTGGTCGAGCAGCGATTGCGTGAGCGCCGGGTTCACACCGGCCATCGGCTCGTCGAGCATGACGAGGGTCGGGTCGCTCATGAGGGCGCGCGCCATCTCGAGGAGCTTGCGCTGACCGCCCGAGAGCGAGGCCGCGAAGTCCTTCTCCTTGGCATCGAGCTTGAAGCGCGTGAGCAGCTCGCGCGCCTTCTCCTCGATCTCCAGCTCCTGCTTGCGCCACAGGAACGGCAGGATGCCGGCCCACATCCGCTCGCCGGTCTGCTTGGGTGCGCCGAGCTTCATGTTCTCGAGCACCGTCAGCAGGCCGAGCGACTTCGTCAGCTGGAACGTGCGCACCTGGCCCATGCGGGCCGCCTTGTAGGCGGGGATGCCGGCGAGCGCCGTGCCGTCGAACGACCACGTGCCGGCATTCGGCTTGTCGAACCCGGTCAGCAGGTTGAAGAGCGTGGTCTTGCCGGCCCCGTTGGGGCCGATGAGCGCCGTGATGGCATTGCGGGGGATCTCGAGGTGCTCGACGTCGACGGCCGTGAGGCCGCCGAAGACGCGGCGGACGCCGTCGACGACGATGATCGGGTCGACCTTGGCGACGCCCGGGCGGATCTCGCCCGTGTGCAGGCCTGTCGACTTCGGGCGCGGGGCCGGGGGTGCGACGTCAGCGGACAAAGGTCAGCTCCTTCTTGTTCCCGAGGATGCCCTGCGGGCGGAAGATGACGAGCAGCATGAGCGCGACGCCCACGAGCACGAAGACGAGCATCTGGCTCTGCTCGGCGGTGAGGAACGGCAGCCACCCGATCTGGACGAGCGCGGGCAGCAGGTTCGACAGGAAGGCACGCACGACCCAGAACAGCACGGCGCCGAGCACCGGGCCGAAGATCGTGGCCGCGCCACCGAGCAGCAGGGCGGTCCACACGTAGAACGTCTGCGACGTCACGTAGACGTTGGGGTTCACGTTGGTGCCCATCGCGGTGATGATGCCGCCCGCGGCGATGATGACGCCGCCGATGATGAGCGCCTGCATCTTGAAGGCGAACACGTTCTTGCCGAGCGAGCCCACGGCATCCTCGTCCTCGCGGATGCCCCGGATCACGCGACCCCACGGGCTGCGCATGAGCAGCCAGACGAGCAGCACGGCGATCCCGATCGTGATGACGCCGACGATGATGACCCACCACTGGTCGGACTGGTACGTCCAGGGGCCCCAGCCCCAGCGTCCGGGCGGCAGCGGATTGCTTATGCGGAAGCCCGACTGGAACCCGGAGAGACCGTCGGCCGAGCCCGTGACGTTGCGGAACGTCGAGGTGAGGAAGAGCAGACGCAGCACCTCGGCCGCCGCGATCGTGACGATGGCGAGGTAGTCGCCGCGCAGGCGGAGCGTCGGGATGCCCATGATGAGCGCGAACACGACGGCGGCGCCGAGACCGACGAGTGCCGCGATCGGCCAGGGGAGCCCGAAGGTGAGGATCGAGATCGCGAAGCCGTATGCCCCGATCGCCATGAAGCCCGCGACGCCCATGTTGAGGAGGCCGGCGAACCCGAAGTGCACCGACAGGCCGATCGCGGCGAGCACGTAGCCCAGCGTCGCCGGCGCGAGGATCTGCGCCAGGGTGTTGGAGATGATCTGCAGGAAGTTCATCGCGACTACCCGATTCTCTCTCGGCGCCCGAGGATGCCCTGGGGACGGAACAGCAGGACGACGATCAGCACGACGAGCGCACCGACGTACTTGAGGTCGGACGGGATCCACAGCGTCGAGAGCTCGACGAGGAGGCCCACGATGATCGAGCCGACGAGGGCGCCGAAAGCCGTGCCGAGGCCGCCGAGGGTGACCGACGCGAAGATCAGGAGCAGGATGCTCGTGCCCATGTCCCACTTGATACCGGGACGGAAGTAGGCCCACAGCACGCCCGCGAGACCCGCGAGCGCGGCGGCGACGACCCACACGACGCGCACGACGCCGTCGACGTCGATGCCGCTCGCCGCGGCGAGTGAGGGGTTGTCCGAGACGGCGCGCGTCGCGCGGCCGATGCGGGTGCGCATGAGCCACCACGCGAAGGCGACGATGACGACGATCGAGACGACCATGCTGATGACGTCGGTGACGGTCAGACGCACCGGCCCGAGGCCCGGGATCACCTGGGCGACGGCGCCGGGGAGCTGCTCGGTGCGTCCGCCGACGAACATCTGGTAGATGTAGCGCAGCGCGAGCGAGAGGCCGATCGACACGATCATGAGCTGCACGGTGCCGAGGCCCTTGCGGCGCAGCGGCCTCCACAATCCGCTGTCCATCGCGAGGCCGAGCCCCGCCGACGCGATCACCGCGAGCGGGATCGCGATCCAGATCGACAGCGAGAACCCGGTGGTGAACAGCAGCGCCATGAGGGCGCCGAAGGTCACCATCTCGCCGTGCGCGAAGTTCGAGAGGCCGGTCGTGCCGAAGACGAGCGAGAGGCCGATCGCCGCGAGGGCGAGCATGAGGCCGAAGTTGAGGCCGTTGACGGCGCGCGAGAGGAACTGGTCCCAGAAGCCGACGAGCTGCCGCTCGGCGGCACCGAGGGTGAAGTTGCGCGTCACGGTGCTCGTCGCCCCGAAGGTGGCCTCCTGGGTGAACGAGAAGCCGTCGGGTACCGAGACGCCCTGGGGGAGGCTCGACTCGACGAGCTCGATCGTCCAGGTGCCGTCCTTGGTGGGCACACCCACCGACCACGCCCCGTTCTCGTCGGTGGTCGCCTCGCCCTCGAACTCGGCGCCCTCCTCGTCCTGGCCGGTGACGCGCACCGTGGCATCCACGACCGCCTCGCCCGCAGCTCGGACGTTGCCCTTGATCGCGTAGGGGAAGTCCTCGAACGAGGCGGCGGATGCGCCGGATGCCGGGCCCGCGAGGATCCCCACCCCCGCCGCGGCTGCGGCGAGGAACGCGAGCACGGCGACGACCCTGCGATGCAGACGTGGGATCGGCGCTGTTCGACCGTGAGCCACGGGACCTCCAAGACCTCGGGAACGACAGACCCCACCGGGCTCCGTCGACCTTGACGCTACTTCCGCAATGTTGCCTTCGTGTTTCGAACGCACACTGCGGTGGGAACAGTATGTGCGTGTCATGGGCATCCGTCCAACCGGGCGCGTGTCGCCCCCCGGAATGCGCGACGCGTCGAACCGTTAAGATGTACTACCGGTCTTCGACGATGCAGCCGGGCCCACCTCATCGCGACCTCAGAGGACACCATGGACCAGCCCGATCCGTTCGGATTCGTCGGACTCACCTACGACGACGTCATGCTGCTCCCCGCGCATACCGACGTCATCCCGAGCGAGGCGGACACGTCCTCGCAGCTCACGCGCCGCATCCGGGTGGCTGCGCCGCTCGTCTCGAGCGCGATGGACACCGTCACCGAGTCGCGCATGGCGATCGCCATGGCGCGCCAGGGCGGCATCGGCATCCTGCACCGCAACCTCTCGATCGACGACCAGGCGACGCACGTCGACAAGGTCAAGAGATCCGAGTCGGGCATGATCACGAACCCCGTCACGACGACGCCGGATGCGACGGTCGCCGAGGTCGACGCGCTGTGCGGCCAGTTCCGGGTGTCGGGTCTTCCGGTCGTCGAGGGCGACGGCACGCTCGTCGGCATCATCACCAACCGCGACATGCGCTTCGTGTCGCCCTTCGAGGCGACCACGACGCTCGTGCGCGATGTCATGACGAAGGCGCCGCTCATCACGGCCCGCGAGGGCATCGACCCGGATGAGGCGGTCGCGATCTTCGCGCAGCACAAGATCGAGAAGCTCCCCCTCGTCGACGAGCGTGGGCGCCTCCGCGGGCTCATCACCGTCAAGGACTTCGAGAAGACCGAGAAGTACCCGAATGCGACGAAGGACGACGAGGGCCGCCTGCGGGTGGGCGCCGCGATCGGCTTCTTCGGCGACGCGTGGGATCGCGCGGGTGCGCTGCGCGACGCGGGTGTCGACGTCATCGTCGTCGACACCGCGAACGGCGACTCCGCGGGGGTCATCGACATCATCGCGCGCCTCAAGTCCGACCCGGCCTTCGCGCACATCGACGTCATCGGCGGCAATGTCGCGACCCGGGCGGGCGCGCAGGCGCTCGTCGACGCGGGTGCGGACGCCGTGAAGGTGGGCGTCGGCCCCGGCTCGATCTGCACGACGCGCGTCGTGGCGGGCGTCGGCGTGCCCCAGGTGACCGCCGTGTACGAGGCGTCCCTCGCGGCGCGCGAGCACGGCATCCCGGTCATCGCCGACGGTGGTCTGCAGTACTCGGGCGATATCGCGAAGGCCCTCGTCGCGGGTGCCGACACCGTCATGCTGGGGTCGCTGCTCGCGGGCACCGACGAGTCGCCCGGCGACCTCGTCTACGTGGGGGGCAAGCAGTTCAAGAACTACCGCGGCATGGGATCGCTCGGCGCGATGTCCGACCGCGGCAAGAAGACCTCCTACTCGCGCGATCGCTACTTCCAGGCGGACGTGCCCTCGGATGCGCAGCTCATCCCCGAGGGCATCGAGGGGCGCGTCGCCTACCGCGGCTCGCTCGGCGCGGTCGTCTACCAGCTCGTGGGCGGCCTCCGTCAGTCGATGTTCTATGTGGGTGCCCGCACGATCGCTGACCTCAAGCAGCGCGGCAAGTTCGTGCGCATCACCCCGGCCGGACTCAAGGAGTCGCACCCCCACGACATCCAGATGGTCGTCGAGGCCCCGAACTACTCCCGCTGACGGCCCCGTGCGGGCGTCCCCGTTCGGCGGGGGCAACCGCGTGTTCGGCGGGAGGAGTTGCGCCACCGGGCGGCGATACCGGCACCCGGCGGGAGTAACTACTCCCGCCGCCTGATGGGTAGTCCGCCCGCTTCGGCGGGGGCGTCCGATCCGCCACACCGCGGAGGTCAACGCGTTGTCCCCAGGTGAGGGGCCGCGGGGGCGGGATCCGCATCCGGGCGGAGATCCTGCCGGAATGGACCTCACCACGATCGCGACACCTCGCGGGCTCGTCTTCACCGCCGACCACGCGCGCCTCGGGGCGGATGTGCGCGAGCTGACCCGGGCCGTCGAGCGCGGCGAGCTCGTTAAGCTCCGCCGCGGCGCGTACGTGCGCGCGAGGGAATGGGAGGAAGCGGACGACGTCGCCCGTCACCTCCTGCGCGCGGACGTCGCGCTCCGCGACGCCCGGCGCGAGCTGCCGTTCGCGGGCATCACCGCAGCCGCGATCTGGGGGATGTGGGTGCACGGGCTCCCCGAGGAGGTCACCTTCCTCGACCGTTGGAAGGGCGGCGGGCGATCGGAGGCCGGCGTCCGGCGGATCACCGCGGCCGCAGCATCCGCGCGGACCCGACGCGTCGGCGGCAGGCTCGTGACGGATGTCGCCCGCACCGCGATCGATGTCGCGCGGTCGGGCGACTTCCTCGCGGCTGTCGGCCCTCTGGACTGGGCGTTGTGGCGCCGGAACCCCGAGCGGGTGTCGAAGGAGGAACTCGCGGCCGAGCTGCGGACGCTCCCGACGACGATGCGGCGCCGATTCGTGGAGCGGGCGACCGTCTTCGCCTCCGCCCTCTCGGACTCCTACGCAGAGTCGTACGCCCGCGCTCTCATGCACACGCTCGGGTACGAGCGGCCGGTCCAGCAGTTCGAGGTCCCGCATCGCTCGGGCGTCTACAGCGCGGACTTCGCGTGGCCCTCGCGGCGCGTCGTCGTCGAGATCGACGGCTTCGCGAAGTATCTGGATCCGGCGATGAGCGGCGGCGACCCGGCGCGGGCCGTCCTCGCGGAGAAGCTCCGCGAGGACGAGCTCCGACGACAGGGTTTCACCGTCGTGCGCGTCTACTGGTCGGATCTGGTCGACCCGCGCGGCCTTCGGTCGAAGCTCGACGGGGTCGGCATCCCAAGCGGGCGGCGATAGCTGCACGCGGCGGGAGCAGTTGCTCCCGCCAGGCGGGTGCATCGCCGCCCGGTGGCGCGGTTCCTCCCGCCGAAGCGGATGTTGCTCCCGCCGACCCAGCCCCGATGGACGACGGGGCCCCCGCGGGTAGGGTGGAGCGGTGAGCGACATCGAGATCGGGCGGGCCAAGCGCGCGCGCCGCGCGTACGCCTTCGACGACATCGCGATCGTCCCGAGCCGCCGCACGCGCGACCCGAAGGACGTCAGCGTCAGCTGGACGATCGACGCGTTCACCTTCGACATCCCCGTGCTCGCCGCGCCCATGGACTCCGTCGTGAGCCCCGCGACGGCCATCGCCATCGGGCGCCTCGGCGGCCTCGGCGTGCTCGATCTCGAGGGCGTGTGGACGCGCTACGAGGACCCGGAGCCCGTGCTCGCCGAGATCCGCGAGCTGCCCGCCGAGGGTGCCACCGCGCGCATGCAGGAGCTGTACGCCGAGCCGGTGAAGCCCGAGCTCATCAAAGCGCGCCTCGCCGAGATCCGCGCCGCGGGCGTGCCGGTCGCCGGCGCCCTGAGCCCGCAGCGCACGCAGGAGCACTACAAGACGGTCGTCGACGCGGGTGTCGATCTCTTCGTCATCCGCGGCACGACCGTGAGCGCCGAGCACGTGAGCAAGTCGGTCGAGCCGCTCAATCTCAAGAGGTTCATCTACGAGCTCGACGTCCCCGTCATCGTCGGCGGTGCCGCGACCTACACGGCCGCGCTGCACCCCATGCGCACGGGCGCCGCAGGAGTGCTCGTCGGCTTCGGCGGGGGCGCGGCGAGCACGACGCGCACGAGCCTCGGCATCCACGCCCCCATGGCGACGGCGGTCGCGGATGTCGCCGGTGCGCGCCGCGACTACCTCGACGAGTCGGGCGGGCGCTACGTGCACGTCATCGCCGACGGCGGGCTCGGCACGAGCGGCGACATCGTCAAGGCCGTCTCGATGGGCGCCGACGCGGTCATGCTCGGCTCGACTCTCGCGCGCGCCGAGGTGGCGCCCGGCGGCGGATGGCACTGGGGCGCCGAGGCGCACCACGCGGAGCTGCCGCGCGGCAACCGGGTCGAGGTCGGCACGATCGCCCCCCTCGAGCAGGTGCTCTTCGGCCCGTCGTCGCACCCCGACGGCCAGGTCAACCTCATCGGCGCCCTGCGCCGCTCGATGGCGACGACGGGCTACTCGGATCTCAAGGAGTTCCAGCGCGTCGAGGTCGTCGTGGCGCCCTACCTGCAGAGCTGACCCTCCCCGCGCCGCCGACAGCGGGGCGTCGGGCGCCCGGTCCGGCGCGGCGCGTCCCGCTAGGGTGGAAGGAATCCCGAACGAGCGTGAGGAGCTGCGATGGTCGACGTCCGGCGGGTCAAACTCCCGGGAGTGGGGGTGCTGCACACCTTCGTCACCGATGACGGCGGCAAGGTGGGCGTCATCACGCACCGCTCCGGCGCATCCGACCTGATCTCCTTCGCGGATGCCGAGGACGGCGGCGACGCCCACAAGGTCTCGCTGCGCCTCGACGAGGATGAGGCGCACACGCTCGCGGAGCTGCTCGGCGGCACGCGCATCACCGAGTCGCTCAGCGGACTCGACCAGATCCCCGGTCTGTCGATCGACTGGTTCCACGTCGACTACGACCACCACATCGCCGGCCAGCCCCTCGGCAGCATGACGGAGCGCGGCCTGCCCGGCGTCACGGTCGTGGCCGTCGTGCGCGGCGACTCGGCGAACCCCGGCCCGGACTCCGACTTCCGCGTGTTCCCCGGCGACACCCTCGTCGTCGCGGGCGCGCCCGAGAAGGTGGCGAAGGCCTTCCAGTTCTACCGGACCGGCGAGTTCCGTCCCCGTTCGTCCGACGCCCCGCCGGGAGGCTGAGCCATGGACGGGCACCTCGGCGAAGAGCTCATCGTCATCGGCGTCCTGTTCCTCATCGCGTATGTGCTGGGACGGGTCGGGAAGCTCGTCGGTCTGCCGTCCATCCCGATCTACATGCTCGTGGGACTCATCGCGAGCCCCCACTTCCACCTGTTCCCGCTGCACATCGAGTCGAGCTACGTCGAGCTCATCGCGGTCTTCGGCCTGCTCTTCCTGCTGTTCAACCTCGGGCTCGAGTTCGATCAGGACGAGTTCTTCGGCAACGCGGGCAAGCTGCTGCTCTCGGGCGGCAGCTACGTGCTCATCAACATGGGCGTCGGCTTCGCGTTCGGGTTCATGGTCGGCTGGGGCACGCGCGAGGCGCTCGTCATCGCGGGCATGACGGCGACCTCCTCGAGCGCGATCGTCACGAAGCTCCTCATCGAGCTGCGACGCCTCGCCAACGCCGAGACCCCGATGATCCTCGGCGTGACGGTCGTCGAGGACATCTTCATCGCGATCTACCTCGCGATCGTGTCGGTCGTCATCTCGGGCGAGACCGACTTCTGGGCGGTCGTGCTGAAACTCGCGATCGCGTTCCTGTTCCTCGTCGTCATGTTCTCCGTCGCGCGCTGGGGCGGGCGCGTCGTCTCGAGACTCGTGCAGACGAAGGACGACGAGCTCTTCACGATCCTGATCTTCGCGCTCGCCGTCGCCTTCGGCGGCATCGGCGAGCTGCTCGGTGTGACGGATGCGATCGGCGCCTTCCTCATCGGACTCGCGCTCGGCGCGACCCGCTACCGCGCGCGCATCGAGGCGTTCGCGACGCCGCTCCGCGACGTGTTCGGCGCGTTCTTCTTCCTCAACTTCGGTCTCGCCCTCGACCCCTCGACGTTCGGCGAGGTGCTACTGCCCGTCGGCGTGGCCATCGTCATGACGCTCGTGCTCAACGTCGCGGCCGGCCAGTTCGTCGCGTGGCTCAACGGCTTCGGGCCGCAGGCGGGCCTCAACGCCGCGGTCATCCTCGTCAACCGGGGCGAGTTCGCGCTCATCCTCGCGACCCTCGCGGCGGCGGGCGGGCTCGACCCCCGCCTCACGCCGTTCGCGGGTCTCTACGTGCTCGTCATGGCGCTCATCGGCCCCGTCTTCGCGG
>JAEYVF010000146.1 GCA_023432005.1 Actinomycetes bacterium
AGACGGTCTCCAAGCGCCTCGCGCGCATGAAGGAGCTCGAGGAGATCGACTTCGACGACACGACGAAGGGCTTCACCAAGAAGGAGCTCCTCATCAAGAAGCGCGAGCTCGACAAGCTGCACAAGACCCTCGGCGGTATCCGCAACCTCACCAAGACCCCGAGCGCGATCTGGGTCGTCGACGCCAAGCGCGAGCACCTCGCGGTGGACGAGGCCACCAAGCTCGGCATCCCGGTGATCGGCATCCTCGACACCAACGCCGACCCCGACGAGCTGCAGTACCCGATCCCGGGCAACGACGACGCGATCCGCTCGGTGGGCCTGCTCACCCGCATCATCGCCGACGCCGCGGCCGAGGGCCTCATCCAGCGTCACCAGAAGCCCGAGGCCGAGGGCAACGTCTCCGCCGTCGAGCCGCTCGCCGAGTGGGAGCGCGAGCTCCTCGAGGCGTCGAGCAACCCGGAGTCGGTCGCCGAGAAGATCGAGGCCGTCGACAACCGCGTCGAGGGTGACGTCGAGGCGGGTGCCGAGGCTGTCGCCGAGGTCGTCGAGGCCGAGACCCCCACCGAGGAGAACGACGCGGATGCCGCGGTCGCCGAGAAGGCCGCCGACGCCGACGCGACGCTCGTCCCCGAGCACGCTCCGGACTCCGACGAGCTGACCGAGGCCAAGGCCGAGGTCACCGAGGAGAAGCCGGCTCCGGCGAAGAAGAAGCCGGCCGCCAAGAAGGCCGCCGAGTAATCATCCCCCGATCGATTTCGAACAGCTAAGGAACACATCCATGGCCAACTTCAGCCTGGAAGACGTGAAGGTCCTGCGCGAGCGCCTCGGCACCGGCATGGTCGACACCAAGAACGCCCTCGTCGAGGCGGACGGCGACATCGAGAAGGCCGTCGAGATCCTCCGACTCAAGGGTGCGAAGGGCAACGCGAAGCGTGCCGACCGCTCTACGAGCGAGGGCCTCATCGCGGTCGTCGAGTCGGCCACGGCCGTCACGATGATCGAGCTCGCCTGCGAGACCGACTTCGTCGCGAAGAACGACAAGTTCGTCGCGCTCGCCGACACGATCGTCGGCGCGCTCGCCGACTCGGGCGCCGAGACGGTCGACGCGGCCCTCGCGGTCGCCGTCGACGGCGGCACGGTGGGCTCCCTCATCGAGGACCAGGCCGCGACGATCGGCGAGAAGATCGAGCTGCGCCGCGTCGTGCGTATCCCCGGTGAGAAGTTCGCCATCTACCTGCACCGCACCTCGAAGGACCTCCCGCCGCAGATCGGCGTCGTCGTCTCCTACACGGGGGATGACGCGGAGACCGCGCGCTCGATCGCGCAGCACATCTCGTTCGCCGACCCGACCTACCTCTCGCGTGACGAGGTGCCGGAGGCCGAGGTCGAGAACGAGCGTCGCATCGTCGAGGAGATCAGCCGCAACGAGGGCAAGCCGGAGGCCGCCCTGCCGAAGATCGTCGAGGGTCGCCTCGGCGCGTTCTTCAAGCAGGTCGCGCTGCTCGAGCAGGACTACGCCCGCGACAACAAGCTCAACGTCGGCAAGGTCGTCGCCGACGCGGGCCTCACCGTGAACGGGTTCGCCCGCTTCAAGGTCGGCGCCTAAGCAAGCGCACGCGAGGGCCCCGGATCCACGAGATCCGGGGCCCTTCGTCGTCCGCGGATACCGGCTCCGGATGGGCCGCGACCGGCCGGTCTGCCCCCGCACCGGGGGGCGAGCGCGGGTCCTGCGGCTCGATACGGTGGGGCGTCGCCGCCTGCCCCGCGACGCCGACATCGCAGTCGCTTCCCCTCACGGTCGACGCGGCTGCCGACCCGCGATCTCGGCGCTGCTCGCGGCCGACGATCTCCTCGTGCGCGCGACGGGGCTCCCCGCGGGCGTCTCGCTCGCCGTCGACCCGGCGACGCGCAGCCTCCGGCTCACGGGCACCGCGGCGACGGCCGGCAACTATGCCGTCGAGGCCGTGCTCTACGACGGCTCGGGTGCTCCCGCGGCGCCGTACCGCGTGCCGCTCACGCTCACGGTGACAGCGGCCGCTCCCGTGGCCGAGCTCGCGGACACGGGCCCGGAGGCGGCCGCTCCCGCTCGTGGGTGCGTTGCTGCTCGCGCTCGGGGCGGCTCTGCTCGCCTCGCGCCGCTTCGCGCCCTGAGAGGGGGCACCGGGGAACTGCGGCGCCGCTCGGGTACGATCGATGCGGCCCATCGGCCAGCACCCCTTCCGGAAGGACCCCCATGTCGAAGCGCCGCCGCGTCCTGCTCAAGCTCTCGGGTGAGGCGTTCGGCGCAGGATCGCTCGGGGTGAACCCGGATGTCATCTCCGCGATCGCGAAGGAGATCGCCGCGGCGACGCCCCAGGGGATCGACGACCCGAACGGCGTCGAGGTCGCGGTGGTCGTCGGAGGCGGCAACTTCTTCCGCGGCGCGGAGCTCAGCCAGCGCGGCATGGACCGCGGCCGGGCCGACTACATGGGCATGCTCGGCACCGTCATGAACGCGCTCGCTCTGCAGGACTTCCTCGAGCAGGCCGGCGCGCAGGTGCGCGTGCAGTCGGCGATCTCGATGATGCAGGTCGCGGAGCCCTACATCCCGCTGCGCGCGGAGCGCCACCTCGAGAAGGGCCGCGTCGTGATCTTCGGTGCCGGCGCCGGCCTGCCCTACTTCTCGACCGACACCGTGAGCGCCCAGCGCGCGCTCGAGATCGGCGCCGACGCCGTGCTCGTGGCCAAGAACGGCGTCGACGGCGTCTACGACGACGACCCGCGCAAGAACCCCGACGCGAAGAAGCTCGAGCGCGTGAGCTATCAGGAGGCCCTCGTGCAGGGCCTCAAGGTCGTCGACTCCACGGCCTTCAGCCTCTGCATGGACAACAACATGCCGATGCTCGTGTTCGGCATGGAGCCGGCCGGCAACATCACGCGCGCCCTGCGCGGCGAGCACATCGGCACCCTGGTCACCGCGTAACGCTGACCGGCAGGCACAGGACCGCTCAGGACATGGCTGACCGCTACGGCGAGGATGTCCTCGCGGGCGACTGGCGTGCGCGCGGGCGCAAGGTCGTTCCGCAGGTGGAGGCCGTCAGGGAGCTCGTCGTCGAGCTGCCGGACGGCTTCGTGGGCGCCGTGGTCGGCGTCGAGAAGGGCAACGTCGGGCTGGAGGACCGGCACGGCCGGGTGCGCTGGTTCCCGCTCGGCGGCGGTTACCTCGTCGACGGTGAGCCCGCCGTGCTCATCGCGCCGCGTGCGGCAGGTCCGGGACGGGCCTACACGGCATCCGGCTCCCGCGCCGCCGCTCCGCAGCGCGCTCGCGTGGCGCGCGCGAGTCGCATCCTCGTGGAGGGCAGGCACGACGCCGAGCTCGTCGAGAAGGTGTGGGGACCGGACCTGCGCGCCGAGGGCGTCGTGGTCGAGTACCTCGAGGGCGTCGACCACCTCCCCGAGGTGCTCGCCGAACGGCGGCCCGGCCCGGATGCGCGGCTCGGCGTGCTCGTCGACCACCTCGTGCCGGGATCGAAGGAGTCGCGCATCGCCCAGCAGGTGTCGGGCGCGCACGTGCTCGTCGTCGGCCACCCCTACGTCGACGTGTGGCAAGCCGTGCGCCCCGAGCGCCTCGGCATCCGCGCCTGGCCCGAGGTGCCGCGCGGCGTCGAGTGGAAGCACGGCGTGTGCGAGGCGCTCGGCTGGCCCCACGAGGACCAGGCGGATATCGCTGCGGCCTGGCAGCGCATCCTCGGCTCGGTGCGCACCTACACCGACCTCGAGCCGGCGCTCCTCGCCCGCGTCGAGCAGCTCATCGACTTCGTGACCGCGCCGGGTCAGTAAGCTGGGTGCGGTACCGCCTGGAACTTCGAAGGAGCCCCCCGTGATCAGTGACGTTCTCGCCGAGGCGAAGGAGAAGATGACCCGGGCGGTCGAGGTCGCGAAGGACGACTTCGCCACCGTTCGCACGGGTCGGGCCAACCCCGCCCTGTTCCAGAAGATCCTCGTCGACTACTACGGCACGCCCACGCCGCTCGGACAGCTCGCGAGCCTGCAGAACCCCGAGGCGCGCACGCTCGTCATCACGCCCTACGACAAGTCGGCTCTCAAGGACATCGAGAAGGCGATCGTCAACTTCCCGAACCTCGGCGCGACCCCGAGCAACGACGGCAACATCGTGCGCGTCACGATGCCGGAGCTCACGCAGGACCGCCGCAAGGAGTACGTGAAGATCGTGCGCGCGAAGGGCGAGGACGCCAAGGTCGCGATCCGCAACGTGCGCCGCAAGGCCAAGGACGACCTCGACGCCCTGCTCAAGGAGGTCGGCGAGGACGACGTCGCGCGCGCCGAGAAGGAGCTCGACGGCCTCACGAAGAGCTTCGTGGAGCAGATCGACGCCGCGCTCAAGCACAAGGAAGCCGAGCTGCTCGAGGTCTGATGGACCGAGAACCGCAGGGCGACCCCTCGCCCGAGAGCCCCGCGCCTGCGAAGCGCACCCCCCTCGAGGAGTTCGAGGTGCGCGCGCAGCAGACGCGCGCCGACATCGAGGCGCACGCGCTGCACGCGCGCGAGGAGTTCGAGGCGCGCGTCGAGCACGCGCGCGAGCAGTTCGACGCGACGCAGGAGAAGATCAAGGAGCGCACGGGCCGAAACCTCCTCGCGGCGATCGGCATCGGCGTCGTCCTCGGGGCCGTCCTCCTCGTGAGCCTGCTCTTCTACACGTGGCTCTTCATCCCGTTCGCGGCCTTCCTCGTGGGCTTCACGGTCTGGGAGCTCTCGACGGCGCTGCGCGGCGCGGGGCGGGATGTGCCGCGCGTCGTGTCGATCATCGTCGGCATCGCGGTGCTGCCCGTCGCGTACGTCTGGCACGTGCCGGGCCTGTGGCTCGCGGTGCTCGCCGGCATCGCGATCATCAGCCTCTGGCGCCTCGGGGAGTTCGTGGTGCGGCCCAGCCACCGGGTGCCCGCCCGCGAGGTCTTCGCCGACCTGGGCGCCGGGCTCTTCGTGCAGCTCTACGTGACGTTCCTCGCGGGCTTCTACGTCGTGCTCGCCGGCGAGGAGGGCGGGCAGTGGTGGGTGCTCGCGGCGCTCATCATCGTCGTCTCGACCGACGTCGGCGCCTACGCCGCCGGTCTCAGCTTCGGCCGCCACAAGCTCGCGCCGCGCATCAGCCCCGGCAAGACCTGGGAGGGATTCGCGGGAGCCGCGATCGTGGCCATGGCCGCCGGCACGCTGCTCGCCTGGCTCATGCTCGACGAGCCGTGGTGGGAGGGCACGATCATGGGCCTCGTGCTCATGCTCGTGGGAACCATGGGCGACCTCATCGAGTCGCTCATCAAGCGCGAGCTCGGCATCAAGGACATCTCCGGATGGCTCCCCGGACACGGCGGATTCCTCGACCGGCTCGACTCGATCCTGCCGTCGGCCGCTGTCGCGTACGCGTTCTACCTCGTGTTCGCGTGAGGCGCGTTGTCGGGCGTCGCCCGGCATCCGCTCGGTAGCATGGCCCGGTGAGCATGACCTTCCCCCGCGCGCGAAAGGGCCGTCCCGGCTACGACATCGACGAGGTGGAGGAGTTCCTCGAGGACGCCCGACGCGCCTACACGTCCGAGAATCCCGACGTCTCCGTCATCACGGCGGACAGCATCCGCACGACGGCCTTCACGCTGCGCAAGGGCGGCTACTCCACGAGCCACGTCGACTCGGCTCTCGAGCGCCTCGAGGACGCGTTCGCCGCGCGGGAGCGCGAGCGCGAGATCGCTCGGATGGGCGAGGAGGCCTGGTACGCCGACGCGCGCGAGACCGCGCAGGAGCTGCTCGATCGCGTCGTCCGCCCCGCGGGCAAGAAGTTCCAGCGTGTGACCTTCCTCACCCAGGGGTACTCCGTGAAGGACGTCGACGCCTTCGCCGACCGCATCGCGGCCTACTTCCAGAACGGCGGCGTTCTCACCACCGAGGAGGTGCGCACGGTCGCCTTCCGCCCGCAGCGCGGCGGCTACCGCGAGGCGCAGGTCGACCTCGTGCTCGACGCCGTCACCCGCGTGATGCTCGCGGTGCGCTGACCGCATGTCCGACGGCGCCCCCCGGAAGGGGCACGCCCTCCCATGGGTTTCCCGGGCTGCGTGAGTACACTGGTGCGACTGTGAGCGGATATCGGCGCCGGGGGACGCTTCCCGAACCGTCCCAGCAGACGGTCGAACTCGCGCGCGCCCAGACGAACCGGGCCGTGCGGCCCCGCTGGGCGCTCGGCACCTTCGCCTATCTCGCCTCCATCGGGCTCGTCGCCGCGTTCCTCGTGGAGCCGTCGGGCCTGAGCTCCGCCGCCACCCTCGCCGCGGCATCCGATCCCGCGGCAGGCTCCGCCGCAGACGACGCGCAGACGATCTCGATCCTCGACGCCGAGAAGTTCGACGCAGCGCGCGACGCCTACGACGTCGTGAAGCCGCAGCCGAAGCCCGCCGCCGCCGCCCGAGGGATCGCGCCCGCGGCCGGCGTGCCCGACCCGGGCACCGCTCAGGCGATCGCCTACGACATGGTGATGGCACGCGGATGGGACCAGAGCGAGTTCGACTGCCTCGTGGCGCTGTGGAACAAGGAATCCCACTGGAACGTCTACGCCCACAACAAGAACTCGGGTGCGTACGGCATCCCGCAGGCGCTCCCGGGCGAGAAGATGGCGACCGCGGGCGCCGACTGGGCCACCAACCCCGCGACCCAGATCACGTGGGGCCTCGGCTACATCGGCGGACGGTACGGCAGCCCGTGCGTCGCGTGGGGCTACTCGCAGAGCCGCGGCTGGTACTGAGCCGAACGTCCGCTCGGTAGCATCGAGCATGGACTACGCCCTCGTCGCGATCGCGGGCATCGTCGCGATCGTGGCGGCCGCGGCATGGGCCCCGAGGCTCGGGGTGGCGGCGCCCCTCATCCTCGTCGTGCTGGGCGTGGGCTACAGCCTCATCCCCGGTGTCCCCCCGATCGAGGTCGAGCCCGACATCATCCTCATGGGCGTGCTGCCGCCGCTCCTCTACGCGGCCGCCATCACGGTGCCGTTCGTCGACTTCCGCCGCAACTTCTCGACCATCGGCGTGCTCTCGGTCGTGCTCGTGGTGGCGAGCGCGCTCGTGACCGGCTTCGTGCTGTTCGCGATCCTTCCCGACCTCAACCTCGCGGCCGCGATCGCGCTCGGCGCGGTCATCTCGCCGACGGATGTCGTGGCCGCGACGTCGATCGCGAAGCGCATCGGACTGCCCGCGCGACTGGTCTCGATCCTCGAAGGGGAGGGGCTCGTCAACGACGCGACGGCTCTCGTGCTCCTGCGCACGGCCATCGCCGCGACGGCCGCCACTGCATCCGGGGTCGAGGTGGTGGCGTGGAACGCCGTGGGCGAGTTCTTCTACGCGGTGTTCGTGGCCGTCGCCATCGGGGTCGTCGTGGGTATCGCGGCCGTGTGGGTGCGCAAGCGGCTCGACAACCCCATGCTGGACACGGCGATCTCGTTCGCCGTGCCGTTCATCGCCTACATCCCCGCCGAGGAGCTGCACGGCTCGGGCGTCATCTCGGTCGTCGCCGCGGGCCTCTACAGCGGGCACCAGAGCGCGCGCGCCTTCACGGCGCAGTCGCGCATCTCGGAGCGGTTCAACTGGCGCACGGTGCAGTTCGTGCTCGAGAACGGGGTGTTCCTCGTGATGGGCGCACAGATCTCGAGCATCATCGCCGGCATCGACTCCGGCGCGCTGCCGATCCACGAGGCCGTGCTGCTGGGGCTGCTCATGACGGGTCTGCTCATCGTCGTGCGATACGTGTTCGTGTGGCCGCTCATCTTCGTCATGCGGCGGCGCGAGCAGCACTTCGACGCGGTCGACAGCGGCCTCGCGCGCGCCCTGGAGCGGCTGCGCGCGATGGTGTCGATGGGACCCCGCTACGACCGGCGTCGTGCCGGGGTGGAGCGCCGCATCGATCGGCGACGGAACGACATCGCCCAGCTGCGCGCCGAGGGCCTCGGATGGCGCGGCGGCGTCGTACTCGGCTGGGCCGGGATGCGCGGCGTGGTGACGCTCGCGGCCGCGCAGTCGCTGCCGAGGACGACGCCGTACTACGAGCAGCTCGTGCTCATCGCGTTCGTGGTGGCCGTCACGACCCTGCTGCTGCAGGGTGGCACGCTCCCGCTCGTGATCCGGCTCTCCCGCATCCGGGGGAGCGACCGGGTGGCCGATCGGCGCGAGCTCGCGTCGCTCCTCGAGGAGATGTCGACCGCGGGCGTCGCGGTTCTCGAGGGCGACGATGTCACGATCGAGGGCGTCGAGGTCGACCCCGATGTCGTCGCGCGGGTGCGCGCCGACACGCTGCTCGCGGCGGAGTCCGCATGGGAGCGGGCCGAGTACGCGGAGCGGAAGGACGGGCTCGCGGAGTCACCGCACCAGCAGTACCGCTCCCTGCGTCGCGAGGTGATCGCCGCGGAGCGCGCCGCACTGCTGGACGCGCGCTCACGCGGTGCGTACCCCTCGCGCATCCTGCAGCGCGCGCAGGTGCTCATCGACCTCGAGGAGGCGCGCCTCGAGCAGATCGACCGGGGCGGCCGCGTCGAGGAATAGTGCCCGTTCCGCGTGTTCGCACCGGGTCGTTCGGGAGGTGAGACGCGGAACGGCAACTGTGACGCTCGTAGACTCGAGGCATGTCCCCGTCGCGCCGCCCCCGCCGCCGCGACGCGGAGCCCGAGCCGCTCGACGTGGAGCGCATCCTCGGCGGCATGCGTCACACCGAGACGCGCCGTGACGGCACCTGGAACGTGCAGCCGCAGAGCGCCGCGTCGGCGGTCAAGGAGTACACCTGCCCCGGATGCGGGCTCGTCATCGCCACGGGCACGGCGCACGTCGTGACCTGGCGCGCCGACGGGCTGTTCGGCGAGGACGACGACCTCGCGGCCCGGCGGCATTGGCACACCCACTGCTGGAGGATCCGCACGTGACCATCGAGATCACCGGGGGCGTCGAGCTGCCCGCGTTCCGCGAGGAGATCGAGCTGACGACGGCCGACGGCCTCACGCTCGTGGGCGAGCTCTCGCTGCCCGAGACGGCCGACCCCGTCGCGACGCTCGTATGCCTGCACCCGCTGCCGACCCACGGCGGCTTCATGGACTCGCACATCATCCGCAAGGCCGCGGCCCGACTGCCGGCGCTCGCCGATCTCGCGGTGCTGCGCTTCAACTTCCGCGGCGTCACCTCGCCGCGCGGCACGAGCGAGGGCGCGTTCGGCCACGGCCACGACGAGCAGCACGACCTTGCGGCGGCGATGGCGCTCGTGGCGCAGCGCGGTCTGCCGCATCCGTGGCTCGTCGGATGGTCGTTCGGCACCGAGGTCGCGCTCAAGTGGGGTCTGGAGCACCCCGTGGAGGGCGCCATCCTGCTCTCGCCGCCGCTGCACCGCACGACGGATGAGGAGCTCGCCGCGTGGGCGGGCAGCGGCAAGCGCCTCGTCGCCGTCGTGCCCGAGCTCGACGACTACCTGCGGCCAGCCGAGGCCGAGGCCCGCTTCCGCGCCGCCGTGCCCGAGGTGGAGCTCATCGCCGTCGAGGGCGGCAAGCACCTGTGGGTGGGGGAGAAGCAGACCTATCGCGTGCTGAGCGAGATCGTCGGCGTCGTGAACCCCGCGGCCCTGCCCCTGCCGACGGAGTGGCCGACCGCCTAGCTCAGAGCTCGTTCTGGCGGGGGATGATGACCTGCTTGACGATGATGAGGATCGACGCCGCGACGGGGATCGCGACGAGCGCGCCGAGGATGCCGAGCAGGGTGCCGCCCGCGAGCGCCGCGATCACGACGACGACGCCCGGCACCTTGACGGCGCGGTTCATGATGTTGGGGCTCAGCACGTAGGCCTCGACCTGCATGTAGACGAGGTACCAGATGCCGACGATGAGCACCGCGGGCCAGCCGTCGAAGAGCCAGACGAGGGCCGTGATGATGATCGAGCCCGTGATGGTGCCGACGAGCGGCACGAGCGAGAACAGGAACGCGATGAACGCGATGAGCGCCGCGTACTCGATCGGGTCGCCGAGGATCCAGCCGAGCACCGTGAGGAAGAGGAAGCTCAGGATGCCGTTGCACGCGCCGAGAGCGACCTGGCCCACGACGTAGCGGCCGACCGAGCTGGAGATCTGCTCCGAGATGTCGATGAACTTCTCGCGCTTCGTCGCCGGCACGAGCTGGTAGATGGCGCGCTTGATGCCGCCGAGCGATGCCACGAAGTACAGCATGAGGATGAGCACGATGAGCCCGCCGAAGACCCCGCTCACGACAGTGAAGACCGTGTTGAGCACGCCGGAGGTGATGTTCTCGAGGTTGCCCGTGAACCACTCCTGCACGTTCTTGAGGGCGTCGTCGTACGCGATCCAGTTGACGTAGGTCGCCCACCACTCCTCGAGCGCTTTCTGGTCGCCGATCGTCTCGACGAGCTTCGGCACCTGCGTGATGAGGTTGCCGATCTGGTCGGCGATGACGGGAATGATCGCGAAGATGAAGCCCGCGAACACCGCCAGGATGCCCGTGAGCACCGACACGATCGCGAGGGGCCGTGGCACCTTGTGCTTCTCGAGGAACGAGACGGCCGGATCGACGCCGAGGGCGAGGAAGAGCGCGGCGCCCACGTAGGTGAGGATCGTGGCGAGGTTGCCGATGCCCGTACCGATGAGCACGGCGACGAGCACGCCCAGACCTCCGAAGAGCCCCAGCCGGAACGCGTTCTGGATCTTCATCGACTTCCCTTCAGCTCCGCCCTCGCGGATAGGGAAAGGCTATCCGTCAGCTGTCGGCCCGAGCGTGCGCGGTCTCGCGCGTGTTCGGCTCGTCGACGTCCGCGGCGGGCGCCGGGGCGTCATCGGGCTCGGGGGACTCGGATGCCGCGCCGAGCTGAGGAGCCGCGGGCTCCTCGTCGCCGGGCACCGGGAAGTCGTGGCCGGGGGCGGCGAGCTTGTCGGCGCCCGCGAGCAGGCCGCGCAGGCTCTCGAAGTAGCCGGCGACGGCCTCGCGCTCGACGCGGATCTTGGCGAGGCGCTCCTCGGCGTCGTCGAGGAGCGCCTTCGCCTGCTTCTCGGCGTCGCGCACGATCTTCTTGGCCGTCTTCTCGGCGTCGCGGGTCGTCGCGGTGGCCGCCTTGCGGGCGTCGTCGACGATCGCGCGGGCCTCGGCGACGCCCTCCGTCTGCAGCTTCTCGACCTCGGCGCGCTTCTCGGCGGCCCGAGCCGAGGCCTCCTGCAGCTGCGCCGTGGCCTCGTCGAGGTACTTCTGCGTCGATGCGGCAGCCTCCTGCTGCGCGGTGACGTACTCCTTCTCGGCCTCGTCGCGGCGGGCGGCGAGCTCGACGCTCAGGTCGGCGCGCGCCTGCTCGGCCTCCGCGGCCAGGCGCGAGGCCTGCTCGTCGGCCTCGTGGGCGATGCGGGCGCGGTGCGCCTTCTCCTCGGCGGCCAGCTCGGCGCGGAGCCGCGCGGCCTCGCGCTCGGTGTCGGCGCGGAGCTTGCTCGTCTCGGTCGTCGCGGCCTCGCGGAGGCTCGCGACCTCCTGCTCGGCCTCGGCACGCCGTGCCGCGAGCTCGGCCTCGAGGGCCTCACGGGCGGCGGCGAGCTCCGCGGCCCAGCCCTCGCGTCCCGTGCTCTCCTCGGTCTCCCAGGCGGCACGACGGGTGGCGAGCTCGGTCTCCTCGGCGCTACGACGCTGCTCGAGCTCGGTCTTGAGGGCCTTGCGTGCAGTGCGCAGCTCGGTGTCGAGCACCTTGCGCGCGTTGGCGAGCTCGGCGTCGTGGGTCTCGCGGGCCGCCGTGAGCTCGGCCTCCTGTGCGGCGCGGGCCGCCTCGAGCTCGGCGAGCGTGGTCTGGCGGGCGTTCGCGAGGTCGGCCTCCTGCTGCTCGCGGGCGGCCGTGAGCTCGGCCTCCTGCGTCTCGCGGGCCTGGGTGAGCTCGGCCTCCTGGGCGGCGCGGGCCTGCTCGACCTCGGCCGCGAGGGCGGCACGGGCGCGGCTGAGTTCCTGCTCGAGCGCGGAGCGCGCTGTCGACACCTCGCGCTCGAGCTCAGCGCGCGTCGTGGTGACGTGCTGCTCGAGCTCGGAGCGGCCGGTCGCGAGCTCCTCGGCGAGCGCGGTGCGGGCCGTCGTGACCTCGTGCTCGAGCTCGGACGCCGTGCGCTCGCGGTCGCCCGCGAGACTCGCGCGCGTCGACTCCACCTCGGATGCGAGCTCGGCGCGCGTGCGCGTCAGCTCGTCGTCGAGCTCGGCGCGCAGACGCGTGAGCTCGGTCTCGAGCGCCGCGCGGCGATCGGCGACCTCGGTCGCGAGGGCCGCGCGCTGCGCCGCGATGTCGGTCTCGAGGTCGGCGCGGGCGTTCGCGATCTCGGCCTCGAGTGCTGCGCGCTCGGATGCCGTGCGCTCGTCGAGCTCGGCACGCGCACGACGGGTGTCGGCCTCGAGGGCCGCGTTCGCGGCCTCCGTGTCGATCCGCAGCTTCTCGCGCGCCTCGGTGATCTCGCGCTCGAGGTCGGTGCGGCCCTGCTCGAGGTCGTGGGCGAGCTGGGCGCGCAGGCGCGCGTCCTCCGCCTCGAAGTCGGCGCGGCCCTTCTCCGTGTCGCGGGCGAGGGTGGCGGCGGCCTCGCGCGCCTCGGCGACCTCGCGCTGAGCGACGACGCGCAGCTCCGCGACCTCGCGCTCCGCCTCGGCGCGCAGGGCGGCCACCTCGCGGCGGCCGGCGGCGCGCGTCTCGGCGACCTCGGTCGCGACGGCCCCGCGGATCGCGGCGGCCTCGCGCAGGGCCTCCTGCGTCGTCGCCTCGGCATCGGCGGAGGCACGGGCAACGATAGCGTCCGCCTCGTCGCGGGCGCCGGACAGGATGCGGTCGGCCTGCGACTGCGCGTCGGAGACGAGGCGCTCGGCGGTCTCCGCGGCATCCGTGCGGAGCGCGTCGACCTCCTGCTGGACGCTCGCGCGCAGCTTCTCGGCGTCGATGTCGGCCTGGGCGATGAGGCGCGTCGACTGCTCCTCGGCGACCCGCAGGGTGTTCTCGAGCTTCGTGCCGAGGCCCGCGTACGTGGGGCTGCCCACCTCGTCGAGCTCGGCCTGGAGGTCCTCGGCGAGCGCCTGGAGGCGCTTGACCTCCTTGAGCGACTCCGTGCGGTCGCTGTTGGCCTTGATGAGGTCACGCCGCAGGGCCGCGACGGTCTGGTCGACCTCGTCCTTCTTGTAGCCGCGAAGCTCGGTGGTGAATCCCGCGTCGTCTGCCGCCACGTGCGCTCCTCGTCCGGGAAGTTCAGGGGTCGTCGGCCCGCCGCGCGGCGGCGAGCCCCTCCGTAGTGTAATCGGCGCGACCATTCGACGTGCCCGCCGTCTGCTCATCCCGGTCAGGTGACTCCCAGGCGGCTTTCGGGCGGTGTCCGGGGTGAAACGGGGGTCGTCCGCTAACCTGGGATGTCTTTGCCTGCTGCCCGTCGAACCCCCGACGGCGGAGTCCGCCCCGACGATCACGTCCCGGTGGACCGCGCGGAGCCCTTCGCGTGGCAGCTCGAGAGGAGTTCATCCGTGCGATTCGTGATCGCGATCGTGCTGTTCGTCGCCGCCTTCGTGTCCATCGGCCTCGGCGTCGCCCAGCGCACCATCTTCGAAGGTCCCGACCACCTCACGTCCTCCGTCGACGTCGAGGGTGAGGTGCCCTTCGTCGTCATCGATGGCGACGCCCTCAACGCGAATCCCGGTGCCCAGCTGATCGAGATCGACGGATCCGGAACCGACCCCGTCTTCATGGCCTACGGACGCGACGACGACGTGCGCGCGTGGCTCACCGGCTCGCGCGCCGCCGAGATCCGCGTCGACGAGGAGACCGGGGAGCTCGTCGCGGGCGATCTCACCGTGCGCGACGGCGAGGACGAGGGCGAGGAGCCCGCCGAGTCCCCGAGCGACGCGCCGACGCCCACCGCATCCGAGAGCCCCGCCGCATCCGAGGGCGACGACGTCGCCGCACAGGAGGAGGTCGACCCCGAGGACGACGCCGCGTCTCCCGTCGGCAGCGACCTCTGGATCCAGGAGTTCGAGGGCGAGGGCACGCTCGTGCGCAAGGTCAACGTGCCGACCGACGTCTCCGTCATCATCGCGGCCGACGGCGCGTCGCCTGCGCCCACCTCGATCTCGGTGACCTGGCCGCTCGACAACTCGACCCCGTGGTCGGGCCCGCTCATCATCGGCGGCATCGGCGCCCTGCTGCTCGGCCTCGTCGCCCTCATCTGGGCGCTCGTTCACGCGCGCCGTCGCCACGGACCGCGCCGCAAGACGCCGAAGACGCCGAAGATGCCGAAGGCCCCCCGCCCCGCGCAGCTCAAGCCGGCGCCCAAGCGCGCGGCCCTCACGCCGGGGGAGGATCCCACGGCGCGCGGCCGTCGACGCGCCTTCGTCGCCCTGCCCCTGCTGCTCGTGGGAGCGCTCGCGCTGAGCGCCTGCACGGCCGACACGCCGGATGCGCCCGTCCCGACGCCCACGGGCACGGCGGCGCCGCTCGAGGAGATCGAGCCGCCCGTCGTCACCAAGCAGCAGTTCACCCGCGTCGTGTCGCGCGTCGCGGAGTCGGTCGCCGAGGCCGACGCCGCGGGCGACGCCGCGCTCGCCGCCCGACGCCTTGCGGGCCCGGCGCTCGAGCTGCGCACCGCGAACTAC
>JAEYVF010000162.1 GCA_023432005.1 Actinomycetes bacterium
GAGCTTCTCCGCTCCCGTGGCGGCTGACGCCGCGCCGTCGGCGAGGCGCGCGGTGCCGTCGGAGAGCGCGCGTGCGCCGTCCGAGAGGGTGCTCGTGCCGGTGTTCGCGGTCGAGAGGCCGTCTGCCAGCTGGCTGGCCCCCGCCGTGATCTTGTCGCTCGTCAGCATGAAGAGCAGGAAGACCGTGAGCAGGAGCACGGTGAGCACGGTGACGGCGGTCTTGACGCCGGCGCCGTGGCGATGGATGCGGGTTGCGGATGTCGCGCTCGTCATTGAGCACTCCTTCATCGATGTATCTCGAGGTGACGGGAAGCTCCGCCGCGCGTCGACCGCCTTTGGCCGCCGGTGGCCGGAGTCTGCAGAAGGTACCAAGTCCCGAGATGTCTCGATATCAAGATGTCGGCATCGTGCACACCGGCGTCCGTGGGGGGCCGTCGGCTTGTGGGGAAGGCACCAACGCAGCTCAGCGGGCGCGCACGAGCTCCGCGATGCGCGCCGGGCCACCGGGGTCCTGCAGGCTCGTCGTATCGCCGAGCGGGCGGCCGTCGACGATGTCGCGCAGCAGCCGCCGCATGATCTTGCCCGAGCGGGTCTTGGGCAGCTCGGGGACGAGGTGGATGTCGCGCGGCTTCGCGATCGGGCCGATCGCGGACGCGACGTGCGCGCGCAGCTCGGCCACGGCATCCGCACCCGCCTCGCGCGAGGGGATCACGAAGGCGACGATCGCCTCGCCCGTGACGGCGTCGTCGGCTCCCGTGACGCCCGCCTCGCCGACGAGCGGATGCGCGACGAGCGCCGACTCGATCTCGATCGTCGAGAGGCGGTGACCCGACACGTTGATGACGTCGTCGACGCGCCCGAGCAGCCACACGTCCCCGTCGGCGTCGATCTTCGCGCCGTCGCCCGAGAAGAAGTAGCCGCGATCGGCGAAGCGCCGCCAGTAGGAGTCGAGGTAGCGCTGGGGGTCGCCCCACACGGTGCGTGCGAGCGAGGGGAACGGATGCGGGATCACGAGGTAGCCGCCCGCGCCCGGCGGCACGGGGTCGCCCTGCTCGTCGACGACGAGCGTCGACAGCCCGGGGAGCGCCTTCGTGGCCGACCCGGGCTTGATGGTCGACAGACCGGGGGCCGGCGCCATGATCGCGGCTCCCGTCTCCGACTGCCACCACGTGTCGACGACGGGCGCGCGGCCCGCGCCGAGCTGATCGCGGAACCACACCCACGCCTCGGGGTTGATCGCCTCGCCGACCGAGCCGAGCAGACGGATGCTCGAGAGGTCGTGCTCGGCGGGCACGCCATCCGGGAACCACGTCATGAGCGTGCGCACGAGCGTCGGGGCCGTGTAATAGACGGTGACGCCGTAGCGCTCGATGATCTCGAAGTGGCGCGTGGGCCGCGGGGTGTCGGGCGTGCCCTCGTAGATCACCTGCGTCGTCGCGTTGCTGAGCGGCCCGTAGAGCTCGTAGGTGTGGGCCGTGACCCACGCGAGGTCGGCCGTGCACCAGTGCACGTCGTCGGGCTTCGCGTCGAACGCCGCCCAGTGCGTCCACGACGCCTGCGTCAGGTAGCCGCCGCTCGTGTGCACGAGGCCCTTCGGCTTCCCGGTCGTGCCCGAGGTGTAGATGATGAACAGCGGCGTCTCGGCGGGGAACGCCTCGGCCGCGTGGGTGTCGGACTGGCGGTCGACGAGCTCGTGCCACCACACGTCGCGGCCCTCGGTCCAGGCGATCGCGTCGCCCGTGCGGCGCACGACGAGCACGTGCTCGACGTGATCGAGGCCCGCGACCGCGGCATCCGCGTTCGCCTTCACGGGCACCGCCGTGCCGCGGCGGAACTGGCCGTCGGTCGTGACGAGCAGCTTCGCTCCCGTGTCCTCGACGCGGAAGCGCAGGGCCTCGGCCGAGAAGCCCCCGAAGACGAGCGAGTGGATGGCGCCGATGCGGGCGATCGCGAGCGTCACGACGACGGTCTCGAGCAGGACGGGCAGGTAGACGACGACGCGGTCGCCCTTCTCGACGCCGAGCTCGGTGAGCGCGTTCGCCGCGCGCGCGACCTCGCGCTGCAGCTGCGCGAAGGTGAGACTGCGGGTGTCGCCCGGCTCGCCCTCCCAGTGGAACGCGACCCTCTCGCCGAGCCCCGCCTCGACGTGGCGGTCGACGCAGTTGACGGCGACATTGAGGGTTCCGTCGGCGAACCATTCCGCGCGGGGCGGCTGCAGGGTGCCGTCCTCGGTGAGGGCGGGAGTCCAGTCGAGGCCGCGGGTGAACGGGGTCGCCCAGGTGAGCCGGCGGGCCGCCTCCACCCAGAACGCCTCCGGATCCTCGGCGGCGCGCGCCCATGCATCCGCGTCGACGTTGGAGGTCGCCGCGAGCCCCGGCGGGGGCGCGTAGGCCCGCGTCTCCACCAGCAGCTCCCGGATCGGCGCGTCAGTCACGGCCTCGACGGTAGCCCCGGCGTCGCGCCCGCCCGAATCGGGCCGCAACACCGTGTCACACGGCTCAGATGACGCGAGGGTGTGCGCACGCGCGGAGCCGGGCGCTCGCGCGCGGCCGGCGGAGCGGCGCGCGCCGCGGATTATCGCGGCGCAGAAGCCAACGCAGGGATCACCTGCTTCTCGAAGAGCTCCACGCCCGAACGGTCGTACGCCGAGTCGGGGAAGTAGTGGATGCTGTAGCCGAGCCCCAGCTCGTTGCGCTCGCGCAGCACCTCGACGATCTGCTCGGGCGTGCCCGCGAGACCCTCCTTCGAGCCCGTGCCGTGGTACTGCTCGACGACCGCGGCGGCCTTCTCGGCACCGATGTACCTCGCGAGGCGCTCCTCGTAGGACTCGACCTTGCGCCTCACATCGGCCTCGGTCTCACCGATGATCGTGCTGAAGTTGCTCGACCGCGTGATGCTCTCGAAGTCGGTTCCGAGCGTCTCGCAGTGCCCGCGCAGGATCTCGCTCTTGCGCGCGAACTCCTCGGCACCGCCGTTGAAGTTGGTGTAGCTCGCGTACTGCGCCGCGATCTTGAGCGTCACCTTCTCGCCGCCGCCGGCGACCCAGATCGGGATGCCGCCCTCCTGCAGCGGGCGGGGCTCGACGATCGCTCCGTCGATCTGCCAGAACTCGCCGTCGAGGCTCGCCTTCCCGGTCGTCCACGCCTGGTGCATGACCTCGACGCCCTCCCGCAGCGCGCGGAGGCGGGCGGGCGCATCCGGGAACCCGTAGCCGTAGGCACGCCACTCGTGCTCGTACCATCCCGCTCCGATGCCCATCTCGAGGCGGCCGTTCGAGATGAGGTCGACGGTGGAGGCGACCTTCGCGAGGTACGCGGGGTTGCGGTAGGCGATGCACGTGCACATCTGGCCGAGACGGATGCGCGAGGTCGAGGCCGCGAAGGCCGCCATGAGCGTCCACGCCTCGTGCGTGGCCTCCTCGCTCGGCACGGGCGTCGTGTGGAAGTGGTCGTACACCCACAGCGACTCCCACGGGCCGGCCTCCGCCGCCTGGGCGAGATCGTGCATGACGCCCCAGTGCCTGGCGGGGTCGATCCCCACGAGGTCGAAACGCCAGCCCTGCGGGATGAAGATGCCGAACTTCACGTGATGCCCTTCTCTGTTCCGGATTCGATCAGCGCGTCGCGCACCTTGCGGCGCAGCACCTTGCCGATCATCGACTTGGGGAGCTCGTCGACCAGATGCACGCGACGCGGCACCTTGTACGCGGCGAGCTGCTGCTTCGCCCACGCGCGCAGCGCATCCGTGTCGATGCGGGCGCCGGGCTCCGGCACGATCGCCGCGACGACGTGCTCGCCGTCGCGCGCGTTCGGGATGCCGACGATCGCGACGTCGGCGACGCCGGTGTACTTGCGCAGAGTGTCCTCGACCTCGGATGGCGACACGTTGAAGCCGCCCGTGATGACGAGCTCCTTGATGCGGTCGGTGATCGTCACGAAGCCGTCGTCGTCGACGCTCACGATGTCGCCCGTGCGGAACCAGCCCTGGCTGAACACCTCGGCCGTGGCCTCGGGCTTGTTCCAGTAGCCCGAGAATACCTGCGGTCCCTTGACGAGCAGCTCGCCCGGGGTGCCGGGTTCGACATCGACCGTCGGGTCGTCGGGATCGACGACGCGCACCTCGGTGCCGGGCAGCGGGAGGCCCACGGTGCCCGCCCGCCGGTTGGGCGCGACCGGGTTCGCCATGAGCACGGGGGAGCACTCGGAGAGTCCGTAGCCCTCGACGAGGTAGCCGCCCGTGAGCTCCTCCCACGGCTCGACGACCTCCTTGGAGAGGGGCATGGCGCCCGAGATCGCGATCTCGATGCCCGCGAGCGAGACGCCCTTCGCCTCCGCTGCCTTCCGCAGCCGGTCGTAGAGCGCCGGCACGGCGGGCAGGAAGGTCGGCGGGCGCTTCTTGAACACGGGGATCACGAGGGCCGGGTCGGGCTTCGGGAAGAGCACGAGCCGCGCCCCCATGCTCATCGCGAAGGTGAGGCTGAGCGTCAGGCCGTAGGCGTGGAAGAGCGGGAGCACCGCGTGCACGGATGCCGTGCCGCGCGGGATCGACGGCACCCACGCCCTGGCCTGGGCGGCGTTCGCTACGAGGTTGCGATGGCTGAGGGTCGCGCCCTTCGGGGAGCCCGTGGTGCCGCTCGTGTACTGGATGAGCGCGACATCCTCGGCGTCCGGTCGCGGCACGGTGTCGGGGATCTCGGGGCCGTCGAGCAGCTTCTCCCACGGGGTCGTGCCGTGCACCTCGGTCGTGAGCTCGGCGCGGCTCGTGCGCGCCTTCTCGATCGGGAGCTTGAGCAGGGCGCGCATCTTGAGCGGGAAGGCGCGCGTCATGTCGACGGAGACGATCGCGTCGAGGGCGAGATCGCTCGGGAAGTCCTGCAGCGTCGGCACCGTCTTGTCCCACGCGATCGCGACGCGCGCCTGGTGATCCTCGAACTGGTGGCGCAGCTCGCGCGGCGTGTACAGCGGGTTGTGCTCGACGACGATCGCGCCGAGGCGCAGCACCGCGTAGAACGCGACGACGTGCTGGGGGCAGTTCGGCAGGATGATGGCGACGCGGTCGCCGGCCTTCACACCGAGGCGGCGCAGCCCCTCCGCGGCGCGGCGGATGTCGGCGCCGAGCTCGGCGTAGGTGGTCTCGCGGCCGAAGAACTCGAGCGCGACGTTCTTGGGATAGGTCTCGACCGACTCGGCGATGAGGTTCGACAGCGATCCGGCGGGGATGTCGAGCTCGTGCGGCACGCCGGGGGCGTACGAGTCGAGCCAGGGCTTCTCTGCGGGCGACCGAGTCACCCGTCGAGCCTACGCCGTGGGGCGCGCGAGCTCCTCGCGGATGGCTGCGACGAACGCGTCGATGTCGGCCTCGGTCGTGTCGAACGCCGTCATCCAGCGCACCTGGCCTGCCGCGCGATCCCAGTCGTAGAAGCGGAAGCGCGCCCGGATGCGGTCGGCCGCGTCGTTCGGGAGCACCGCGAACACGGCGTTCGCCTCGGTCGCCTGGCTGAAGGCGAGGTTCCGGATCGAGCCGTCGGCGACGCCCGTCTCGAGGGCTCCGCGCAACCGTGCCGCCATGGCGTTCGCGTGGCCGGCGGCACGCAGGCCCACCCCGTCGAAGAGGGCGAGCAGCTGCGCGCTGAAGAAGCGCATCTTGCTCGCGAGCTGCATCGTCGTCTTGCGCAGCCGCACGATGTCGGCGACCCGGTCGGGGTTCAGCACGACGACCGCCTCGACGCCGAGCGCGCCGATCTTGGTGCCACCGAAGCTGAGGATGTCGACCCCGGCATCCGTCGTGAACTCGCGGAACGGCACGCCGAGGGCCGCGGCGGCGTTCCAGATGCGGGCGCCGTCCATGTGCACGGCGAGGCCCGCGGCGTGCGCGGCGTCGGCGATGGCGCGCACCTCGTCGGGCGTGTAGAGCGTGCCGAGCTCGGTGGTCTGGGTGATCGACACGGCGGCGGGCTCCGCGCGGTGCTCGTCGTCCATGCCCCACGCCTCCGTCGCGAGCAGCTCGGGGGTGAGCTTGCCGTCGGGCGTCGGCACGACGAAGAGCTTGAGACCCGCGACCTTCTCGGGCGCTCCGCCCTCATCCGTGTGGATGTGGGCCGTGCTCGTCGCGACGACCGAGCCCCAGCGGGGCAGGAGCGCGGTGAGCGAGACGACGTTGGCGCCCGTGCCGTTGAAGACGGGGAAGATCTGTGCGCGCTCGCCGAACTCGGCGCGGATCACCTCGCCGAGACGCGCCGTGTAGACGTCCTCGCCGTAGGCGACCTGGTGCCCGCCGTTCGCGCTCGCGATCGCGTCGAGCACCTCCGGGTGGATGCCGGCGTAGTTGTCGCTCGCGAAACCGCGGAAGGAGGTGTCGTGCAAAGTCACCTCCCCATTCTCAGCCCTTGAGGGCCTCGGCCAGCTTCACCCGCTGACCGAGCCGCAGGAGCGAGTTCTCGTAGATGCGCGCGCCCACCGCGATCACCGCGATGCACGTCGCGAGCAGGATGCCGAGCGAGACGAGCGGCTCCCACCACTGGGCGTCTCCCGTGAAGAGACGCAACGGCATCCCGATCGGCGCCGAGAACGGCACGTACGACATGACCGTCACGACGACGGGGTTGTCGTTGAAGAACACGACCGCGAAGTACGGGATCATCACGAGCATCGTGACGGGTGTCGTCGTCGAGCCGATGTCCTCGAGTCGCGAGACCATCGCGCCTGTCGCGGCGAAGAGCGCCGCCAGCAGGATGAAGCCGAACACGAAGAAGATCGCGAACCACACGAACGGCATGCCGAGCCCGAGCAGCAGCTGGCTCTGCCCCGTGACGCTCAACGCGATGATCGAGATGGCCAGCAGGAGCGCGACCTGGCCGAGCGCGAGGATCGTCGTGCCGACGATCTTGCCCGCGAGCAGCACCCGGGTCGGGATGGTGGCGAGCAGGATCTCGACGATGCGGGTCTGCTTCTCCTCCACGACGGACTGCGCGATCGTCGAGCCGAACGTCATCGCCGAGAGGAAGAAGATGAGCCCGAAGCCGATCGCCACGATGTAGCCGATGAAGCCGGCGGCGCCGCTCGCGTCGAGCAGCTCGACGTCGGGCATGACACTGAGCGCCTGCACGACGCGCGTGGGCACGCTGTCGTCACCCAGCACGGTGAAGCCGAGCGGCACATCCGCGGGGATGATGGCCGCGTCGACGTCGCCCGCGCGCAGCAGCGCCTCGGCCTCCTCGCGCGTCGCGACGTCCTGCACGGCGAGCGCTGCGTCATCCGGGATGGTCGCGCCCGCGACGACGGCCACCCGCGGGTCGGCCGCGTTCGCCGACACGAGCGCGCTCACGATGATCGAGCCGAGCAGCAGCACGAGCAGGAGCCCCGTCGACACGAGGAACGCGACCGACCGCAGGCGCACCAGGATCTCGCGTTGGGCGACGAGCCAGACGCTGCGGCCCGTCGAGTACGGGCGGGCGGTGCTCGAGTGCGTCGTGGTCATCGCACGACCTCCTTGAAGATCTGGGCGAGGGTCGGATGCTGGCGCGCGAAGTCCGAGACGCCGCCGCGCGCGACGGCGGCCTCGAGCACGCGCTGCACGGCCTCGGGGGACTCCGCGTCGAAGAGGGCGTAGCCGCCGTCGGCCTCGATGACGGCGATGCCCGCCTGCTCGCGCACCCATCCGGCGTCGCCGTCGGTCTGCAGCTGGTAGCGCAGGGTCGCGTGCTCCGCGCGCAGCTCGGCGCGCGGCCCCGCGGCGCGGATGCTGCCCTCGGCGATGATGACGAGGTCGTCGCACAGACGCTCGACGATGTCGAGCTGGTGGCTCGAGAAGAGCACGGGGATACCCCGGTGCGCGCGCTCCGCGAGCACCTCGGCGACGACGTCGACGGCCATGGGGTCGAGACCGCTGAAGGGCTCGTCGAGCATGAGCACGTCGGGCTCGTGCACGAGCGCCGCCGCGATCTGGGCGCGCTGCTGGTTGCCGAGCGACAGCTTCTCGATGTGGTCGTCGGCGCGCTCGGTGAGCGAGAGGCGCGCGAGCAGCTCGTCGGTGCTGCGCTTCGCGTCGGCCGGCGTCAGCCCGTGCAGCCGTGCGAGGTAGATGAGCTGCTCGGCGAGCTTCATCTTCGGGTAGAGGCCGCGCTCCTCGGGCATGTAGCCGAAGCGGCGTCGGCCGGTCGTGCCGAGCGGCGCGCCGTCGAGGGTGACGGTGCCGGCATCCGGCTCGAGCACGCCGAGCACGATGCGCATCGTGGTCGTCTTGCCGGCCCCGTTGCCGCCCACGAACCCGGTCATCCGGCCGGGGGCGACGTCGAAGCTCACGTCGTGCAGCACGCGCCGCGTGCCGTAGCTCTTGCTGACGTCTCGGATCTCGAGCACGGAACCTCCCTGGATCGCGTCCAAGCTACGTCCGCCCCCGCCTCCTCCGCCTCCCCCCTGCGGCGGACGCCCCGCGGGGGAGCGTTCGGCCACACGCGGCGGGTCAGGCGCGCGCGAAACCGGAGCGGTAGGCGTGCACGACGGCCTGCACGCGGTCGCGCACACCGAGCTTGAGCAGGATGCTGGAGACGTGGGTCTTCACGGTCGCCTCGCCGACGTGGAGGCGCCCCGCGATCTCGGCGTTGGAGAGGCCGTCGGCGAGCAGCCGGAACACGTCGGCCTCGCGCTCCGTGAGCTCCCCGACGGCGGGGTCCGCCGCGGGCTCACCGGATGCCGCGCCGAAGCGCTCGATGACGCGGCGCGTCACGGCGGGCGAGAGCAGGGCGTCGCCCGCCGCGAGCACTCGCACGGCGTCGACGAGCTGCTCGGGGCTCGCCGTCTTCAACAGGAACCCCGAGGCGCCCGCCTCGAGCGCCTGGAAGAGGTAGTCGTCGCGGTCGAACGTCGTGAGCACGAGCACCGCCGGGGCCGCGGGGGCGCCCGTGATGCGACGCGTGGCCTCGAGGCCGTCGACGCCCGGCATCTGCACGTCCATGCACACGACGTCGGGGGCGAGCCGCGCGGATGCCGCGATCGCCTCGAGCCCGTCACCCGCCTCGCCGACCACCTCGAGGTCGGGTTGCGCGTCGATGATCACCCGGAAGCCCGTGCGCACGAGGGTCTGATCGTCGACGAGCAGCACGCGCGTCATCCGGCCGCCTCCCGCGCGAGGGGGATGCGCGCGCGGACCAGGTAGCCGCCGCGGGTGCGCGGCCCGAGCTCGAGGCTGCCGCCCGACGCGGCGACCCTCTCGCGCATCCCGAGCTGGCCGAGCCCGCCGGGCACGCGCGCGACGGCGCGGCTGCCGGTGTTCGTCACCTCGAGCTCGACGTGGTCTCCGCCGTAGCGCACGCGCACGTCGGCCGTGGCCGCGGTGCCCGCGTGCTTGCGCACGTTCGTGAGGGCCTCCTGGGCGATGCGGTACAGGTTGACGCTCGCCACCGACGGCACGGGCACAGGGTCGCCCACGACCTGGAACGAGGTCGGCACGCCCGCGTCCTCCGAGGCCGCGACGAGCTCGGGCAGCCGTTCGAGGCCGTTCGCCGTGTCGACCACGTCATCGTCGTCGCGCAGCGTCGTGAGCATGTCGTGCAGCTCGCTGATGGTCTCGCGGCTCGTGTGCTCGATCGTCTGGAGGGCGGCGGACGCGGCGTCGGGGTCGTCGCGCAGCACCGTGCGCGCGGCGCCCGCCTGGATGCCGATGACGCTCACGTGGTGGGCGACGGCGTCGTGCAGCTCGCGCGCGATCCGCACGCGGTCGAGCGCCACGGCCTGCGTCGCGGAGCGCTCGCGCTCGCGCTCGAGCTCGCGCGTGCGCTCCTCGAGCTGCCAGCGCGCGTGCGCCGACGCGAACGCGCGGTCGCCGAACCACCACGCGCCGGCGAAGTAGAGCACGTTGATGAGCACCTGGATGAGCATGTAGGCCACGAGCGGCGAGAACGCCCCGACGCGCGAGATCCCCTCGAACGCCTCCGGGTCGGTGGCGGCCTGGAAGAGCGCGACGAGGAGCCAGACGATCATCGCCACCACGATCACGGCGCGGACGGCGAAGGCGAGCGATCGTCGTGACACCCACGCGCCGATCGTGTAGAGCGCCATGAACAGCGTGATGTTGGAGACGAGCAGCTCGGGCACCTCGAGCAGGCCGACGACGAAGAACCCCGCGGAGACCAGGGTGCCCGCGATGAGCGGATGGCTGCGCCGCAGGGCGAGCGGGAGGGACGCGAGGGCGAGAGCCGCGAAGGTGAGCGTCGCATCGGCGGGCTCGTCGTAGATGCCGGCGATGCGGTACAGCTGCTGGCTCAGGATCGCCGCGACGAAGAGGCCGACGGCCGTCGCGAGGTCGATGACGCGTTCACGACGGGTCGGCGCCGGGCGGACCCACCCGGTCGCCTCGCGCGACGCGGATGCGCGGGACGGCGTGCTCACGCGGCGAGCCTAGGCGGCGTCCCCGGTCTGCGCCTCCGTCTCACGGGGGAGCGCCTGCTCGCACACGGTGCCGAGCGCGGTGCGCATGCGCTTCGAGATGCGGCTGAGCACCGCCTTCTCCTCGTCGTCGAGCTGCGCGAAGAACCACTCGCGGATGGCGTCGGTGTGGTCGCGGGTGGCGCGCAGCAGGAGGCGGCTGCCGTCGGCGGTGAGGGTGACCCAGACGCCGCGCGCATCCGTCTCGCACTCGCGGCGCTCGACGAGCCCGCGGGCCTCCATGCGTGTGACCTGGTGCGAGACGCGGCTCTTCTCCCACGAGAGCTCCTCCGCGAGCTCGCCGGTGCGGAGGCTGTGCTCGGGCGAGTGCCAGAGGCTCATCATGAGCAGGTACTCGGGGTGGGAGATGCCCGCGTCGTCCTGCAGTCGGCGGTCGAGCGCGGCGGCGAGCTCGCGTCCGCCCCGGAAGTAGTCACGCCAGAGACCCCATTCCTCGGGGCTCACCTCGGACACGGTCGACATGCGCCTCAGGATAGCCTCAGGAATAGGTTGACGTATCAACTTGTTCTGCTACGGTGACGTGTCAACTACCTCAGGAGGACGACGGAATGAGCAACGAGCTCCGCATCGGCATCATCATCGGCAGCACCCGCCCCGGCCGCGTGGGCGACCAGGTCGCGACGTGGGTGCAGGAGCACGCCTCGCGCCTCGGCGACGCACGGTACGAGGTCATCGACCTCGCCGATTTCCAGCTCCCGCTGCTCGACGAGGCCGTGCCCGCGTCCGCCGGCCGCTACGAGCACGACCACACGCGCGCCTGGGCCGAGAAGATCGACGGCTACGACGGCTTCGTGTTCGTGACCAGCGAGTACAACCACGCACCCTCGCCCGCGCTGCTCAACGCCATCTCGTTCATCTACGGCGAGTGGAACGACAAGGCGGCCGCGATCGTCAGCTACGGCGCCCTCTCGGCCGGCGTGCGCGCTGCCGACAAGCTGCGCAGCACCCTCGGCGAGCTCCAGATCGCGGATGTGCGCACCCAGCTCGCGTTCTCGTTCTTCCACGACTTCGAGAACTTCAGCGTCTTCACGCCGGGTGAGCGCCACCTCGCGACCCTGCAGGGGCTCGTCGACCAGCTCGAGAGCTGGACCGAGGCCATGCGCGGCGTACGTGTCGCCAAACTCGAGGCTGCCGCCGCCGCGTAGCCGGAGTCGCCGTTCCGCGTGTTCGCCACCGTTCCTTCGGAACGAACACGCGGAACGGGAACCAAGGTGGGTCGTCTACCCTCTCCACCATGGCGGTTCCCCCCGATCTGCCGGCCCTCGATGAGACGGTCGCGCTCGTGCGTCGCTGGCTCGCGGCCGCATCCGAGGTGAAGCCGGATGCCGGGGCCGAGCGCCTGGCGGGCCTGCTTCGCGACCCCGTCGGCCTCGATTTCGCGCTCGGCTTCGTCGATCGCGTCGTGCGCCCCGAGGATCCCCGCGTCGCCGCGAAGAACTTCGAGCGGCTGTCGCGCCGCGTGCCGCGCTTCCTGCCCTGGTACCTGCGCGCGCTCATCGTGCTGGGCGGCGGCTTCTCGGTGCTCGCGCCGCGCCTCGTGATCCCCATCGCCCGGCGCGCGCTGCGCTTCATGGTGAGCCATCTCGTGATCGACGCGACTCCGAAGAGCCTCGACAAGGCTCTCGCCGAGCTGCGCTCGTCAGGCGCCCGCCTCAACATCAACCTGCTGGGCGAGGCCGTGCTCGGCGACCGGGAGGCCGCGCGCCGGCTGCAGGGCACGCGCGAGCTGCTCGCGCGCGACGACGTGGACTACGTCTCGATCAAGGTGTCGGCTGTCGCCGCGCAGCTGAACCTGTGGGGTTTCGACGAGACCGTCGAGCGCGTGGTCGCGTTGCTGCGCCCGCTCTACCTCGACGCGGCACGCTCGCGGTCGCGCCCGCGCAAGTTCATCAACCTCGACATGGAGGAGTACCGCGACCTCGGGCTCACGATCGCGGTCTTCACGCGCCTGCTCGAGGAGCCCGAGCTGCGGGGGCTCGAGGCCGGCATCGTGCTGCAGGCCTACCTCCCCGACTCGGTCGCCGCTCTCGCCCACCTCACCGAGTGGGCGCAGCGCCGCGTGGCCTCGGGCGGGGCGGGGATCAAGGTGCGCATCGTCAAGGGCGCCAACCTCGCGATGGAGCGCGTCGACGCGACGATGCACGGCTGGCCGCTCGCGCCCTGGCCCACCAAGCGGCAGACCGACACGAATTACAAGCGAATGCTCGTGGCCGCCCTCACCCCCGAGGCGACGTCGGCCGTGCGCATCGGGGTCGCGGGGCACAACCTGTTCGACCTCGCCTTCGCGTGGCTGCTCGCCCGGCGCCGCGAGATCGACCACCAGGTCGACATCGAGATGCTGCTCGGCATGGCCCCCGCCCAGGCGCGCGCCGTGCGCGCCGAGACGCGGCGGCTCATCCTCTACACGCCCGTCGTGCACCCCGAGGAGTTCGACGCTGCGATCAGCTACCTCGTGCGCCGCCTCGAGGAGAACGCGAGCGGCGAGAACTTCATCTCGGGGCTCTTCGACCTCGACGACCCCGTCGTGTTCCGCCGCGAGGCCGAGCGCTTCGCCGCATCCCTCGACGAGCTCGACGACGAGGTGCCGCCCGCGAACCGCACCCAGAACCGCCTGAGCCCGCCGCTGCCCCGCGCGCCGCAGAGCTTCCGGAACGAGCCCGACACCGATCCGGCGCTCGTCGCCAACCGGATGTGGGCGGAGGGGGTGCTGGAGCGCTCGCGCACGACGCAGCTCGGCTTCGCATCCCTCGCCGCGGCGCGCGTCGAGGATCCCGCGGTCATCGACGTGCTCGTGCGGGAGGCGGCGGATGCCGGCCGCCGCTGGGCGCAGGTGCCCCCGCGCGCGCGGGCCGAGCTGCTCGAGCGCGTGGGGGAGGTGCTGTCGGTGTACCGGGGGCGCCTCATCGAGGTCATGGTCGCCGAGACCGGCAAGACGCTCGCGGAGGCGGACGCCGAGGTGAGCGAGGCGGTCGATTTCGCCTTCTTCTCCGCCGAGCGGGCGCGCGAGCTGGGCGCCGTGCGCGATGCGACCTTCGTGCCCGCGGCCCTCACGCTCGTCGTGCCGCCGTGGAACTTCCCGGTGTCGATCCCCGCGGGAGGTGTGTTGTCGGCGCTCGCGGCGGGGAGCGCCGTCGTGCTGAAGCCCGCGCCGCAAGCCCGTCGGTGCGGCGCGGTGCTCGCCGAGGCGCTGTGGGAGGCGGGCGTGCCGCGCGAGCTGCTGCGACTCGTCGACGTCGACGAGGGCGCGCTCGGGCAGCGGCTCGTCACGGCGCCGGACGTGGGCCGCGTCATGCTGACGGGGTCCTTCGAGACGGCGGCGCTCTTCCGATCGTGGCGTCCCGAGCTGGCGCTTCTCGCCGAGACGAGCGGCAAGAACGCGATCGTCGTCACGCCCTCCGCCGACCTCGACCTCGCCGTCAGGGACCTCGTCGTGAGCGCCTTCGGCAACGCGGGGCAGAAGTGCTCGGCGGCGTCGCTCGCGATCCTCGTCGGCACGGTCGCCGACTCGGAGCGCTTCCGGCGCCAGCTCGCGGATGCCGTGGCGAGCCTCGCGGTCGGCTGGCCGCAGGACTCGGGGTCCGTCGTCGGGCCGCTCATCGAGCCGCCGGGTGCGAAGCTCACGCGCGGGCTCACGCGGCTCGAGGAGGGCGAGTCGTGGCTCGTGGCCCCGCGGCAGCTGGACGACACCGGCCGCCTGTGGTCGCCGGGCGTGCGCGACGGCGTCGTGGCGGGATCCGACTTCCATCGCACCGAGTACTTCGGGCCCGTGCTCGGTCTCATGCGAGCCGCCGACCTCGACGAGGCGCTCGCTCTGCAGAACGGCGTCGCCTACGGGCTCACGGCCGGCATCCAGTCGCTCGACGCCGACGAGGTCGGCGCGTGGATCGATCGCGTGCAGGCGGGCAACCTCTACGTCAACCGGCCCATCACGGGCGCGATCGTGCGGCGACAGCCGTTCGGCGGATGGAAGCGATCGTCGGTCGGACCGGGTGCGAAGGCGGGCGGACCGAACTCGCTGCTCGTGCTGGGGGACTGGCATCCCGTGCCCGCCGCGCCCGCGGGCGACCTGCGTCTCGACGGCCTCGATCCGCGCGTGCGCGGGCTCGTCGAGGCGTTCCAGCGCTCGCTCGACTACGCGGGGTTCGACGCCGTGCGGCGGGGCGCGTTCTCGGATGCCGCGGCCTGGACCACCGAGTTCGCGACGTCGCGCGACGAGTCGCAGCTCGGGGTCGAGCGCAACGTCTTCCGCTACCGCCCGACGCCCGTGACGCTGCGGCTCGCGGAGGGCGCCCCGCTCGCCGACCTCGTGCGCG
>JAEYVF010000081.1 GCA_023432005.1 Actinomycetes bacterium
CGTCGCGTCTGCGTCGGAGTTCACGATGCCGACGAGCGATCACGCGGTCGCCGCCGCGCCCGCCGCGATGCCCGCCGCTCCGGAGCTCCCGGCGGCGCCTGCCGCACCCGAGTACGCGCCGACCCCGACTCCCGCACCCGCCCTCGAGTACGCCGCGCCTGCCGCGAGCCTTCCCGAGTTCACGACGCCGTCGCCGTCCCCTGCCGCTCCCACCTCGCCCGCCGCACCGGGCTACGCGTTCCCTCCGGCCGCACCCGCCGCCGCGGCTGGCGGGTTCGTGCTCCCCGGAACGCCGGTCGCCCCGATCACCGCGGAGGACCTGCAGCCGCGCACGGGCAAGCACGCGGATGCCGTCCCCGAGCCCGCGGCCCCCGCACCCGCGCTCCCGGCCGTGCGGCCGGTCGGCTTCACGTCATCCGCCGATCCCGAGATCGCGAATCGCTACCGTTCCGTCATCCACACCGCCGACCAGGACGAGACGCCCGCCGCGGCTCCCAGCCCTGCTCCCGTCAGCATGCTCGCATCGACGTCCATGACGGCCGGTCGCCCCTTCACGGCGCCCTCCTACGCATCCGTGCCCGACACCAACCGGGCGGCCGATCTCGCGTTCCGCACGGGCCTCGGCGCCACGTTCGGCGTCGTCGTCGGCTTCCTGCTGCGCGTGACCGGCATCGTCGAGGTGGCGGGTGGATTCCTCACCCTCGGCGCGTGGGTCTCGGGCATCGTCGCGATCATCGCCGGCATCGTCGGCCTGGTGGCGGCGCGACGCCGTCAGGTGGGCTTCGGCAAGTCGCTCACCGGCCTGCTGCTCGGCGTGTTCGTGTCGGTGCTCATCCCGGTCGGCTTCGTGCTGCTCGCGGTCGTCTTCGCCGCCTCGCTCGGCCTGCTGGGTTAGCGCGCCGCCGGGAGTTCAGCGGGGCTGCTCGAGGAAGTCCGCGACCACGCGCGGGACGTACGGCGACACGTCGCCGCCGAGCGACGCCACCTGACGCACGAGCGAGCTCGACACGTGCGCGTGCGCCGGGTCGGGCAGCATGAAGATCGTCTCGACCTTGGCGAGATTCCGGTTGACGATCGCCATGGGCGTCTCGTAGGCCACGTCGACCTGCGAGCGGATGCCCTTCACGAGCACGCTCGCCCCGACATCCGTGCAGTAGTCGACGAGGAGCCCGACGCTCCAGCTCGTGACGAGGATCTGACCCGGGATGCGCGCCTCGTCGATCGACTCCTGGATGAGCGACACCCGCTGCGCGATCGGCAGCAGCGCCGACTTGTCGGGGTTGTGCACGACGAGCACGTGCAGTTCGTCGAAGATGCGAGCGGCCCGCTCGATCACATCGAGATGCCCGAGCGTGACGGGGTCGAAGGATCCGGGAACGACGGCGATCCTGGTCATGGGTTCGATGCTATCTGGCCGGTGTGACCGTTTCGTTATTCGACGCCGCACATCCCCCGACGCTCTCACCGCTCATCCAGCGACCGCCTGCGACTATGACGGATATATCAGGCCCGTTTCGTCCCGCACCCGCGGCACGGTGGCCGGATGGGGGATCGACCGGGCGACGACGGGTGGGCGTCGTTCGCGCGCGAGTTCGGCATCCGGTTGCACCGTGCGCGGATCGAGGCCGCCCTCACCCAGGAGGAGCTCGCCTATGCGGCGGGGCTCACCCGGTCGCACTACCAGCAGCTCGAGAAGGGGCTCTCCCGCCCCGGCGTACCGGCGAACCCGTCGCTGCGCACGATCGTGGGACTCGCACAGGTGCTCGGACTGCCGCTCGAGGCGCTCGTGCCGCCGCTCGACGCGGCCGACGAATCGATCGGTCGCACGGCCGTCTAGTCAGGCCTTGCCGAGGAAGGCGCGCTCCGACTCGTCGAAGCGACGGGCGACCGCCTCGCGAAGCGCCTCGTGCGCGACGAGCGCGGGGTCGGTGTCGAGCAGCCCCTGCGCGAGCTCGCGCGCCTCGGCGATGACCTCGGCGTCCTCGATCACGCGCAGGAGCTTGAGAGACGACCGCCGGCCCGACTGCGTGCCGCCGAGCACATCGCCCTCGCGCCGGAGCTCGAGGTCGGCCTGGGCGAGCTCGAAGCCGTCGAGCGTCGCGGCCACCGCCTCGACGCGGTCGCGCGCGAGTGTACCCTGCTCGGCGCGCGTCACGAAGAGGGCGATGCCCGGGACGCCCCCGCGACCCACGCGTCCTCGCAGCTGGTGCAGCTGGGCGACGCCGAACCGGTCAGCGTCGAGCACGATCATGGTCGACGCGTTCGGCACGTCGACGCCCACCTCGATGACGGTCGTCGCGACGAGCACGTCGATGTCGCCCGCCGCGAAGGCGCGCATCGTGCGGTCCTTCTCCTCGCCCGACATGCGCCCGTGCAGCGGCTCGATGCGGCGGTCCTGCAGCGACGGGTGCGTTCGCAGCCGCGCGAGCGTCTCGTCGACGGCCGCGGGCGGCACCGACTGCTCGACGCCCTCGAGCTCCTCGGTCAGCGCCTCCTCCACCTGCCCCGCCTCGATGGCTGGGCACACCACGAAACCCTGACGCCCCTGCTCGAGCTCCTCGGAGAGACGCTGCCACACCCGCGCCTCCCAGTTCGGATGCTCCGCGAGCGGCACGACGAACGACTCGATGGGCGCGCGGCCCGCCGGCAGGGTGCGCAGGGTGGACACGTCGAGGTCGCCGAAGACGGTCATCGCGACCGTGCGCGGGATGGGCGTCGCGCTCAGCACGAGCACGTGCGGCGCCTGCCCCTTGAGCCGGATGGCCTCGCGCTGCTCGACACCGAAGCGATGCTGCTCGTCGACGACGACGAGGCCGAGGTCGGCGAACGTCACGTTGTCGCCGAGCAGGGCGTGGGTGCCGACGACGATCGCCGCTCCCCCGGATGCCGCCGCGAGCAGCGCCCTGCGCCGCTCGGCCGCGGGGAGCTGGCCCGTGAGCATCGTCACCCGCAGCCGGGCCGCGAGGTCGGGGCCCAGCATCGACACGATCGAGCGCAGGTGCTGAGCGGCGAGCACCTCGGTGGGGGCGAGGAACGCCGACTGGCCCCCTGACTCTGCGACGGCGAGCATGGCCCGCAGAGCGACGAGGGTCTTGCCCGAGCCGACCTCGCCCTGCACGAGGCGGTTCATGGGCGTGCCGTCGAGCAGCTCCGCCTCGATCTCGGCGCCGACGGCGCGCTGGTCGTCGGTGAGCGGCCACGGCAGCGAAGCCTCGAACGACTCCGAGAGCGCCCCCGGGATGCGCGGCCGGCCCGACACGGCGCGACGCTCCGCGCGCTGCCCGAGGAGGGCCAGCTGCAGCACGAGCGCCTCCTGGAACCGCAGCGCCTCGCGCGCGCGACGCCAGTCGGCATCCGACTCGGGACGGTGCACCTTGACGATCGCGTCGCGGAAGCCCATGAGCCCTCGCGCGGCGCGCACCTCATCCGGAACCGGGTCGGGCAGCGGCGGCAGCACGTCGAGAACGGTCTCGACGCACTTCTGCAGCTTCCAGCTCGGGAAGCTCGCCGTGGCCGGGTAGAGCGGCACGGGCGTCTCCGCCCAGCGGCGCGCCTGCTCGGCGTCCATCGTGGCGGCCTCGTCCGGGTCGAAGAGCTCGTAGTCGGGGTGCGTGAGCTGGCGCGTACCGCGATAGGCGCCGATCTTGCCCGAGAAGATGCCGCGCACCCCCGGGCGCAGCTCGTTCTTGCGGAATGACTGGTTGAAGAACGTGAGCGTCAGGGTGCCGTTCCCGTCGCTGATGGTGGCCTCGAGGATCGAGCCACGGCGGTTCTGCATGCGCCGCTCCGACACCGAGCGCACCTCGGCGACGATCGTGACGGGCTCGTCGATGCGCAGCTCGCTGAGCGCCGTGAGCTCCCCGCGCCGGGCGTAGCGGCGCGGGTAGTGGGCGAGCAGGTCGCCCACGGTGCGCATGCCGAACGACTTCTCGAGCACCTGCGCCGTGCGGCCGCCGAGGGCCGACGCGAGCTTCTGGTCGAGCGGCGAGTCCACGCTCCGAGGGTATCGAGCCGCGCTGTCAGGCGAACATGCGCGCCACGGCCACCATGTCGAGCTCGCCATGACCGGATGCCGCGGTCGCCTCGTAGAGCGAGCTCACGAGGTCGATGATGGGCGTCGTCGCCCCCGCCTCGCGCGCCGCGTCGAGCACGAGACCGCAGTTCTTCACGACATCCGCGATCGCCGCCTGCGGCGACTCATCGTCCGCCACGAGCTTCGCAGCCTTGACGCGCGCGATGGGGCTGTCCATGGGACTCGCCTCGAGCACGCGCACGACGGATGCCACGTCGACTCCCGCGGTGCGCGCGGTCGCGAGCGCCTCGGCGAGGGATGCGACCATCGCCATCATGTAGTGATTGACGGCGATCTTGGTGCGGAGGGCGCCGGGCGCCTCCCCGCAGCGCACGACGGCCTTCGCGAGGGGCGCGAGCAGCTCCTCGGCTGCGGCGAGGGCGTCGGGATCCTCCCCCGCGAGCATCACGACGAGCTCGCCGCGCTCGGCCGGGACGCGCGAGCCGGAGACGGGCGCCTCGACGTACGCTCCGCCGGCATCCGCCACCTCGCGCGCGAGCGCCGCCGAGTAGGCGGGCGAGTTCGTGCCCGTGACGATCACGCGGCGCCCGGCCACGCGACGGGCGAAGGAGTGCGTTCCGCGGCCGAGCACGGCGTCCGTCGCCTCCTCGTCGCGCAGCATGACGACGACGGTGTCGGACGCCGCGAAGAGGGCGTCGGGGTCGGAGGCGAGCGCGGCGCCCCGTTCCACGAGGGGCGCGCACGCCTCGGGGCGGCGGCTCCACACGGCGAGTTCCGTTCCTGCGTCCACCAGACGCAGGGCCATCGGCACGCCCATGATGCCGAGGCCCGCGAACCCCACCGTCACGACTGCTCCCGGTTGGTGTACTCGGCCGGCCCGAACGCGACGATCACGACGACATCCTCCTCGACGTCGACGAAGCGATGCTCCTCGCCCGCCGCGACGAACGCGACCGTGCCCGGGCGGATCGGGAGGTCGGCATCCGCTCCCCGCAGCGTCGCGCGGCCCCGCAGGCAGATGTAGACCTCGTCTTCGGTGTGGGGTTGCTGCGGATCGTCGGCGCCGGCCGGGATCGAGTACGTGCCGACGCTGAGCCCAGGCGTGCGCAGCCGCTCCCGGTAGTCGGCGAGCGTGTCGGCTGTGAACATGTCCGCATCCTCGACGATGTGCATGACGGGATGATCGCGGATGCGGCGGGCGCCGCGCTCGGGCCAACCACACCGCACCGGCCTGTCGCGCGAGGCGCTTCGCTAACCTGAGCGCGTGACCCGCATCATCGCCGGCTTCGCCGGATCGCTCGCCCTGACGGTGCCGAAGTCCGGCACGCGTCCGACGAGCGACCGCGTGCGGGAGGCGATCTTCTCGGCGCTCGACGCGCGCGACCTCGTGCGGGGTGCGCGCGTGCTCGACCTCTACGCGGGATCGGGAGCCCTCGGACTCGAGGCCGCGTCGCGCGGTGCGGCCGAGGTGACGCTCGTGGATCGCTCGCGGGATGCGGCGACCGTCTCGCGCCGCAACGCCGAGCGCGTGGGGCGTGCGGCCCCCGCGACGGAGCCTCCCGCCATCCGCACCGTCGTGCAGCCCGTGCAAGCCTTCCTCGCGGGCGCCGCCGGCGGCTGGGACCTCGTGTTCCTCGACCCGCCCTACGAGCTCACGGGCGCCGAGCTCGTCGACGACCTGCTGCTGCTCGCGCCGCGCGTCGCCCCGGATGCCGTCATCGTCGTCGAGCGCTCGGCGCGCGACCCCGAGCCCGCGTGGCCCGCGGGGCTCACGCTCGACCGCCGCACGAGCTACGGCGACACGGCCGTCTTCTGGCTCTCGCCCGCGTGAGCAGGGTGGCTCAGGTGGCTCAGCCCGTGCGCCCGTCCCAGTCGGCGTAGGGATCCCATCCGCCGCGGGGGTCGAAGACGCGCCCATCGATGCGCACCTCCGGCTCGCCCGCGAGGACGCGGCCGATGGCGCGGAAGCCGGATGCCAGGGGCACGTCCGCGGGGAAGGTCGCGAGCAGCGCGTGGTCCTCGCCGCCGGTGAGGGCGAGCGGCGATCCGATCGCCGCCGCGTCGAGGTCGAGCACGACGCCGGAGGCCTGCGCCAGGCGCCGCGCGTCGAGGGCGAGGCCGTCGCTCACGTCCATCATGGCCGTCGCCCCCTCGACGGCCGCGACGACGCCCGCCTCGATCGGCGGCGTGGGGGCGAGCTGCGCGTCGAGCTCGCGATCGAACTCGGGGCGCAGGGAGGCCGCGGCCGCGGCATCCGGAGCCCCGGCGTCGTCGACCCCCCGCGCGAACAGCAGCTCGAGGCCGCGCGCGGCGACGCCCAGCTCACCGCACACCGCGACGACGTCACCGGGGCGGGCACCCGAGCGCAGCACCGGCGCCCGTCCCTCGAGGTCGCCGAACGCCGTGACCGCGATCGTGAGCTGCTCCGAGACCGACAGGTCCCCACCCACGACGCCGCAGCCGGGAGCGAGCACCGCGCAGCCCTCGCGCAGACCGTCGGCGAGCTCCTCGAGCCAGCGCGCCTCCGTGTCGGCGGGGGCCACGAGCGCCACGACGAGCGCCGTCGGACGCGCGCCCATCGCCGCGACGTCGGCGAGGTTCGAGGCCGCCGCCTTCCAGCCCAGCTGGAACGCGCTCGACCACGCGTGGCGGAAGTCGGGCCCGTGCACGAGCGTGTCGGTCGTCACGACGAACCGCCCGTCGGGGGCCGCCACGACAGCGGCGTCGTCGCCCGGACCGACGAGAGCGGATGCGGCATCCGGCAGCCGCGGGAAGATGCGTCGCAGCACGGCCGACTCCCCGAGCGAGGCGAGCGTCCCGTCCGGATCCGTCACCCGGCCAGGTTAGCCTGGAGCGTGCGCATCACCCGAGCCGGCATCGCCGCAGCAGCGGCCGCGGTGCTCGCGGCGACCCTCAGCGGATGCGTGTCGATCGTGCCGATGGAGCCCGCCGAGGGCGCAAACGATCCGGGCTGCGCCGACGTCATCGTGCGCCTGCCCGACACCGTCGCCGGGCAGGACCGCCGCGAGACGAACGCGCAGGCGACGGGCGCGTGGGGCACCCCCGCTTCCGTGCTGCTGTACTGCGGCGTCGAGGTGCCGAGCGCGTCGACGCAGCGCTGCATCCAGGTCGACGGCATCTTCTGGCTCGTCGACGGCAGCCAGGAGCCCACCTACGTGCTGCGCAGCTACGGGCGCGAGCCGGCGATCGACGTCGTGGTCGACGGCGCGATCGCGGGACCCACGCCCGCGCTCATGGACCTCTCCCGCGCCGTGTCGTTCACGCGGCCCAACGGTCACGAGTGCACCGACCTGGAGGACGCCGACATCGCCGGCGGCGCGCCCGCGCCCGTCGGTTGACAGCGGGCGCGCGCGACGCGGGCCGCACCCACCCCTCGCTGGTTGAGTAGCGGGCGGGCGCGAAGCGGCCGCACGCGTATCGAAACCCCTCCCGCGCGCCCGCGACGGCAGTTGCCGGACGTGATCTCGCCCCGCTCCTGGAACGGGATGGCGAGGGTTTCGATACGCGGCGCGTCGCGCTGCGCGCGGCGCGCCGCTACTCAACCAACGGGAGGGAGCGCGCCGCCGAAGGCGGCACGCGGGGGCATGCGGCTCGGAAGCGACCCCGCTCCCCGCGACCCGCGGTGACTCCAACGGAAGAGGGGCGACCTACCGCCGCGCCGCGAGGCCGAGCTCGATGAGCTCCGTGATGAGCTCGGGGTAGGAGACCCCCGACGCCTGCCAGCAGCTCGGGAACATCGAGATGGGGGTGAAGCCCGGCATCGTGTTGATCTCGTTCACGACGAACCCCTCCCCCGTGAGGAAGAAGTCGACGCGCGCGAGGCCGGCTCCACCGATCGCCTCGAACGCGCGGGCGGCGATGCGGCGCATCTCGCGCAGCTCGCCGTCGTGCAGCTCGGTGGGGCAGATGAGCTGCGCGGCATCCGGGTCGAGGTACTTGGCCTCGAAGTCGTAGAACTCGCGCCCCGTCACGACGATCTCACCCGCGAGGGAGACGCGGGGCTCGGCTCCGTCGCGTCCCTCGAGCACGGCGCACTCCACCTCGCGGCCGACGACGGCCGCCTCGACGAGCACGGTCGTGTCCTCGGCGAACGCCACCTCGGCCGCCGCGTCGAGCGCGTCCCAGTCGGCGACCTTCGTGACGCCCACCGACGAGCCCGCGCGCGACGGCTTCACGAACACCGGAAGGCCGAGGGCGCGGATGCGGCGCTCGAACAGCTCGCGCTGCCCCGTCCACCGCGAGCGACTGAGCGCGACCCACGGCGCCACCTCGATGCCGGCCGCGACGAGCACCGACTTCGTCATGTGCTTGTCCATCGCGAGCGACGAGGCGAGCACGCCGTTGCCGACGTAGGGCAGGTCGAGCAGCTCGAGCTGCCCCTGCACCGTGCCGTCCTCGCCGAACCGCCCGTGCAGGATCGGGAACACGACGTCGACGTCCCCGAGCGAGGACTCCGTGCCGTCCGGGGCCACGAGGGTGAGCTCGCGCGACGCGGCCGAGTCGGGCAGGCGCACGCGCGTGCCGTTGTCGGCCACCTCGGGCAGCTCGGCGCGCAGGGCGAACAGCTCGGCGTCGTCGGGCTGCAGCGTCCAGGCACCCGCCCGCGTGATGCCGATCGGCACGACCTCGAAACGGCTGCGGTCGATCGCCGACAGCACGCCCGCCGCGGTGGCGCACGAGATGCCGTGCTCGCTCGAGCGTCCGCCGAACAGCAGGGCGACGCGGATCATGCGGCCTCCGGGTTCGAGACGGCCCGGGTCATTCTCCCTGCGGCACGTCGGTGTCGGTCGTGAGGTGCGGAGCGATGTCCCGCGGATCCAGCGTACCCGCCAGCACCTCGGCGACCTGGCTCACGATCGGCATCTCGACGCCCTTCTCGGCCGCGAGCTCGAGCACGGGCGCGACCGATCCGATCCCCTCGGCGGTCTGGTTCATCTGCGCGATGACCTCGTGGTAGTCGTAGCCCTGCCCCAGCAGCCGCCCCGCGGTGTTGTTGCGCGAGAGCGGCGACTCGCACGTGGCGATGAGGTCGCCGAGACCCGCGAGCCCGCTCATGGTCTCGGGCAGTGCGCCGAAGGCGACCGCGAAGTCCGTCATCTCCACGAGGCCGCGCGTGATGATCGAGGCCTTCGTGTTCTCGCCGTAGCCGACGCCGTCGACGATGCCGATCGCGACGGCGATGAGGTTCTTGAGCACACCGCCGAACTCGGTGCCGACGACGTCGGTGTTGACGAACGAGCGGAAGTACGGGTTGCGAGCCGCGAGGGCGACCTCGGATGCCGTGGCGAGGCTCACGGACGACACGACGGCCGCGGTCGGCTGCTCCTTCGCGATCTCGAGCGCGAGGTTGGGACCCGAGACGACTGCGATGCGCTCGGGCGCGATGTCGAGCTCCTGCTGGATGACCTCGCTCATGCGGTAGCGGGTGCCCCGCTCGACACCCTTCATGAGCGAGACGACGGGCACCTCGGCGGGGATGAGCTCGCGCACGATGCGCAGGTTCTCGCGCAGCGACTGGCTCGGCACCGAGAGGTACACCTGCTGGGCGCCCTCGAGCACCTCGGGGAGCATGCTCGACGCGGAGAGGCCGAGCGGGAGGTTGATGCCCGGCAGGTAGTCGGAGTTGCGGTGCGACTGCGTGATCTCGCGCGCCACCTCGGGGCGCCGCGCCCACATCGTCACGCGCGAGCCGCCGTCGGCGAGGATCTTGGCGAAGGTCGTGCCCCAGGAGCCGGCACCGAGCACTGCTACGCGCCGCGGTGCGGCGCCCTCGTCGAAAGTCACCCGCCCATTCTCCCCTAGCCTGGGCGCGTGGCCACGTCATCCCCTCCTCGCGGCATCGCGGGTGCCGTGCGGGAGGTGGCGGGCGGCTTCGGCTCGCTCTGGACGGGTTTCGGCTTCTGGCGCCATCACGTCGGCACGATGCTGTTCGGGCTGCTGCCCGCGGCCCTCGCCGGGATCGTGCTGTTCGGCGCGCTCGCGGCGCTGCTCGTCTTCATCGACCCCGTGGCATCCGCGCTCACGCCGTTCGCCGCGACGTGGGACGACGGATGGCGCACCGCCCTTCGCGTGGTGGTCGGCACCGCGCTCGTCATCACGTCGGGCGTGCTCGCGGTGCGCGTCTACACGGCGCTCGCGCTCACGATCGGCGGCCCCGTCTACGAGCGCATCGGCACGATCGTGGACGAGAGCTACGGCGAGGTGCGCAGGGCGGGCACGCCTGGCTTCTGGCGTTCCCTCCGCGACATGTCGGGGATCGTCGCGCGCTCGGTGCTGGGCGCCGCCGGCATCTTCCTCATCGGCCTCGTCCCGGTGGTCGGTCCCGTCGCGTCGACGGTCGTGGGCGTGCTGTTCACGGCGACCGTCATCTCGCGCGAGTTCACCCTGCAGGCGATGCAGGTGCGCGGCCTCGACGCCGCGGCCCGCCGGGCGCTGCACCGTCGACACCGCTGGCGCCGGCTGGGCTTCGGCCTCGCCGTGCAGCTGTGCTATCTCGTGCCGCTCGGTGCGGTGCTGTCGATGCCGGCCGCGGTGGCGGGCGGCACGCATCTCGCGCGCCGGATGCTGGGTGAGCCGGTCGGGGCGCCTCAGGCCGAGGGCGGCGCCTCGAAGCGCCCGATCTCCGACTGACCGTGCGCCGCCGGATCCCACCGCACGGCGGGGGCGGTCTCACCGCGCAACTGCTCGAGCAGCGCCGTCACCTCGGCCATGACGGCCTCGGTCGCCTCGGCGAGCAGTTCGTGCGTCACGGGCCTCCCGCGCCACGGCGACAGGTCGACGGGGTCGCCCACGATCGCCTCGACCGTCTTACGGGGGAAGAGGCTCACCTTCGAGGAGTAGCGCGGCAGGATCTGCTGCACGCCCCAGTGCGCCATGGGGATGACCGGCACGTCGTGCTCGAGCGCCATGCGCACAGCGCCCGACTTGCCGCGCATGGGCCAGAGGTCGGGCTCGCGCGTGAGCGTGCCCTCGGGGTAGATGATGACCGCGAGGCCGTCGTCGACGAGGTTCGCGGCGGCGGCGAGTGACGGCGAGTTGCGGTTGCCGCCCTGCCGCTCGACGGGGATCTGGCCCGTCGCGCGGAGGATCGCCCCCACGACCGGCACCTTGAACACGCTCGCCTTCGCGAGGAACCGCGGCACGCGGCCGAGCTTCCAGACCATGTAGCCCGTCGTCACGGGGTCGAGGTTCGAGTAGTGGTTGGGCGCCAGCACGAACGCGCCCTCGCGCGGGAGCTTGTGGCCGTCGCGGATGCGGTAGCGCGCGACGAGCAGCAGCCACGGGATGACGGCGGCCGCGAGAACGCGCCACCCGAAGGTCTTCTCCCGCTTCCGGCGCGGGGGCGTCACCGCCTCGCCCATCAGACGAGCGTGAAGTCCGCGCCGAGCTGCTCGAGCTTGAGCACGAAGCGCTCGTAGCCGCGGGCGATGATGCCGACGTTCGACACGGTCGAGCGCCCCTCCGCCGTGAGCGCCGCGATGAGATAGCTGAAGCCGCCGCGGAGGTCGGGCACCATGACGTCGGCGCCGTGCAGGGGGGTCGGGCCGTTGATGACGGCGACCTGCTCGAGGGGCCGACGCGGCACGCGCCAGTCGGGCGACTCGAGCCCCTTCTCGTGCACGACGATGTCGGCGCCCATCTCGATGAGCGCGCTCGTGAAGCCGAGGCGGTTCTCGTAGACCGTCTCGCGCACCATCGAGGTGCCGCTGGCCTGGGTGAGCGCGACGATGAGGGGCTGCTGCCAATCCGTCATGAAGCCGGGGTGCACATCCGTCTCGACGACCACGGGCTTGAGCTCGCCGGCGCGGAAGAAGCGGATACCGTCGTTCTGGATGTCGAACCCGCCTCCCGCCTTGCGGAAGACGTTGAGGAAGGTCATCATCTCCTGCTGCTGCGCGCCCCCGACGAAGATGTCACCGTCGGTGGCGAGCGCCGCCGAGGCCCAGCTCGCGACCTCGTTGCGGTCGAAGATGGCGCGGTGCGTGTAGCCGTCGAGCTTCTCGACGCCCTCGATGAAGATCGTGCGGTTGGGCTCGACCGAGATGATCGCGCCCATCTTCTGCAGGATCGCGATGAGGTCCATGATCTCGGGCTCGATCGCGGCGTTCTTGAGCTCGGTGACGCCCGTGGCGCGCACGCCCGTCAGCAGCACCTGCTCGGTCGCGCCGACGCTCGGGTACGGCAGCTCGATCTTCGCGCCCGTGAGGCCGTCGGGCGCCGTGATGCGGATGCCCTCGTAGCTCTTGTCGACGATCGCGCCGAACGCGCGGAGCGCATCCATGTGGAAATCGATCGGACGGTCGCCGATGCGGCATCCGCCGAGGTCGGGGATGAGCGCCTCGCCCAGGCGGTGCAGCAGCGGTCCGCAGAACAGGATCGGGATGCGGGACGAGCCCGCGAGCGCGTCGATCTGGGCGAAGTGCGCCTTCTCGACGTTGGCGGGGTCGAGCAGCAGCTCGCCCTCCGCCGGCTGCGAGACGCCGACGCCGTAGGCGCCGAGCATGCGCGTCACGACGTGGACGTCGCTGATCTCGGGCACGCCCTGCAGCAGGCTCGGGCTGTCGCCCAGCAGCGCCGCCACCATCGCCTTGGTGGCGAGGTTCTTGGCCCCGCGCACCTCGATGCGCCCGACGAGCGGCTTGCCGCCCTGGATGACGATGCTGTCCGACGTGAGTCCGACCCGCGCTCCCGCCTTCTGGGCGTCACGCGCGAGGTTCGTCGCGACTGAGTCCACGTTCACTACCTAGTCATGTCGGGCCCGGGGGCCTTTAGCGGATGGGGAGAGTCCGGGGCCGCCAGCTCTCGCGAGTGGCCTCGAACTCGGTGATCCGCGCTTCGTCGCGCAGGGTGAGGCCGATGTCGTCGAGTCCCTCCAGCAGTCGCCACCGAGTGTAGTCGTCGATGTCGAACGGAACTGTGAGGTCACCGACCGTCACCGTCTTCTCAACGAGGTCGACAGTGGCGTTCATTCCCGGCTGCGCCTCGAGCGCCTGCCACAGCTTCTCGATCGTCTCCTCCGGCACGGTCCCGGTGAGGAGCCCCTGCTTGCCCGAGTTGCCGCGGAAGATATCCGCGAATCGCGGCGAGATGACGGCGGCGAAGCCGAAGTCGCGCAGCGCCCACACGGCGTGCTCTCGGCTCGATCCGGTGCCGAAGTCGGGGCCCGCGATGAGCACCTTCGCGCCCTGGTAGGCGGGCTGGTTGAGGATGAAGTCGGGGTCCTGGCGCCACGAGTAGAACAGGGCGTCGTCGAAGCCCGTCTTGGTGACCCGCTTGAGGAAGACCGCGGGGATGATCTGGTCGGTGTCGACGTTCGAGCGGCGGAACGGGACCGCGACGCCCTCGATGACGGTGATCTTGTCCACTACGCCGACACCTCCTCGGCACGCACGCTATCCGCCTCGTTCTCCAGATCCCACGGGCTTGACAGAGTGCCCCGGATCGCGGTCGCCGCGGCGACGAGCGGCGACACGAGGTGGGTGCGGCCTCCCTTGCCCTGGCGGCCCTCGAAGTTGCGGTTCGAGGTGGAGGCGCACCTCTCGCCCGGCGCGAGCTGGTCGGGGTTCATGCCGAGGCACATCGAGCACCCGGCGAAGCGCCACTCGGCACCGAACTCCTCGACGATCTTGTCGATCCCCTCGGCCTCGGCCTCGATGCGCACGCGGGCGGAGCCGGGCACGACCATGACGCGAACGCCGTCGGCCTTCTTGCGCCCCTTGATGACGGACGCGAAGGCGCGCAGGTCCTCGATGCGCGAGTTGGTGCACGAGCCCATGAAGACCGCGTCGACCCGGATGTCCTTCATGGGCGTGCCGGCGGCGAGATCCATGTACTCGAGGGCGCGCTCGGCTGCCGCGCGCTCGTTGTGGTCGGCGATCGCGGCGGGGTCGGGCACCGTCTCGGAGAGCGAGACGCCCTGTCCGGGGTTGGTGCCCCAGGTCACGAAGGGCTCGAGCTCGTCGGCGTCGAGGAACACCTCGGCGTCGAACGCGGCGCCCTCGTCGGTCGCGAGGGTCTTCCAGTACTCGACCGCGGCATCCCACTCCTCGCCCTCGGGGGCGTGCGGGCGGCCCTTCACGTAGGCGAACGTCGTCTCGTCGGGTGCGACCATGCCGGCGCGGGCGCCCGCCTCGATCGACATGTTGCAGATCGTCATCCTGCCCTCCATCGAGAGCGAGCGGATGGCGCTGCCGCGGTACTCGAGCACGTAGCCCTGGCCGCCGCCGGTGCCGATCTTGGCGATGACCGCGAGGATGATGTCCTTCGCCGTGACACCGGGGCGCAGCTCGCCCTCGACCGTGATCGCCATCGTCTTGAACGGCTTGAGCGGCAGCGTCTGGGTGGCGAGCACGTGCTCGACCTCGGAGGTGCCGATGCCGAAGGCCATGGCGCCGAACGCTCCGTGGGTCGAGGTGTGCGAGTCGCCGCACACGACCGTGATGCCCGGCATGGTGAGGCCGAGCTGCGGGCCGACGACGTGCACGATGCCCTGCTCGATGTCGCCGAGCGAGTGCAGGCGGATGCCGAACTCCTCGGCGTTGCGACGCAGCGTCTCGATCTGGGTGCGGCTCGTGAGGTCGGCGATGGGCCTGTCGATGCCGATCGTCGGGGTGTTGTGGTCCTCGGTGGCGATGGTCAGGTCGGGACGGCGCACGGGGCGGCCCGCCTGGCGCAGCCCGTCGAACGCCTGCGGGCTCGTGACCTCGTGCACGAGGTGCAGGTCGATGTAGATCAGGTCGGGTTCGCCGTTCTCGCCCTTGGCGACGACGTGGGCGTCCCACACCTTCTCGGCGAGGGTGCGCGGACGCTCGGGGATGCTGATCGCAGAGGCGGTCTCGGATGCGGAGACGGTGCTCATGGGTACGGGTTCCTTCATCGGTTCGTTGTCGGCCGCTGTGCCCTCGGGGACGGGCGGACTCCGCGACGAGGGAGGCCGGGGGCTAGACCTCGTCGCGGCGAGGAAGGAGAAGGCGCCGAGCGAGCATGGGGTCGAGGATATCACTGCGCACGGGGCGCGTCCGCCGACGCGGGATCAGCCGCGTCAGTGCTCGACCCTCAGCACGTAGTCGCCGAGCTCGATGCTCGAACCGGCGCGCACGTTGACGCGGCGCCCGGGGGCGACCTCCGTGACGTCCTCTCCGTGGACGACCCAGACGCCGTTGGTCGAGTCGAGGTCGTGCACCCAGAGGCCGGAGTCGTCCACCTCGAAGGCGGCATGCGTCTTGGAGACCGACTGGGTGGTGTCGACGATCGGCAGCAGCACGGCGCCCGGCCATCGAGCGAACTCCGCGGGGTTCCGCCCGACGAGCACGGCACGCTCGACGGGCACCTCTCCGCCGTCGGCGAGCACGAGCCGCCACGCGGCCGGGGTCTGCGCCGGCGCCGGTGCCGGGGCCGGCCCAGTGGCCGACTCAGGGGCCGACTCAGGGGCCGGGACCGGCGCGGGGGCGGGCGCAGGATCGGGGAGCGGGACCGCGACGGGCACCCCTGGGGCCGCGGGCACGAACACGATCTCCTCACGCTCGGGCGGGCGGGGTCGCTCCGCCTTGGGCGGCAGCTTGAAGGTGCCCACGTCGACCATGCCGGGCGGCATCCCGATGAAGCCGTCGTCCTCGTCCGTCACGGTCACCTCCCTCGCGGGCGTCGCGCCCGTGTCGAGGCTAGCGGAGGCGGGCTCGCCGCATCACGCCCCGGCGCGGGCGGAGCGCTGGATCGAGCGCAAAGTGTCGAGCACTCCGGCCTTCGCCTGCGCGCCCGTGACCGACCCCGTGACCTGCACGAGGTCGGCGACGGGGCCGTTGGCGATGACCGCGAGGTGCGCGGCCTGCACGAGGGTGCCGACGCGCGGGTCGACGAAGGTGCTCTCGATGTGCGCCCACTCGACGCCGTCGACCGTGACGCGGTCGCGGCCGAGCTCGTGCGCCTGCTCGAGCCCCGCGAACTTCTCGACGACGGCGTTCGCCGCCACGTCGAGGGCGTAGTCGGCGCTGAAGCGCGTCACCGACACGACGACATTGGGGCGGAACTCCCCCGGGGTCTCCGGGGCGGCGGCCGCGAGAATCGTTCCGGGGACGCTGATGGCGGACCAGTCGTCGGGGATCTCGACGGTGATGGTCGGAAGCGCCGGGAACGCGTCGCTCGGGAAGGTCAGTGCGGTCATGTCTCTCGTCTTCTCTCTCGGATCACCAGAACAGGCTGGTCAGGTCTTCCCAGCATTCCTTGGGGCTGAAGCTGACGTCGAACGATACGCCGGCGCCCACGCCGAGGGCGACGCCGAGGTCGAGCGACAGGCTCACCTCCTCCGCCGTGACGGCGAGCTCGGCCTCGGCCTTGACGCCGATGCCCGCGTACACCTCGCCGGTCACTCCGCCCGTGACACCCATCGCCTCGCCGCTCGCGGATGCGCTGGCCGAGACACCCGCGAAGGCGCTCACACCCGCCGCGGCCGAGAGGCCGTCGGGGCCGATGGTCGCCGTGGCCTGGGCCTGAGCCTGGGCGGTCGCCTGAGCCTGCGCCGAGCCGCTGAGGGTCGCGACACCCGCCTCGACGCTGCCGCTCGCCGCGACCACGGCGGTCGCGCCGACGGCGGCGCTCGCCGTGGCGATCATCGTGCCGTCGTCCTTGAACTGCGCGCTCGCCTCGGCTGTGGCGGACACGCTCGCCGTCGCCGACGCCTCCCCCTTGGCGGTGAACACCCCGTTGTCGATCTCGCCCGAGGTCGAGGCGCTCGCCTGCAGCTCCGCCTTCGCCTCCGCGCCGTAGGTCACCGAGTCCTCGTCGTACTTGACGGAGGTGCCGGCGCTCACGCCGGCGGTGGCCGAGAGCTCGTCCTCGCGCCGGGCGGTGTAGTCGTCGGTGGCGTACTCGTGGGTCGTCGTGTGGGTGACGCCCGTCTTGATGCTCTGCTCGTTCGAGAACTTGATCGACTCGTCGTCGACCTCGATCTTGTTCCCGCTCGTGATCGTCGACCCGACGAACGTCTCCTCGCTGCCGGTGTAGGTCGAACCGTCGGCGAACTCGACCTCCACCGTCTCGAGGTCCTGCACGCCCACGCGCACGCTGGCCTCCGACGAGAAGGTCAGCTTGTCCTGCGGGGGCTTCGTGCTCACGAGCGAGTCGTAGTCCTTGGGCGTCTTGACGCCGGGCGAGGAGAACGCGACCTCGCCGTCGACCTCGACCGAGCCGACGATCCCGCGCGTGTGGCTCGTCGTGACCGACGGGCCGGATGCGGGCGTCTTGCCGGTGCCGGAGGGGCGCGGGACGGAGGGCCCGCGGCCGCTCGACGACTCCGCGCTCGCACGCTCCTGCTGCGCGATCTCGGTCTCGATGCGGGCGAGCAGGCGCCGCGCTGAGGCCACGGCGCCCGTGATGTCGTTGTACGCGGTGAGCGCGCTCCCGACGTAGGCCGGGTCGATCGCGCGGTCGTCCGCGTCGAGGCCCCACGAGGCCGGGTTGCGCGCGGCGTTGCGGGAGTTCGAGAGTTGCTTCGCGATGCTCTCGAGATGCGAGAGCTGGCCGCGCACGAGGTTCGCCTGGTCGCGGAGGCTGCGCGGGTTGAGGCCGAGATCACCCATGGCTCAGCCGCCCACCTTCGAGAACACGAGGTCGTCGATGCGCGTGGCGGCACGCAGCAGGCGGTCCGTGACCTCCACCTGCCAATCGGAGACGAGGCGCCCCGCGTCGGCACCGGTCCAGACGCCCGCGGCGTGCATGTCGGACACGAGGGAGTTCATCGTGTTCGCGGCGCTGCGCACCTGCGAGGCCGCGATGTCGGCGTCGCGCGCGGTGCGGAAGATGCTCATCCTGTCTCCTGGTGGTGGTCGGATCCGGCGACCGGAGCCCCTGCGGGGCCCCGGTCGCCGTGGTGGTCGGGTGTCAGGCGGACGCCGACTCCTGCTCCGAGGCGTTGTTGCGCGCCGAGGTGCCGGCGTCGCGCAGGGTCTGGGCGATCTGGTTGAGCGAGTTCTGGATGGTCGACCAGGTGTCGTTCTGGAACCGGTTGCGGTCGTTGCCGACCCAGGTGGTGGCGTTCAGCTTGCTGTTGATCGCCGAGACCACGCCCTCGAGGTCGCTCGCCTTGGTGTCGAAGAGCGTCGCGAGCTCGCGGACCTCGTCGGGGTTCTGACCCAGGTATTCAGCCATGTCACTGCCTTTCTTGTGCGGTCCCGCTTCGGGGTTCCCCCTTCACGGGGAGCTTGAGGATGACTCTAGGGATGCGCCATGGGGAGCGCGATGGGGACTAATCCCCACCGTCGGCGAGGCGCGCGAGCTGTACGCGCCGCACCTTCCCGGCCTGGACGAGATAGCCCCGTCCGGGCGGGAACTCGGACCGCTTCGCCCGCGGGAACGAGGTGCGGAAGATGAGGTCGCCCTCCTGCTGGTCGGGCTGGATCGCGAAGCCGCGCCGGGAGCTCTTCATCTCGGCGAGCAGCGGCCACGACGACGACCAGGTGCTCGTCTCCGACTCGGCGATCACGAGGTGGTCGCCGCGCTTGATCGCCTTGATGAGCTCGACGAGCGGGCCGTCGGCGGGCGTCGACAGGAAGTCCGAGAGCCCCTCGATCACGAGCGCGATGCGCCCGCCCTCCTCGGCGGGCACCGCCGCGAGCTCGGAGACGTCGCGCGCGAGCGCTGCGACCGCCTCGGGCGCCGTGGCGACGGCATCCCAGCCCGCGAGCGCGCGGAGCGGGGACTTCGCGGAACCGACGTAGTAGCTGCGCGTCACAGCCCCCGACGCCGCGAGCGAACGCGTGATCGCGCGCAGCGCGGTCGAGCGTCCCGATGACGGCGGGCCCATGAGGATGAACGCGCCCGACGGCTCGATCGCGACGGGCCGCAGGTCGTCATCCGCGACGCCGATCCACAGCGCATCGGAGGTCGCGGCCGGGAGCGTCGCGACGTCGATGTCGTCCTCGAGCCGAGCGACGCCCGGGGCCGAGCGCACGCCGCGCTCGCGTAGCGTCGCCGCGAGCCTGTCGAGCGCGCGGGACTGGTCGGCGAGGTTGGCGGAGCCGCCGAACACGGCGATCTGCGTCTCCTGCCCGTCGACGAGCGCCCGACCGGGAGGCGAGGACGGCGAGAGCACGTCGTTCGGGACGTCGAGGCTGCCGTAGTCGATCTCCTCCGTCATGCGGAGCACGACCTTGCGCTGCATGCCCGAGGTGATGGCTGTGTTGAGCGCGCCCGGGCGGTCCGCCGACAGCACGACGTGCACGCCCACGGCGCGACCGTCGGCGATGATCTGCTGGAAGTCGGCGTAGACGCGCCCCGCGGCGTACTCGTACTGCGTGCGGAACGCGGGCCCGCCGTCGACGAGCAGCAGGATGCGGGGCTCGTCCGGGGCGCTCGCGAGCTGCCGATACTCGGCGATCGAGCCGGCGCGCACGGCGGCGTAACGCTCGGCGCGATCCTCGATCGTTTCGCGCAGCATCGCCAGGAGGCGCGTGACGCGCTCCGTGTCGTCGCCGTCGACGATCGCGCCGACATGCGGGAGCGCCTCGAGCATGCGCAGGCCCGCGGCGCCGAGGTCGATGCCGTAGACGTGCACGGGACCGCCGAGCGGGGTCACGGATGCCGCGACGGCGAGGGTGCGCAGCAGCACGCTCTTGCCCGAGCCGCCCGCGCCGTACACGGCGAGGTTGCCGTCGAGATCCGGCCGGAAGTACACGGGGTACTGGCTCTGGTGCTCGGCGTCGTCGACGACTCCGAGCACGAGCTCGGCGTCGGTGCGCTGACGCAGGCGTGCGCTGTCGTACACCGCCGAGAGCTCGTCGAGCCACGGCTTACGCGGGGCGGGCACCCCCGCGGCCTGTGCGGCGCGCACCATCGTCGCGACGAGACGGTTGGTGTCGTTCGGCCCGGTCTCCTTCGCCTCGCGTGACTCCTCGACGACGGGGGCCTGCCAGGGCGCGTACTGCCCGAAGCCGAGCTCGGTGATCTCGATCTGCGGGACCGGCGGCTCTCCGCTCGTGTGCCCCCCGGCGTAGCCCGTCTGGAAGGCGACGAGCCGGGCGGGACCGCTGCGGGCGACGCCGCGCCCCGGGATCGCCGGGTCGAACTCGGCGGCCACGTCGCTGCCGACGACGTCGATGCTGTCCGCGGCATCCGCGACCCGCAGGGCGATGCGCAGATTGGTGTTCGCCCGCAGGTTGTCGCGGATGACGCCCGCCGGGCGCTGCGTCGCCATGATGAGGTGGATGCCGAGCGAGCGACCGCGCTGGGCGATGTCGACGATGCCGTCGACGAACTCCGGAACCTCCCCGACGAGCGCCGCGAACTCGTCGATGACGATGACGAGCGCGGGCGGGCACTCCGGGTCACCGCGCTTCTCGAGCTCGATGAGGTCCTTGGCCTTCTTGCGGTTGAAGAGGCGCTCGCGGTGGTGCAGCTCGGCGCGGAGGCTCGTGAGGGCGCGGCGCACGAGGTGGGGCGTGAGGTCGGTCACGAGGCCGACGCAGTGCGGCAGGTTGACGCAGTCCGCGAACGCGGAGCCCCCCTTGTAGTCGACGAACAGGAACGTCACGCGATCGGGGCTGTACTCGGCGGCCATGCCGAGCACCCACGCCTGCAGGAACTCCGACTTGCCGGATCCCGTGGTGCCTCCCACGAGGGCGTGCGGCCCCTGCGCGCGCAGGTCGAGGTGGAAGGCGTCGACGGTGCCCTGACCGACGATGGCGCGCAGGCGCCCCGCGCGACGCGGGGTGGGTCGCACGCCGGGTGCGCGGTCGTGCAGCGAGTCGTTCTGCCGCCAACGGTCGACGACGGCGTCGGGGGTCTCGGCGAGCTCGTGGCCGAGGAGGGAGAGCAGGGCGATCGACTTGGGCAGGTCGGAGTCGTCGACCCCGAGAGCCGCGGCGTCGCTCACGGCCGCGAGCGAGCGCGCGAAGCCGAGCGCGGTCGGCGCGTCGACGCTCGCGACCTCGACCGCGTCGTAGACCTCTCCCGTCCGCACGTAGCCGACGCGGCCGGTGCCCGGCGCGGCGTCGTCGGCGAGGTCGACGAAGGTGCGGGCCGCTGCGGGGAGGGACTCGACGCGATCCGACATCCAGATCGGGAGGATGCCGGCGAAGACGGCGCGCTCGACGACCGCGTTCGCGCGCGCGCGGTCGATGGGGGCGTCGTCGGAGATGAGCACGACGAGCACGGGCGCCGGGGGGCGGAACTCCCGCTCGGTCGTGCCCGTGAAGTCGGGGGCGGATCCCATGATCGACTTCTCGGGAACCGTCGGGCCGAGGACCTGCGCAGCCGTCGCGCTCTCGGAGCGCGCGCGCCGCTGCGTCTCGATGAGCTCCTCGAGGGCCGACAGCACACTCGCCGCACCGGGGGCGCTGTCGGCGAGCGGCGAGGTCTGGATGATCGACTGCGGCGAGCCGACGTGCGGGAGCCACTTGAGCCAGTCGAAGTCGCGGGATCGCTGCGGCGAGACGATCGCCGCGAGCGACAGCTCGGCGGGCGAGTAGAGCGCCGAGAGCTGCACGAGGAGCCCGTTGACGACGCCGAGCGAGCGCGAGGGGTCCCCCGCGACCCCGAGGCAGCCGGCCGACGCGAGGGACTCGACGACGGCCGTGCGGTCGATCGTGCGGTACCGGTCGACGAGCTCCTCGACGCGCTCCTCGAACGCCGGGACGCCCATGTACTTGACGCTCGACTTGACGACGTTGCGGCTCGGGACGGTGCCCGTGCCGAGGCGCAGGTTGAGGAACGACCAGTGCTCGGGGCGACGCGACCACAGGAGCGGTCCGCGCTGCGCGCCGGCCTCGAGGAGCGCGCCGAGCTGCGGCGCCTCGGCGTCGCGCACCTCGCGTTCGCGCTCGCGCTCGACGTCGAGGGTGCGCGTGAGCCGTTCGAGCTGCTGCTCGAACTTGGCGGTCGCGCGCTTGAGCTTCGACTTGCCCTGGATCACCTGCGTCGCCCACGTGCCGACCATGATGACGGGCGTGAGGGCGAGGAGGACGAGCATCGTCTTGTTCTCGATGATGAAGAACAGGATCCCGACGACGAGGAGGGGCGCGAAGAACGCCGCCCACGGGAACGGGACGGGCTCGATCTCCTTGGGGATCTCGGGGGCCTCGAACTCGTCGCCCGGGTAGCGCGGCTCGACGCTCGGGGAGCGGTTGAACGCGACGGGACCCGTGCGCTCGCGCACCGTCGCCGCCGACTCCAGGACGTCCACGGTGATCGCCGTGTCGCCGACGAGGAGCGACTGCCCGGTCTCGGCGCGCACGCGCGTGACGATCGCCCCGTCGACCACGATGCCGTTCGCCGAGTTGAGGTCGATGACGTCGACCGTGTCGCTCACCTCGACGCGCGCGTGGCGCTTCGACACGAGCGGATCGGAGAGCTGGATGTCGACATCGGCGTCGCGGCCGATGACGAAGGAGCCCCGGCGCAGCTGGAACTCGCGCCCGGCATCCGGCCCCGCCGTCACGCGCAGGATGGCGCTGATCGGCGCCGTCTCGCGCGCGGGCGAACTCGCGGCGGGTACGGCCTGGATCTGCTCGCCCGAGGCGAGCTTGGCGTCGCTCACGTAGGTCGCGGGGTCGAGCACGACGTGACCGCCGGACGGCGACACGACGGCGAGGGTGCGCGGCTCGGGGCTCGCGTCGCGTGCGGCCGGGTCACGCGTCGCGATCGCGTCGGCGATCGACCCGACGGTCGCGACGGCGTCGGCGGTGACGACGATGTCGGTGCGCGAGGAGTCCGGGCGCTGCGAGGTCAGCTTGAGCTTCAACTGTCGGTCCTCCGCGGTGCGGTGATGGGGGCGGTGGTCGTCAGACGCGCGACGAGGTCGCGGCCCGCACGGATGCGATAGCGGCTCAGCAGGCGCACGCGCGGCGGCGCGCTCGCGCGGGCGACGTCGACGGCGCCGAGCGCGCGCCCCCACACGGCGTCGGCCTCGGTGGGCTCGCCCTCCCGCCCTGAGAACACGAGCTCGTCGGCGTCGGCGGCGAGGGCCCGGAGGGGCGGAGGCGCCTGCTGCTCGGTCGCCGGGAACTGGGTCTCGAGCCGCGTCGCGAGCATCGATCGGGTGAGACGAGGAGGCACGCTGTAGCCGAGCTCGGAGTAGCGGTCGGCGAGCTCCTCCCACGCGCCCGCCGCCTGATCGGCGACGGGACCCGAGCGGCGCCTGCGCATCCGGCGGGCCTTCACGAGGGCCACCACGAGCATCGGCAGGAACGCGAGCGCGGCGAGCGACAGCAGGCCGACGCCGACGCCCCACGCCCACGCGGGGATCACGAAGGGCGGCTCGTCCTCGTCGCTGTCCTGCTCCTCCAGCTCGACGGGGGTCAGCAGGTCCTCGGCGTCGTTCTCGGCGCGCGGAGGCTGGCGCACCTGCGGCTGCGGCTCGCTCTTGGGCTTCGGCACCTGGTCCTGCGGGATGTCGGTCTCCTCGGGCGTCGGGTCGAAGGCGACCCAGCCCGTGCCCTCGAACGGCACCTCCACCCAGGCGGTGACGTCGTCGCCCGTGACCGTGACCGTGCCGCCTCCCTCGGTGACCTCGGGCGCGAAGCCCATGACGATGCGAGCCGGGTAGCCGAGGCTGCGCGCCATGAGGGCGAAGGCCGAGGCGTACTGCTCCTGGTCGCCGATCATCTGCGCACCCTCGAGCAGCTCCGAGATGCGGTCGGCGCCGTGGCCCGCGCGCGACGGAACGGCGTCGGAGGCGCGGCCGTGGCTCAGGAAGCCGTCACGCGTGAGCACGAGGCGGATGGCCTCGAGCTGCTCGATGGGCGAGGTGGAGGCGCCCGCCCACTCCTGCGCCTTCGAGGCGACGATGTCGGGCACCTTCTCGACGGGCGGCAGCTCGACGGGCGCGACCGGCACAGCCGCGAGCTCCTGCACCGACGGCTGCTGCTGCGTCACGGGGTCGATGCGATAGCTGTCGCCCGTGCGGAGGCCCGAGGTGAGCACCATGCTGCCGGTCGCGGCGTTGTAGCGCAGGTCGTCCGGGCGGCTCGCGGCCTCTCCCCCGGTGAGCTGGAAGTCGCGCGGGTAGCCGACGCCCGGGATCCAGACGTCGTCGTAGGAGAGGATCGTCACCTCGACGTCGGGGTGCGCGACGGGCGTGAGCAGCGGGGAGCGCGGGATCGACCGGCCCACGAGCTCGAACGAGCCCGAGCCGCCCGTGCTCGCCGCGGCGCCCGTGACGTTCCAGAGCTTGCCGGTGAAGGAGTCGAGCGTCGCCATCCGGATGCGGTCGCCGGGCGCGAGGCCCGACACCGTGAAGAGCTCCTCGTCGGTGACCTGCTTCGTGAAGTGGCGGAAACCGGCGAGGGGGCTCGGGTAGTCGAGCGGATCGAACGGCGGCTCGATCTCGTCGCGCAGCACGAAGCGCTCGTCCTTCGCGGGCGAGAACCAGAATCCGGCGCCGCCGCCCACGATCGCCGCGAGCGCGATGACCGCGGCGGAGCCGAGCACCTTGCGCCGGCGGAGCGAGGTGTCGCTGCTCGCCGCGACGCCGCCGACCGGCTGGCGCCATCCGAGCCACACGAGGGCGAGAACCGCGAAGACGATGCCGCGGATGCCCGCCTGGTAGGCCTCCTGGGTGCCGAAGAGGATGCCGGCGAGGTAGAGCGCGACGGCGGGCACGAGCGCGACGCCGAACCGCCACGCGACGCGGGGTCGTCGCGCGAGCCAGCGCGTCGCGAGGAGCGTCGACACGAGGGCGACGATCCACGCCGAGGCGTAGGGCACGACCGCGATGTAGGCGGGCGCGCCCACGGGCGTCGAGAGGGTCAGCAGGTCGGCCCAGCCGAAGACCGTGCCGATCGCGAGCGCGGCGAGGGACTGCAGGCTCGGGAGCACCCCGAAGAGCGCGAGACTCGGCACCGCGACGGCCGAGCCGATGAGGAGGTAGCCGACGACCGCGGCCGCGACGGTCACGAGCCCGCCGAGCCGCAGCATGGTCGTGAGGACGCCCGTGAGCGCGCCGAGCACGAGACCGCCGAGGCCGGCGAGCAGGAAGCTGAGACCGCCGTAGGAGGGGGCGAAGCCGAGCACGCCGAGCAGCGCGAGCACGAGCAACACCGAGACGTCGAACCACGTGCGGCCCGTCGGCAGCGCGAGGCCGCGAGCCGTGCGCTCGGGGGCCGGGGCGGTCGTCGTCGCGGCGCTCATGATGCGAGCCCCCGGAACAGGGCGGGCAGATCCTCGAGGCGCCCGACGGTGAGCATGAGCATGCCGCCGACCGAGCCGAGGCGCGGCTGCGCCCCCGCCTCGACGGTCATGCCGATGTGGTTCGTGTCGGGGCCGAAGACGGTGTGCACCGAGCGGATGTCGCCAGGTCCGAGCCGCGATCCCCCCACGGTCACGACGACGCTCGGTGCGGCGAGGCGCTTGGTGCGCTCGCGGACGAGCTCGCGCAGGCTCGTGAACCCGCCCGAGTGGCCGTACTGGAGGCGGCAGGAGGAGTCGAGCATCGAGACGACCGTGCGCGTGCGCCACAGCCCCCGCTCGCTCACGACGTCGAGCTGGGTGCCGTCGCGGATGATCTGGCCCGCGATCGACGCGGCGCACGACACGGCGAGCTCGAACTCCTCCTCGCTCGCGTAGAACTGGGCGCTCGTGGGGAGCACGACGATGATCTGCGAGCGCCGCGTCTCCTGGAACTGCCGCACCATGAGCTGGCCGATGCGCGCCGAGGTGCGCCAGTGCACGTAGCGGCGATCGTCGCCCGGCACGTAGGGGCGCAGCGCGTGGAAGGCGAGGTCGTTGTTGGTGATCTTCTGCGAGACCTGGCCCTCGAGGTCGCGCACGAGTCCCGCGGCGCTCGACGCGAGCCGCACGGTCCTCGGATGCACGAACAGCTCGACGGGGTCGGCCCACCTCACGGCGCGGCGCAGGAGGCCGAGCTGGTCGCCGCGGATCGACTCGGCCGGGCCCGCGACGATCACCGCGCGGCGGTTCGTCGGCACCTGGAAGAGCTCCTCCTGCTCCTGCTTGGGCGCCATGGCGGGCAGCTGGAACTCGGCGACGCCCCTGCCCACCGGGAGCTCCATCCGTGTCGGGGGGAGCTTGCGCCTGCCGGTGTTCGTGACGAGCATCCGCCCCATCGCGCGATCCCCCACGACGACGCGGCGCGGGTTGAGCTCGATGAGCACCCCGTAGCTCGACCGGCCGAAGAGGAAGGCGCACGACACGACGAGCGCCGCGAGCAGCACCCACCCGAGGAAGGTGAACTCCTGCCATCCGAACAGCGCCGCGAGCAGCAGCGACAGGGCCGCGAGGGCGAGCACGATCCATCCCGACACCGTCACGACGCGCACGACGGGTCGCACGATGCGCCACACGGCGCGCGCGATCGGCGTGACGACGTTCGCGGCGCCGGTCGCGAGCCGGCGCGCGCGGGCGCGCGCCGGGCGCAGGAGCGCAGCGGCGTCGTCGAGTCGGGTGGAGGTCATACGCGGGGGTTCGTCGTGCTCAGGCGGCGCGGTAGGCGGGCGGCTCGATGTCGACGAGGATGCGCTCGACGACGTCCTCCGCCTTGACCCCCGCGAAGTCGGACTCGGGGTCGATCACGAGACGGTGCGCGAGCACGGGGACGGCGAGGTCGCGGATGTCGTCGGGCGTCACGTAGGTGCGGCCGTTCGAGATCGCCCACGTCTTGACGGCGCGCGCGAGCGCCATCGCGCCGCGCATGCTCACCCCGAGCAGCACGTCGCGGTGCGAGCGGGTCGCATCGACGATGTCGGCGAGGTACTGCATGACGGATTCGTCGGTGTGCACCTCCGCGGCGAGCGCCGACATGGCCACGATCGACTCGGGCTTGATGATGGGCGACACGAGCGAGGCGCGGGCGCGCGTCGCCGAGTCCATGAGCAGGCCGACGGCGGTCTTGGCATCCGGGTAGCCGAGGCTCGTCTTGATGAGGAAGCGGTCGAGCTGCGCCTCGGGCAGCTTGTAGGTGCCCGCCTGCTCGACGGGGTTCTGGGTCGCGATCACGAGGAACGGCGCGCCGACCGAGTGGCCCTCGCCGTCGATCGTCACGACCCCCTCCTCCATGACCTCGAGGAGCGCCGACTGCGTCTTCGGCGACGCGCGGTTGATCTCGTCGGCGAGCACGATGGAGGCGAAGATCGGGCCGGGGTGGAACTGGAAGCGCCCCTTGCCCTGGTCGTAGATCTGCACGCCCGTGACATCCGACGGCAGCAGGTCGGGCGTGAACTGGATGCGGCTCGTCGTGCCGTCGAGCGTGTTCGCGAGCGACTTGGCGAGCACCGTCTTGCCCGTTCCGGGGTAGTCCTCGAGCAGCACGTGGCCGTCCGAGACGAGCGCCGTGAGCACGAGCTTGATGACATGGTCCTTGCCGACGATCGCCTTGTCGACGTTCGCGACCAGCTTCTGGAACGCGTCGGCGAACCAGGTGGCCTGCTCCTGGGTGACGGGCATGTGGTGTCCTCTCATGGATGGGGAAGTCGCAGGGCGGTGCGGCGGCTACATGCCGTTCCACTCCGCTGCCGTGTACCAGCGGGTCGAGATCGTGCCGCTCGGTCCGGTCACGATGACGCGGATGCGGTCGGAGGAGAGCATCTGGCCGATCTTGCCGCCCGCGCGGCCCTGCCCGGTTCCGCTGCTCACGCCGACCGTCGACGGCCAGCTCGAGGTGAAGCCGCTCTCGAGCTGCGTCGTGAGTGTGTAGGTGCCATCCGCTGCGTCGGTGATCCGCACGATCGGGTACTGGCATCCGAACCCGCCCGTGTCGCAGCCTTCCTTGGCTGTCTTGCCCACGATCGTCGAGGTGGGGTTGGGCGGCGGATTCGAGATGCTCCCGGCGCCGCCGTCGCCGACCGCACCCGCGCCCGCCTTGTTGACGGCGCGCACCTGGATGGTGTGGGAGCCGGCGCCGAGGCCGCTCGCGGTGTGGTTCGTCGCGGTGCCCTTGTCGATCCACCCGCCGCCGTCGACCCTCACCTGGTAGGTGATGTTCGCCATGCCGCCCGTGCTCGCCGCCCCGCCCGACCACGTCCAGCGGATGGCACCGGGGGCGGTCCCGTCCTGCACGTTCGCGCCCGAGACGCTCGGAGCGGTGGGGGCGGTCTGGGTGGCGATATTCGGCGACGACGCCGCGCCGAGGGGACTCTGCTTGCCGCCGGAGTTCGTCGCGCGCACCTCGACGGTGTGCACCCCGCCCTGCACGGTCAGATCGCCCGTGGACCTGCTCGTCGAGGCGGAGCTCCACCCGCCGCCGTCGAGGCGCCACTGGTACGTCACCGATCCGCCGTTGGCGCTCACCTCGTTCCAGGTGGCGCGGATGACGGCGTTCGGCGCGAACGGGTCGACGACCGTGACCGCGGGCGCGGGCTGCTGCGGGGTGCCGTACGGGATCACGGCGTCCGACCAGGTCGACCAGGCTCCTGGACCGTGCTCGTTGACCGCCCGCACCGAGAACTGGTAGCTCGTGCCGTTGGTGAGCCCCGTGATGGTGCACGACGGCGGCGCGCAGCCGGCGGGCATCGCGACCGACGGTGTCGAGCGCACCTCGTAGGACGTGATCGGCTTGCCGTTCGCGGCGGGTGGCTGGAAGCCGATCGTCACCGTGCCCTCGTCGCCCTGGGAGGGCACCGTGGGCTTCTGGGTCTGATCCGGCACATCGCTCACGACGAGCGTGATGAGGCCGTTGACACGCCGGTCCGGATCCTCGGTGGCGTCCTCCACGGAGTACACCACGTTGATGGTCCCGGATTTCAGCGTCGGGTTGGGCGTGATGCGCACCTGATCGGCGGTGAAGGTCACGCCCGCCGGCTCCCCCGTGTTCTGCACCCGGGCGTCGACGATCGTCAGGCGCTCGCCGGTCGAGGCGTAGGGGTTGAAGTCATTGCCGAGCGGGCTCGTGACGACGGTGCCGTCGCCGCGCTGGGTCTCGTAGGCGTCGTCGACGGCGAGGATCGGCGGGCGCGTCGAGCCCACGACCGTCACCTGCACCGTGCCGGGCACGGTGAACTTGTCCCAGCGCAGGGTCACGCCGATCTCGAAGGTGGTGCCCTTGGGGGTGTTGCGCGGGGTCGACAGCGTGAGCGCGGATCCGCTGAGCGCAGCGCTGATCCTCGGCCCCGTGCCCGTGATCTCCGAGTACGTCACCTGCTGGAGGATCTGGGCGTTGGGGTGGCCCGTCGCCGCACGCAGGTCGACGGTCGTCGACTCGCCCATCTCGAGCTGCACGCTCGGCGTCGTGAACGTGGGAGGGGTGTCGCGGAACTCCGGGTCGCCCACCACGATCGGCAGCGTGAGCTGCTTCGTGTTGCCCTTCGGGTCGTCCTTGGAGGCGCCGTCGGTCACCGTGAAGGTCACCGAGGCGGGACCGCGGTAGTCCTTCGAGCCCTGATAGCGGATGGTCGTCTCGTCGACGTAGTTCGAGGTGCCGTCGCTCATGAGGGAGGACACCGACGAGGCCTCGGGGATCCACACCTTGCGCCCCGACGGGACCTTGACGATCTCGGACAGCTTCCACTCGCGCGCCTCGTTCATCGGCACGTACTGGGTCGGCAGGTTCGGGTCGATGTAGGGCGGATCGTCGAACGCGTCGTCGACGGCGGCGGGGACGAGCAGGAACGCGGTCGCCGAGAGCTCCGTCTCGGGGTCGGTCACCCGGTAGGCGATCGCCTGGCGCTTCTCCTCCGGGGTCACGGTGATCTTGCCGTGACGCTCGGTCACGATCTCCCCCGAGCCCGCGTTCGGGCCCTCGAGCGAGATGAGGAGATCGGAGTTCCTGCCCGCCGGGTTGTAGGACGACCCGTCGAAGATGTCGACCGTGACGGACGCCTTCCCCGCGATCTCCTTGAGGGTGAGGCTCAGATCGTTCGCGACCGGCGGCATGAGCGGCGCGTCCGGGGTCACGTGCACCATCGCGTAGCTCTGGCTCGAACCGCCGAGCTCGTTGACGAGCCGGTAGCGGATCGCGAAGGTGCCTTCCTCGTCGGGGGCGTGCAGCACGAGGAACCGCTTGTCGACGACCTCCGCCTCGATCCCCTCCGGCACCTCGATGAGGTCCCGGTCGACCGAGATCGGCGAGCCCTGCGGGTCCGAGTCGTTCGCGGTCAGGTCGAGCTGGGCGATCTTGCCCGGGCGCACCGAGACGCTGTCGGGCACGGCGCTCGGGTTCTGAGTCGAGTCCGGCGGGGCGATGACCGCGATGCGGATGTCGGCCGTGCCCGTCTTCCCGAAGGCGTCGTACACCTGGTAGGAGAAGGCGTCCGTGCCGCTCATGCCGGGGAACGAGCTGTAGATCAGATAGTCGGGGCCCATCTCCTCGATCGTCCCCATGGTGGGGTTCGCGGGCGTGCCGAGCAGCAGCACCGAGTCGCCATCCGGATCGATGCGCTGCAGCGGCAGGTCGATGCGGATGCTGCCGCCCGAGAGCACGCGCGCCACGACGGGCTCGGGTCGCGGCTCGCGGTTGGAGTCCTCGTCGACCGGCGTCACGGTGAAGGTCACGGTGGCCGCGGCGCTCTCCCCGTAGGCGTCGAGCACGCGGTAGGCGGCCTGGTACTGGCCCGGCGCATCGGGCGCCTGGAAGCGCACGCGGTCGGAGTTCACGAACGCGATGCCGTCCGCCGGCTCCGTCACGAGCTCGTCGGCGAGGAACATGCGCGAGTCGTCCGGGTGCTCGTCGTTCTCGAGCACGTCGACCGTCACGATGTCGCCCGCGCGCACGGTGACCTCGTCGTCGCGCGCGATGGGAGGCTGATGCTTCGTGAGCGGCGGGACGGGCACGATCGTGACGCCCGCGGTCGCGGTGCGGCTGCCGTCGGAGACCGTGTAGGTGAAGCCGATCTGCGCGGTGAGCGCCTGCGGCGAGGTGACGCGCACGAGCGTGGACTCGAGGAGCTCCACGACGACGCCCTTGGCCTGCACGTCCGGCGGAACCGAGACCGACTGCACCGCGAGGATGCGCCCGGCGGGGCTCACGTCGTTGCTCAGCACCGAGACCGTCGTGGGCTCGTCGCTGCGCAGGTACGCGGTGTCCTTGACGGCGATCGGAGGCAGGTCGTCGGCGGGCACGTCCCGGACGTCGACGCGGATGATGCCCTTGCTCGACGCGGCGCCCGCCGCGAGCGAGTACTCGATGTAGTAGATGCCCGCCACGCCGGCCGAGAACTGCACCTGGCCCTTCTGCGGGTCGTACGACATCGAGGCACCCTCGCCCGGCTCGTCGACGCTCGTCAGCGCGAGCACGGCGCCCGAGGGCGAGAGATCGTTCTCGAGCGGCTCGATCGTCACCTGCTCGCCCGTGAACGCCGTCGCGAAGTCGGGGGTGCCGACGGGCCCCAGCTCGCCCGCGGGCTTCACGTCGACGACGAGCTTCCCCGTGACGGTCTCGCCGCCGCCGTCGGTGACCTGGAACTGCACCTCCTTCTCGCCGAGCTCCGAGGTCTGGTGCGTGAAGGTGATGAGGCCGTCGGGCGTGTAGCGCACGAGGTCGCCGGAGGTGGGCGCGGCGCCCTGCAGGAAGAGGTCGTCGCCGTCGGGGTCGCGCCAGTTCGACAGCACGTTGTAGGCGATCGTCTGGTTCGCCTCGACGCTCGTGGCCGAGGTGCGCAGCTCGATCGGGAGGGTGTTGACGGCATCCGGCACCACGCGCACGGTGACGTTCGCCGTCGCGGTGCCGCCGCGGCCGTCGTCGACCGTGTAGCTGAAGTTGACGCCGCCCGTGTAGTCGGGCGCGGGCGTGAACTGCAGCGCGCGTCCCCCGTCGATGTAGTCGAGGCGCCCGGTCGACTCGGCGATCGGCGAATGGTCGGAGATGACGAGCACGTCGCCGTCCGGGTCCGAGTCGTTGTCGAGCACCGCGAGGATCGTCGTGCGGTTCGGACGGATGCCGTACTCGTCGTCGAGGGCCGTCGGCTCGCGATTCTGGTCGGTGCGCTCGGCGAGCGTGTCCTCGAACGACTGGAGGGCCGAGGTGTCGTCGCCCTCCTCCTCGGTCTCCTCCTGCTCCGGCGGGATCACGTCCTCCCAGTTGTCGACGAGACGCATGTTCTCGGCGGGGAGCCAGACGTTGCCGTTGCTGAGGTTGTTGAGGGCGATGACGGTGCGGTTGACGCGGAACTCGAGGCGGTCGCCCGAGGTGGGCTGCTCGATGTCGAACACGGATGCGTCGGAGCCCGCGCACGCGAAGACGTAGCGCTGGGCGTGTGCCCACGCGCCGTGCACGCAGCCGTCCTGGTTGACGGGCGCGGCCACATCATCCGGGTCGTTCGTCGACGTCACCTCGGCGTCGATGGCCTCGACGCCGCCCGATGCGAGGTCGACCCGCAGCAGGCTCTCGCCCGTGGCGAGGACGGCGGCGTCCGCGGCGGGGCCCGACTGCTGCAGGCGGAGCGCCCTGACCTCGCCGAGCTCGCGGATGGTGCCGTCGTCGAGCACGAGCTGGTTCGTCGAGGTGTCGAGGGCGACGACGCGCTCGCCGATCGCGGCGAGCTGGAACTCGCCGATGCCGGGGAACGACGACTCCGTGGGCACGTCCGCGAGCGTCGGGATGCGATACAGCTTCTTCTGTTTCGGCGAGATCGCGACGATCTCGCCCGAGCGCGTGACGACCGCGTGGCCGCCGTCGCCGAGCTCGAGGAGAGGCGGCTGCGACACGACGTCGAGCCGCAGGTCGCCGACAGACGGCAGTGCCCAGAGCTGACCACGCGAGACCACGGCGATGACGTCGCCGCCGTAGGAGACCTCCGCCGCGGGCGGCAGGTCGACGGAGCTCGTGACGGCCGTCGATGCGGCATCGACCGACTCGAGGCGGCTGTTGTCGGGGTCGACGAGGAAGAGCGCGTCGCCGTCCTGGAGCACGTCGAAATCGGGGGACGACGCCATAACGGAGGCGTTGAGCTCGTCGATCTGCTTGTTGAGCCGTCCGCCGCGCAGCAGCTCGCCGTTCGTGACCCACACGTCGCGCGACGTGAGCTCGACGTCGGTGACCGGGAAACCGGGGTGCAGAGCCGCGACCGTGAGCGTTCCGCCGGCGATGAGGGAGATCGTCGTGACGGTCGCGACGGTCTTCCGGCGCGCGCGCCACCACTCCCTCGCCGTCACCCCTGAAGCCCCCCTCGGAAACCGTTCCCGCCCCTGCTCCGGGCGACAAGCGCGTTCAGGCTAACATGAGTGGGGTACAACTTTTCGCCGCGTGAACGGGTACTACTCCCCATCCTCCTCGTGCCCCGGAGGGGCCTCGGAATCCGCGTTCCGGTCTAGCAGCACGACGTCCTCGCGGCTCACGAGACGGCTCGCCACGGCGTACTCGACGAGCCGCGCGCGACGATTCGTGGCGAGCTTGCCACGACCTCCCCGCAGCCCCTGCACACCCACCTTGTCGAGCTTCTCGCAGACGTTGTCGAGCTTGCGGTTGAAGGTCGTGAGCGGCCAGCCGAGACGCTCCGCCGCCTCCGCGGAGCTCGGGATCTCGCCGCGGCCCGGGGAGTCCTGCCGCAGCACGTGCTCCGCGAGCGCCACGACGAGCAGACGCTGCGAGCTCGTGAGCGGCACGACGCCGATCGTCGTGGTGCCCGACGCGCCCGCGTGGATGTTGGTGGTCGAGAAGTACTCCTGGTCGTTCTCGATCGTGAAGTCGTAGGTCGTCGAGCCGGCGCTGAAGAGCACGTGCACCATCGGGAAGACGATGGGGAGCCGGCCCCCGGGCGGCAGCCACGCCTGAACGCCGCCCGAGCCGTCGGTGATCGTGGCCGACAGCAGCGAGCCGACGTTCGCGATCCACCACAGTCCGCGCTCCTCCGTCAGCAGCAGGAAGCGGCGGTGCAGGTACGGGTTGTCGTCGATCTCGAGGTCGCCCTCGCGCCCCACCACGAAATCCGTGCCGGGCGTCGCCGTGAACTTCTCGCCGCAGAAGTCGATGCGCAGGGAGTTCGTCATCATCCGGCTGGCGGGTAGCACGCGATCAGCACGTCGGAGGTCTTCCCCTTGCGCAGCACCATGACGTCGACGCACAGCGGCACCCCCGCGTAGCCCTCCACGACGATGACGCCGTCGGCGCTCGTGTGGCGCTGCGGCAGGTCGGGGCGGTTGTTCAGCTGCCACATGAACTGGTCGTCCTCCTCCGGATCGGGGTTCTCGACGGTGAAGGAGACCGTCGAGCCCTCGAGGGTGGGGCCACCGGCGAGCACCGGCACGGGGATGGGCTGGGGCACGATCGCCTCCCCGCCGTCACCGGTCGTCGGCTTCGCCGTCGGCGTCGCCCCCTCCGGGGACCCGCCGAACATCACGACCGCGACGACGACGGCCGCCGTGACGACGACGGCGACCACGCCGACGACGATGCCCGTCAGGAGGCCCCGCCGCGAGCGGGGCCGCCCGTCGGACGGCGTCGGCGCGGGAGGCTCCTCCGGGAGCACGGCGGGTCCGCGGGAGCGCACGACCGTCTCCTCCGTCACCGCGTGGGCCGCGGTCGGGGCGGATGCGGTGGCCGAGGCGGGCGCGGGGGC
>JAEYVF010000024.1 GCA_023432005.1 Actinomycetes bacterium
TCGCGCTCCCGGATCTCGCGGCGCGAAAGCGGCTGATCCTGGTAGGTCGTCATGTCGTACTCCGATAGAGGTGGTGCTTGGAGATGTACTGCACAACACCATCGGGGACCAAGTACCACACCGGGAACCCCCGGCCCACTCGCTCACGGCACTCCGTCGAGGAGATCGCCAGAGCGGGCACTTCCAACGAGCTTACGCCAGCCTCCGGCAATGCGCGAATGTCGAGGGCGTGCCCTGGCCGTGAAACCGCTACGAAATGCGCGAGCTCCCAGAGCTCGGCGACGTCCTTCCACTGCAGGATCTGGGCCACCGCATCCGCGCCCGAGATGAAGAACAGATCGGCATCCGGACGCTGCGCGCGCAGGTCGCGCAGGGTGTCGATCGTGTAGGTCGGGCCGTCGCGATCGATGTCGACGCGGCTCACGGTGAAGCGCGGATTCGAGGCGGTGGCGATGACCGTCATGAGGTAGCGATGCTCGGCCGGGCTCACGTCGGACTTCATCCACGGCTGACCCGTGGGCACGAACACGACCTCGTCGAGCTCGAGGGTCTGCTGCACCTCGCTCGCGGCCACGAGGTGGCCGTGATGGATGGGGTCGAAGGTGCCTCCCATGACGCCGATCCGAGGTCGGCGCGCGGCTCCTTCGCTCACAGCGCGAGCTTAGTGGTGGTCGCCGCCGTGACCGTGCGCGGCGTCGTGCGCGGCGACCTTGTCGGCGTGACGGTTGGCGACGTCACGGTAGCTGTACGTGACGAACCCGAGCACGATGAAGATGACGGCGGCGATGAGGGCGAACACCCACGGCGGGGCGATCATCGGGGCGAGCTCTTCGTGGACCTCGACCAGGAGCGTGCTGAGCATGGGGTCGATTCTAGCCCGATCCGAGGCCCGGCCCCGCACGCGCGCTACTGGCGGGTCTGGCCCTCGCCGCGCACGATCCACTTCGTGCTCGTGAGCTCCGGGAGGCCCATGGGGCCGCGCGCGTGCAGCTTCTGCGTCGAGATGCCCACCTCGGCGCCGAAGCCGAACTCCCCGCCGTCGGTGAAGCGCGTCGACGCGTTGACCATGACGACAGCCGAGTCGACCTCCGCGAGGAAGCGGTTCGCCGTCCCCATGTCGTTCGTCACGATCGACTCGGTGTGGTGGGTCGAGTAGCGGCGGATGTGGTCGAGCGCCTCGTCGAGGTCGTCGACGACCTTCACGGAGAGGTCGAGGCTCATGTGCTCGGTCGACCAGTCGTCGTCGGTGACCGGGACGGCATCCGGGTAGAGCGCGCGCGTGCGCTCGTCGCCGTGGATCGTGACGCCGTTGTCGGCGAGGGCCTTCAGCACGGGAGGCAGGAGGCGCTCGGCCGCGTCGGAGTCGACGAGGAGCGTCTCGAGGGCGTTGCACACGCTCGGGCGCTGCACCTTCGAGTTGACGGCGATCTCGGCGGCCATCGCCTCGTCCGCCGTCTTGTCGAGGAAGAGGTGCACGACACCGGCGCCCGTCTCGATGACGGGCACCTTCGACTCGCGCACGACCGTGTCGATGAGGCCCGCCGACCCGCGCGGGATGAGCACGTCGACGAGGCCGCGCGCCTGCATGAGCTGCGTGGCGCCCTCGCGACCGAACTCGTCGATCGTCTGCACGGCATCCGCGGGCAGGCCCACCGAGGCGAGGGCGCTCTGGATGAGCTCGACGAGCACGCGATTGGTGTTCTCGGCCGCGCTGCCGCCGCGCAGCACGACGGCGTTGCCCGACTTGAGCGCGAGCGCGGCGATGTCGATCGTGACGTTGGGGCGCGCCTCGTAGATGGCACCCACGACGCCGAACGGCACGCGCACCTGCGTGAGCTGCAGGCCGTTGGGGAGGGTCGAGCCGCGCAGCACGGTGCCGATGGGGTCGGGAAGCGCGATGACGTCGCGCGTGGCGGAGGCGAGGCCCGCGAGGCGGCCCTCGTCGAGGCGCAGGCGATCCTGCAGGCCCTGCGACATCCCGCTCTCGCGCCCGTTCGCGAGGTCGAGCTCGTTGGCCGGCAGGATGCGGTCGGCGCCCGTCTCGACGGCGCGGGCGATCGCCTCGAGGCCCGCGTTCTTCTGCGATGTCGAGGCCTGCGCGAGGGCGATGGATGCGGTGCGGGCGGCGGAGAGCTTGTCGTCGAGTGCGGCTGTGGCGACCATCCCGCGAGTCTATCGATGGCGCGTTCTGCCAAAGGCTGTAGCGCTTGGGATCTGAGCGCCACGCGCTACACCGATCGGCGACGCGCACCCGTCATCTCGCGCGCGCATCGGCAACCGCTACAGCGTTCGGCACGCCTCACGCACTGCTCAGCGGGAGGCGGGCTCGAACCAGGTTCCCGTCGGCTCGCCCGCGAGGGCCGCCGCGACGTTCGCCGTCGAGGCGAGCAGCACGGCCGTCCCGGAGGATGCGGCGAGCTTCGCGGCCGCGATCTTCGTGCCCGCGCCTCCCGTTCCGACGCCTGCCGAGCCGATGTCGCCGAGCTCGACGCCCGAGAGATCGTCGTCGAACGGCACGCGCGCGATCGGGCGGGCGCCCGGCTCGTGCGGGGGCCGCGTGTAGAGCGCGTCGACGTCCGAGAGCAGCACGAGCAGGTCGGCGCCGATGAGCTCGGAGACGAGCGCCGCGAGCCGATCGTTGTCGCCGAAGCGGATCTCGTGGGTCGCGACCGTGTCGTTCTCGTTGACGATCGGCAGGATGCGCAGGCCGAGCAGCCGCTCCATGGCGCGCTGGGCGTTCGAGCGGTGCGTCGGGTTCTCGAGGTCGCCCGCCGTGAGCAGCACCTGGCCCGCCACGATGCGGTAGCGACGCAGGGACTGCTGGTAGCGGTAGATGAGCACGTTCTGGCCGACGGCTGCGGCCGCCTGCTGCGTCGCGAGATCGGAGGGGCGTGCGTCGAGCTGCAGGTAGGGCATGCCCGTCGCGATCGCGCCGGATGACACCAGCACGACCTCGGCGCCGCGCGCGTGGGCGGCGGCGAGGGCGTCGACGAGCGGCTCGATCTGGTCGACGTTGGCGCCCGAGATGGAGCTCGACCCGACCTTCACGACGATGCGCGTGGCATCCGTCACCGCGGCCCGCAGACCCTGTGCCGACGCATGCTGAGTCACCGGCCCTCCCCCGGGTAGACCACCTCGACGTCGCCGTCGTCGGGCTCGTCGCCCTCGTCCTCGTCGGCCCACAGGCCGGCCTCGCGCTCGGCCTCGAGCTCGGCACGGGCGGCCGCCTTGGCGTCCATGCGCTCGTGATACCGCTCGCGACGCTCGGCGCGCGTGAGACGCGCGTTGTCGTCGAGGCGGGAGTCGGTGCCACGCGGGCTCGTGATGAGCTCCGCCGTGGAGGTGAGCGTCGGCTCCCAGTCGAAGACCATCTGGCCGATCATGACGGTCGAGCCGGGCACGGCGCCCTTCTCGAAGAGCTCCTCCTCGACCCCGAGCTTCGCGAGCCGATCGGCGAGGTATCCGACGGCCTCCTCGTTCGTGAAGTCGGTCTGCTCGATCCAGCGCTCGGGCTTCGCGCCCACCACGCGGTAGATCGTCTCGGTGCCGCCCTCGACCCGCACCTCGAACTCCGCCTCGTCGACGGCGCGCGGACGGATGACGATGCGGGCGGGAGGCGGTGTCGCCGCCTTCGCCGCACGGTCGGCCTCGACGAGCTCGGCGAGGGCGAACGACAGCGGGCGCAGGCCCGCGTGGCTCACGGCCGACACCTCGAAGACGCGGTAGCCGCGCTCCTCGAGCAGCGGGCGCACGAAGTCGGCGAGCTCCCTGCCGTCAGGCACGTCGACCTTGTTGAGCGCGATGAGCTGGGGGCGCTCGAGGAGGGGAGTCTGCCCCTCGGGAACCGGATACGCCGCGAGCTCGCCCAGGATGACGTCGAGATCGCTCACGGGATCGCGGCCGGGCTCGAGCGTGGCGCAGTCGAGCACGTGCAGGAGCGCCGAGCAGCGCTCGACGTGACGCAGGAACTCGAGGCCGAGGCCCTTGCCCTCGCTGGCGCCCTCGATGAGGCCCGGCACGTCGGCGATCGTGTAGCGGGTGTCGCCCGCCTCGACGACGCCGAGGTTGGGGTGCAGGGTCGTGAACGGGTAGTCGGCGATCTTCGGCTTCGCGGCCGAGAGCGCGGCGATGAGGCTCGACTTGCCCGCGCTCGGGTAGCCGACGAGGGCGACATCCGCGACGGTCTTGAGCTCGAGGACGACGTCGCCCTCCCAGCCGAGCGTGCCGAGGAGCGCGAACCCCGGGGCCTTGCGCTTCTGGGTCGAGAGCGCCGCGTTGCCGAGGCCGCCCTGGCCGCCCTCCGCCACGACGAAGCGCATGCCGGGCTCGACGAGGTCGACGAGCTGCTCGCCCTCGGGCGTCGAGACGACGGTGCCGACGGGAACCGGGAGCACGAGCTCCTCGCCCTGGTAGCCGGCGCGGTGGTCGCCCATGCCGGGGCCGCCGTTGCCGCTCGAGCGGTGCGGCGCACGGTGGTAGTTGAGCAGCGTCGTGACCTGCGGATCGGCCACGAGCACGATGTCGCCGCCGTGGCCTCCGTTGCCGCCGTCCGGACCCGCGAGCGGCTTGAACTTCTCGCGCCGCACCGACACGCAGCCGTTGCCACCGTGGCCCGCGCGCAGGTGCAGCGTCACCTGGTCGACGAAGGTCGCCATCCGCTCCTCCTGCTCTCGCTTCTCGATCCGTACAAACAGCGAAGGGCGAGCCTCAGCCCGCCCTTCGCGAAAGCCCCGCTGCGGGGCAAGTATCCGTGGCCCGGGCGACTACGCCGGGACGACGATGTTGACGACCTTGCGGCCGCCCTTGGTTCCGAACTCCACGGCGCCCGCCTCGAGGGCGAACAGCGTGTCGTCGCCACCGCGGCCGACGTTGACGCCGGGGTGGAAGTGGGTGCCGCGCTGGCGGACGAGGATCTCGCCGGCCTTAACGACCTGGCCGCCGAAGCGCTTGACGCCGAGGCGCTGCGCGTTCGAGTCACGACCGTTGCGGGTGGACGATGCGCCCTTCTTGTGTGCCATGTCTGCAGCCCCTGCTTACTTGATGCCGGTGATCTTGACGCGGGTGAGCTCCGAGCGGTGGCCCTGGCGCTTCTTGTACCCGGTCTTGTTCTTGAACT
>JAEYVF010000031.1 GCA_023432005.1 Actinomycetes bacterium
ACGGCCCCGTGCTCGTCGAGGAGTTCCTCGCAGGGTCCGAGGTCTCGCTCTTCTTCCTCGCCGACGGCCACGACGTCGTTCCGCTCAGCCCCGCCCAGGATTACAAGCGCGCCTTCGACGGCGACGAGGGTCCGAACACGGGCGGCATGGGCGCCTACTCGCCCCTGCCGTGGCTCGCCGACCGCTGGGGAGCCGAGGCGGCGTTCGTCGACGAGGTGCTCGACACGATCGCCCTGCCGACGGTCCGCGCCCTCGAGGCGGAGGGCACGCCCTTCATCGGGCTGCTCTACTGCGGCCTCATCATCACCGACGAGGGCGGGCCGGCCGGAGGCGCCGTGCGCGTCATCGAGTTCAACGCGCGCTTCGGCGACCCCGAGACCCAGGTCGTGCTGCCGCGCCTCACGACCCCGCTCTCGCAGCTGCTGCTCGCGGCCGCGACGGGCTCGCTCGGGCGGATGCCGTATCCGACGTTCTCGGACGAGGACGCCGTCGTGGTCGTCCTGGCGAGCGAGGGCTACCCCGAGGACCCCATCACGGGACGGGAGCTCGAGGGCCTCGCGGAGGCTGCCGAGGTTCCCGGCGTCACGATCCTGCACGCGGGCACCGCGGAGTCCGACGGGCGCTTCATCGCCACGGGCGGGCGCGTGCTCGGTGTCGTGGGTCGCGGCGACGGTTTCCGCGCGGCGCGCGACGCGGCCTACGAGGCCCTCGGCCGCATCCGGCTCGAGGGCGGCCACTACCGCCGCGACATCGCCGAGCGGGTCGTGCGATGAGCGCCGCCGACGCCCGGCTCGAGGCGTTGCGCTGGCGCCACGAGTACTCGGGCAAGGTGCGGGATCTCTACCTCTCGGATGCCGAGCCGGGTCGCGCGCTCGTCGTCGCGTCCGACCGGGTGAGCGCGTTCGACCAAGTGCTCGAGCCCGGCATCCCGGGCAAGGGGGCGCTGCTCACGCAGCTGAGCCTGTGGTGGTTCGGGCGGCTCCACGTGCCGAACCATCTCGCGGAGCCGACCCGGGGCGGGCTCGCCGCCCTGTCGACGCCCGTGCCGCCGGATGTCGCCGAGCGCGCGATGCTCGTGAAGCGACTCGACATGTTCCCGATCGAGGCGGTCGTGCGCGGCTACCTCGTCGGCTCGGGCTGGGCCGAGTACCAGCAGACGCAGTCGGTCTGCGGCATCCTGCTGCCCGCGGGCCTCGAGAACGGCGACCGGCTGCCCGAGCCCATCTACACACCCGCCTACAAGGCCCCGCTCGGCGAGCACGACGAGAACATCTCCTACGAGCGCACGGTCGAGCTCGTGGGCGAGCCGGATGCCGCGGCGATCCGCGAGCTCAGCCTGCGCGTGTTCGCCGAGGCCTCGGCGATCGCGGAGGAGCGCGGCGTCATCCTCGCCGACACGAAGTTCGAGTTCGGTCGCGACCCCGAGACGGGCGAGATCACGCTCGCCGACGAGGTGCTCACCTCCGACTCCTCGCGCTACTGGGACGCCGAGCTGTACGCCGCGGGAGGAGCTCACCGCCTCGACAGCTTCGACAAGCAGATCGTGCGCGACTGGCTCGCGACCAACTGGGACAGGACGGGCACGCCGCCGACCCTGCCCGCGGAGATCGTGGAGCGCACGGCGGCCCGCTACCGCGAGCTCATCGAGCGGCTGACGGCCTAGCCCGACCCCTCACCGAGCGCCGCCCGGAGCGTCGCCCGCGCGAAGTCGAGCTGCTCCTCGCTGCAGCGCCCCACGTACGCGTGACGGAAGTCGGGATACCGCGCCTCCGCCATGCAGTCGGCCTCGAGCTCGACCGGCCAGTCGACGTCGTCCCCGTAGTACTCGGCGCCCACGGGCAGCTCGGAGAACATCGCCCGCAGCCGCGCGCTCTCGGCGTGCTCCGACCCGAGCTTGCCCTGCAGCACGTGCATGAACTCGTGCTGGATGATGTGGTCCCACGACATCCCCTGGTCGCGCAGGATCTCCTCCTCCGACATCCGCGCGAACCGGGGCGTCACGAAGATCGTCGACGAGTCCCGGAAGACGCACGCGACCGCGACCTCGCCGCACGTGTCATCCACCACGAGAGCGGAGATGCCGCCGCTGATCCGGTCGACGGCGTCCTCCACGTCGGTTCCCGTGGCGTTCCCCAGGTTCTCCGTCTTCACCGCGTACTCCCCGCTCGTGTCGGCGTAGATGCCGGGGGCGTCGACGCCCGGCCGCAGCGGAGACACCGGGCCCGAGAGCCAGATGAGCACGATGACCGCGACGAGCACCACGGTGAACCAGACGAAGGTGCTCACCCGGATGCGGGGCCGCGCGTCGACGGGCTGCGGGACGTACCGAGGCACCTGGGCGTACATCGCCGACGCCGCGTACGTCGGATGCGGCGCGGGCGACGGGGGCTGCTGCGGCGCGGCGTACGGGGGGTGCGCCGCGTCCGGCGGCTCCCCCCACGACGACATGCCCCCACCCTGCCGCGACCGGCGCCCGCGCGTGAAGCCCGCGAACAGGGCGCACCCCTGGCGGAATAGTTGTCGCATCAAGTATGTTGTAGGCGACATGACCGACTCCACGCGTCTCGCCGCCGACACCGCCATGGGCGCGGTGACCCT
>JAEYVF010000036.1 GCA_023432005.1 Actinomycetes bacterium
AACCTCGTCGACCTCAAGGTGCCGCAGATCTGGGCGAAGGCGATCAGCCAGTCGCACGGCAAGATCCTGAGCCGCATCGGCGCCAACCACGTCATCTACCCGGAGGCGGAGGCCGGCGAGCGCGTCGCGCACCTCGTCTCGGGACGGATGATCGACTTCATCGAGTTCGACGACGGCTTCGCGATCGTGAAGATGTACCCGCCGAAGCCCATCCGGGGCATGAGCCTCGCCGAGTCGCACGTGCGCCAGCGCTACGGGATCACCGTCGTCGGCGTGAAGAGCCCCGGCAAGGAGTTCACCTACGCGACCGCCGAGACGGTCATCTCGAATCACGACCTCATCATCGCCTCGGGCTCCACCCCGGATCTCGAGAAGTTCGCGGCACTGCAGTAGCGCCGCAGCCAGAAGGGAAGCCACGATGTCCGGTTTCGATCTCGGTGGGCTCGGCGACGCGGTCGGCGGGCTGCTCGGCGGCAAGGGTCTCGACGCGAAGACGCTCCAGGGGCTCTGGGAGCAGGTGGCGCCGACGCTCAAGGGTCTCGACACGGATCAGATCCTCGACACGATCGGCGAGTTCGCGAAGAACCTCGACCTCCCGCTCGTCAAGGACATCCCCGACTCGACGATCGAGGACATCAAGAACGGCGCGAAGGTGCCCGTGAAGGACTTCATCAAGGGGTTGTAGTCCCCTCGCGGGAGCCCGCCCGCGACTCGGCTACGAGCCGGCGAGCTCCCGGGCGCGCGCGATCGCGGCCTCCGCGGCGCGCTCGAACACGTCGGCGAGCCCGGCCTCCTCGAGCACCGCGATGAGGCGCTCGGTCGTGCCCTTGGGGCTCGTGACGCGGCGGCGGAGCTCGGCGGGCTCCTCGCCCGTCGACTCGAGCAGCAGCGCCGACCCCACGAGGGTCTGCTCGGCCATGAGGCGCGCGTCGTCGCGTGCGAAGCCGAGCCGCTCGGCCGTCTCGGTGAGCCTCTCGACGAGGAAGTAGACCGTCGCGGGACCCGATCCCGAGATCGCCGAGAGCGCATCGATGCGGTCCTCGGGGAGCTCGACGACGACGCCGACCGCCTCGAACAGCTCGCGCGCGAGCGCGAGCTCGGCCTCGCCCGAGCGCGACCCGGCCGCGATCCCGGTGACGGCACGGCGCACGAGCGCGGGCGTGTTGGGCATCGTCCGCACGACGGGGTTCGGCACGACGCCCTCCATCGTCGCGGTCGTGACGCCCGCCGCGACGCTCACGACCACCGCATCCGGGGCGAGCGCGCCCGCGACCTCGCGCAGGGTGTCGACGATCATCGCGGGCTTCACGCCGAGCAGCACGACGCCCGCACCCTCGACGGCGGCCGCGTTGGCATCCGCTCGCTCCTCGAGCGCGATCGCGCGCACGCCCTCGGCGCGCCACACGTCGGCGGATGCCGTGCTGCGCGTGCTCACGGTCACGGATGCGGGGTCGACCCCGGCCGCGATCAGGCCGCGCACGATGGCTCCCGCCATCGAACCGGCGCCCAGCACGGCGAGGGGAGGGAGGGTGGTCATGCGCCTCATCCTAGAATCGGGGCATGAGCGCGTCCGGCGGCACGAAGGCGATCATCGCGGCATTCCTGGCGAACCTCGGGATCGCGATCACCAAGTTCATCGCGTGGTTCTTCTCCGGGTCGAGCTCGATGCTCGCGGAAGGCGTGCACTCGGTGGCCGACTCCGGCAACCAGCTGCTGCTGCTGCTCGGCGGCCGCAAGGCGAAGAAGGCCGCGGATGCCGAGCATCCGTTCGGCTACGGACGCGAGCGCTACGTCTACGCGTTCGTCGTGGCGATCATCCTGTTCTCGGTCGGCGGCGTGTTCTCCATCTACGAGGGCATCGAGAAGCTCACGCACCCGCACCCGCTCGAGAACGCGTGGCTGCCGATCCTCGTGCTCGTCATCGCGATCGGGCTCGAGAGCTTCTCGCTGCGCACGGCGGTCAAGGAGTCCAACCACGTGCGCGGCACGCAGAACTGGGTGCAGTTCGTGCGCCGGGCGAAGCAGCCCGAGCTGCCCGTCGTGCTGCTCGAGGACATCGCGGCCCTCCTCGGGCTCGTGCTCGCGCTGCTCGGCGTCGGCCTCACGGTGCTCACGGGCGACAACCTGTGGGACGGCGTCGGCACGATCGCGATCGGCGTGCTCCTCGTGGTCGTCGCCGTCATCCTCGGCATCGAGACCAAGAGCCTGCTGGTCGGCGAGGGCGCCGAGCCGGATGTCGTGGCGAAGATCCTCGCGGCGTTCAACGGGCACCCGCAGGTCGAGGCCGTCATTCACATGAAGACCCTCTACCTCGGCCCCGACGAGCTGCTCGTCGCGGCGAAGATCGCCGTGCCGAAGGCGACCCGCGCCGCCGAGGTCGCCGCGGCGATTGACGCGATCGAGAAGGACGTGCGCGCCGCCGTGCCCGTCGCCCGCGTCATCTACCTCGAGCCCGACATCTACGTCGCGCGCGAGGGCGAGCATCCGTCGACCGACGCGATCGTGATCAAGAGCACCGACTGAGCTTCGGCCGGACCGACCCGGCCCCCGACCCGGCAATCACCAGAGAGCGGAACCCCACCATGGAAATCGTCCAGAACATCCTGCTCGCCACCCACGTCTTCGGGCTCGCCATCATCGTCGGCCCCTTCATCCTGCAGATGCGCAAGAAGGAGGGTTTCGCGACCGGTCTCGTGCTCACGGGCGCGATCATCCAGCTCGCCACGGGCGTCGCCATGGTCGGCATCGGCGAGGCCGTGCTCGACCGCGACTACAACTCGATCAAGATCGCCGTGAAGCTCGGCCTCGCGGTCATCGTGCTGATCGGCGCGATCGGCGGCTACCTCGCGCAGAAGAAGGGCCGCCGCGTGAACCCGTGGTTCCACACCGCGGGCGGCACGGCCGCCATCAACGTGCTCGTCGCCGTGCTCTGGCGCTGATCCCCTTCGCTCTTCGAGGCGTCGCCTTCCTTCGGGAGGGCGACGCCTCGGTCGTTCTCAGCTCGCGCGCGGCACCTGGGCGAGATCGGTGTAGACCGGCAGACCGCGCTCCCGCGCGATGCGCACGTCCTCGTCCGCGCCGGCCGAGACCCCCGGGAGGCGCAGCACGGCGTCGCAGTGCTGCAGCAGGCGCGAGGCGGTCTCGTACATGACGTCGGGCTCGCCGCCCGGCTGGTCGCCGAGCTCGCGGATGGTGGGGAGCGCCACCCACTCCCCGATCATGGGCACGTGCCCGAGGCGGTAGAGGGGCGCGGATGCGGCCTCGAGCCGCCGCAGGTTCGCCGCGATGCGGGCGGGGTCTCCGTCGGTGCCCGAGCGGTATGGGCCGGCGATGAGGATGAGCATTGATGCGGTCACGGCGCGAGTGTAGCGTTAACCGTGCAACAACATGCAAGACCCGGAAGGAACACGGATGCTGGCGAAACAGCGCAAGCGGCACCTCATCGAACTCCTCGCGCGCGACGGCCGCGTCGTGGCGAAGGAGGTCGCCGCAGAACTCGGCATCTCCGAGGACACCGTGCGCCGCGACCTGCGCGAGCTCGCGGATGCCGGCCTCGCCCGTCGCGTCTACGGCGGGGCGCTGCCGTTCGACGCATCCGAGCGACCCTTCGCCGAACGCGACGACGACTCCGGCAAGGAGCGCGTCGCCGAGAGCGCGCTCGCGCTGCTCGAACCCGGCATGACGATCGCGCTCGACGGCGGCACGACCGCGCTCGCGCTGGCCCGACGCATCCCGATCGGCGCCGGCCTCACGATCGCGACCCCGAGCCCGCACGTTGCGATCGCCGCGGCCGAGCACTCGGACGCCCGCGTGCTGCTGCTCGGCGGCGAGCTCGGGCGCCACTCGATGACGTCGGGCGGCGCCCTCGCCCTCGAGGCGATCGCGCGCGTCGGCGCCGACCGCTTCCTGCTCGGCGCATCCGGCGTGCACCCCGACCACGGCGTCACGACCGACGACCCCGACGACGCCGCAGTCAAACGCGCGCTCGCCGCCGTGAGCCGTGAGACCTACCTGCTCGTGAGCGGCCCCAAGCTGGGGGCGCGCGCCCGGCACCCGGTGCTGCCGCTCGATCAGCTCGCGGGCGTCGTCGTGCCCCCCGCCGAGCGGGATGCCGCCCGCGCCCTGCTCGGCGAGCACCTCATCCGCTGATCCGAGGTGTCACTTCCGGTCGCCCACGGCCCGCCCCAGGCGACGGAAAGCGACACCTCAGAGCTCGGAGGCGCGCGCCTCCTGGAAGAAGCGGGTGAGCACCGCGGCGCACTCGGCCTCGAGCACGCCCGGGATCACCTCGGAGCGATAGGGCAGTCGGCGGTCGCGGAGCAGATCGTGCACGCTCCCCGAGGCGCCCGCCTTCTCGTCCCACGCGCCGAAGACCACACGCGGGATGCGGGCCGCGAGGATGGCGCCCGCGCACATGACGCACGGCTCGAGCGTCACGACGAGAGTCGTGTCGTCGAGGTGCCAGTCGCCGCGCACCTGCGCCGCGCGCCTGATGGCGACGACCTCCGCGTGAGCGGTCGGGTCGCCGTGCCTCTCGCGCTCGTTCCGACCATGCGCCAGGACGGTGCCGTCAGGCGCCAGCACGACCGCTCCCACCGGCACGTCGCCGGATGCGAGAGCGAGCTCCGCCTCCGCGAGCGCGAGGCGCATGGCCTCCTCGTGGGTGCTCGAGGGCATAGATTGAGCCTATGCGAGTGCACGTCGCCGACCATCCCCTCATCACCCACAAGCTCACCGTCCTGCGCGACGAGCGCACCCCGTCGCCCGTCTTCCGCGCCCTCGCCGAGGAGCTCGTGACCCTGCTCGCCTACGAGGCGACGCGCAACGTGCGCACCACCGAGGTCACCGTGAAGACGCCGGTCGCCGAGACCACCGGGCTCGCCATCGCGACCCCGCGCCCGCTCGTCGTGCCCATCCTGCGCGCCGGGCTCGGGATGCTGGAGGGCATGGTCAAGCTCGTGCCGACCGCCGAGGTCGGCTTCCTCGGCATGGTGCGCGACGAGGAGACCCTCGAGCCCACGACCTACGCCGAGCGCCTGCCCGAGGACCTCTCGAACCGCCAGTGCTTCATCCTCGACCCCATGCTCGCGACGGGCGGCTCGCTCGGTGCGGCGATCGAGTTCCTCTTCGCACGCGGCGCGGTCGACGTGACAGCCGTCTGCCTCATCGCCGCACCGGAGGGGCTCGAGGCCGTGCGCCGCGCCACCGAGGGTCGCGAGGTGACGATCGTCGTCGGCGCCCTCGATGAGAAGCTCAATGAGAAGGGCTACATCGTGCCCGGCCTCGGCGACGCGGGCGACCGCCTGTACGGTCTGGTCTGAATATCTTGCGCCGCGATAATCCGCGGCGCCCGGCCGTTTCCGGCCACGAGCGCGGTCGCGGCCGCAAACGAGTGCCGACAAGGCCCCTCTGAACCGCGGATCCGCGGCGCCCGGCCGTCGTCAGATGACGGCCTATCACGGAGCGTCCTTTGTTACGACCCGTTTCACGGCTCGTTTGACACACGGCGTAACGGTCGCCCAAACTCTTGTGCATGACCGTTCACGCGCACCCCACGACCTCCTTCGAGGCCCACGGGAACGCCGGCATGATGATGCCCGCGGAGCGCTCGGTCATGTGTTGTCGAATGTGCGCGTAAGCCACCCCTCGCCCGAGTGAACCCCCGATGGTGAACTCCCCGACATCCGGCTCCGACCGCCCGGATGGCGCACCCAGCTTCGACAACCCCCGGCCTGCCGCCTCCTTCGACGACGCGGCCGCCGACACCTCGCAAGGATTCGACGACATGTCTCTCGCCACCCTCGACACCCTCCGCACCCCGACCCGCCCCTACCCCGTGCCGCGCACCGCCGAGCAGCAGGCCCCCGAGGCGGAGCGGCCGCGCATCCGTGCCGTCCCCGACGGAACCGAGGCTCGCGGCTTCGCCCTCTACGTGGGCGTCGACGAGCTCAAGGCCGTCACCGCGGGGATCTCGCTCCCGCAGCTCGTGGAGGCGCTCAAGCGCACCGTCGCCGAGCTCGTCCCCGGTGCCGAGACCTACGCCGCCGTCGCCCTCGCCCCGCGCGGGGCGGGCGGGCGCGACGTCGAGGTCGTGCGCCTCGCCCTGCAGGACCCGGCGGCGCTCGCCAAGCATCGCCAGAGCGCCGAGCCCGCCGAGGCGCCCGAGCCCAAGGGCGGCGTCGTCATCGACATCTCGCGCAAGCGCGTGCAGCTCGACGGCGAGGTCGCCCCGCTCACCTACAAGGAGTTCGAGCTGCTGCAGTTCCTCGTGCTCCGCGAGGGCCGCACGATCGATCGCGGCGAGATCATCTCGACGCTGTGGGCCGACGGAGGCGACGACGTTCCCAACGAGCGCACGATCGACGTGCACGTGCGGCGTCTGCGTTCCAAGCTCGGCGCCTACGAGGACATCGTGCGCACCGTGCGCGGCCTCGGCTACCGCTTCGACCGCCATGCCGACGTCACGATCCGCTGGGCCTCGACGCCGTCTCCCGATGTCTTCTGACCCGCGGTGCGGCGGCCCGGTCGGCGTAGGC
>JAEYVF010000148.1 GCA_023432005.1 Actinomycetes bacterium
GCGCGCGTCTGCTCGCCGAGGCGCTCCTCGTGGGCGCCGCGGCGCTCGCGCTCCTGCTGCTGTCCCGTCGCGGGCTCGTGGCCTCCGCGGGCGCGGTCGGCATCGACCCCCTGCTCGCCCTCACGCCCGTGCTGCTCGCGGCCGCCGTGTGCGTGCTCGCGCTCCGGCTCTACCCGATCCCGCTGCGGCTCGTGCTCGATCGCGTGCGCCGGGGTGACAGCGCCGTCGGGCTCGTCGGCGTCGCCCGCGCGGTGCGCGCACCCGTGTACGGGCCGACAGCGTCGTTCGCGCTCGTGCTCGGCGTCACGGTCGTCGTGTTCTCCTCGGTGCTCGGCACGACGCTCAGCATCGGCGTCACGCGCGCGGCGGCCGCCGAGGCGGGAGCCGACATCCAGGTGCGCGCGGTCGAGATCGCGCCCGAGACCGTGACGGCCGTCGCGCAGCTCGAGGGCGTGCGGGCGGCGGCAGCGCTCACGCGCAGCCCCGGCCTCCAGCTCTCCGACGACCTCGGCACGAGCGGGTTCACGCTCGTGCTCGCCGACACCGCGGCGCTGCACGCCATCCGGCCCGAGCTGCCCGAGCTCGGGGACGAGGTCGACGGCCGCATCCCGGTCGTCGTCTCCCGGGACCTCCGCGGCTCCGCGGGCGGTGACGCCGAGATCGGCGCGACGGGCGTCGCGCTCGTCGCGACGGCCTCCCCCGACGCCCTCCCGGGCGTGACGCGCGACTGGGTGCTCGCGGATGCGCGGTTCGCCGAGCCGCTCGGGCGCGGGACGGTCGTCGCCGGGCGCCTGCTCGTGGCCGTCGACGACCCCGACGAGGTCGAGCGCGTCGCCGCCGCGGTCGCGCGCGCGGTGACCGAGCCGCTGAGCGAGAAGGCGGCGCAGACCGTCGAGGTCATGACCGCGCGGGGCGTGCTCGAGGACGTGCGCTCCTCACCCGTCATCGGCGGGATCGAGGCGGCGCTGCCCCTCGCCGCAGGATCGGCGCTCGCCCTCACCGTGCTCGCCCTCGTGCTCGCGACGCTCGCGGCGGGCGCCGCCCGCGGCCACCTCGTGGGCGTGCTGCGCGTCATCGGCGCCGACCGGCGGCAGCAGCGCCGCATCCTCGTGTGGGAGTCCGCCCCCGTCGTCGTCGCGTCGATCGTCGTCGGCGTGGCCCTCGGGCTCGCGCTGCCGTTCGTCGTGACCTCCGCCGTCGATCTGCGGGCGTTCGTCGGCGGCGAGATCGTGCCGCGCCCCGTCGTCGACCCCCTCGCGGTCGGGCTCGCGGTGCTCGCGGTGCTCGTCGCGGCGGCCGCGGCGGGAGCCGTCGCCCTCGCACTCGGACGGCGCCTCGCGCCCGCCGCGACGTTCAAGATGGGAGAGAGATGAACCCCCACATCCGCTGCACCGACCTCGTGCGCATCTTCTCGGCGGAGGGCGTCGAGGTGCAGGCCCTGCAGGGTCTCACCCTCGCCGTCGAGCGCGGGGAGCTCACGGCGATCGTCGGCGCCTCCGGCTCGGGGAAGTCCACGCTGCTGTCGATCCTCTCGGGACTCGACGTGCCGACAGCGGGAAGCGCGCACGTCGCGGGGCACGACCTGCTCGCGATGTCCACGCGCGAGCGCACGCGGTACCGCCGCCACACCGTGGGCTTCGTGTGGCAGCAGACCTCCCGCAACCTGCTCCCCTACCTCACGGCGGTCGAGAACATCGCGACCGCCCTCTCCGTCTCCCACACGCCCCGACGCGCGCGGCGGCCGCGGGCGATGGAGCTGCTCGAGCTTATGGGCATCGCCGCCCTCGCCGACCGCCACCCCGCCGAGATGTCCGGCGGGCAGCAGCAGCGCGTCGCGATCGCCGTGGCGCTCTCCAACTCCCCCGAGGTGATCTTCGCCGACGAGCCGACGGGCGAGCTCGACGAGGCCAACTCGCAGCTCGTGTTCGACGCGCTCCGCACCGTCAACCGCGAGCTCGGCACGACCGTGCTCATCGTGACGCACGACCAGGCGGTCTCGGCGCAGGTGCGGCGCACCCTGCAGATCCGCGACGGGCGGATGTCGACCGAGGTGCACCGCAGCACGCGCACCGACGAGCACGGCGTCGAGAGCGTGCACGCCGAGGAGTACGCGGTGCTCGACCGGGTCGGACGTCTCCAGCTCCCCGAGGAGTACCTGCGGGCGCTCTCCCTGCGGGATCTCGTGCGCCTCGAGCTCGAACGCGACCACGTGCAGGTGCATCCGACCGACCACGGGAAGGGGGACGAGCGATGAGGCAGCGGATCGTCGCACGCGCCGAAGGACTGCGGCGCAGCTACGGACGGGGCGCATCCGTCGTGCACGCCCTCGACGATGTCTCGATCGCGTTGCGCGAGGGCGAGCTCGTCGTGCTGCGCGGCCCATCGGGTGCCGGCAAGACCACCCTGCTCAACCTCCTCGGCGGCCTCGACACCGCGGATGCGGGGCGCGTCTGGGTGGGCGAGGTCGAGCTCGGCGCGGCCGACGAAGACGCCCTCGTCGAGCTCCGGCGCAATGAGCTCGGCTACATCTTCCAGACGTTCGCCCTGCTGCCGGTGCTCTCGGCGCGGGAGAACATCGAGTTGCCGATGCGCCTGCGCGGCGTTCCGGCGTCCGAGCGCCGACCGCGCACGGACGAGCTGCTCGAGGTCGTGGGGCTCGGCGCGCACGCCGAGCAGCGACCCGGCGAGCTCTCGGGTGGACAACAGCAGCGCCTCGGCATCGCCCGCGCGCTCGCCAACGAGCCGCGGCTGCTCATCGCCGACGAGCCGACGGGTCAGCTCGACAGCGCCAACGCGGAGGCGATGATGACGCTCATCGCCTCGCTCGTGCACAGCCGGGGGGTCGCGGCGATCGTGTCGACGCACGACCCGCGCATGGCGGCGCACGCCGACCGCATCGTCGACCTGCGCGACGGCAGGCTCGTCGCCGACTGATCAGCAGGCGCGCGGCTACGCGGACTTCTCGGCGCGACGCGCCGGCCGCGGCACGATCGTGGGCGCGGCGTTGTCGATGACCGCCTCGCGCGTGACGACGACGCGGGCGACCTCGTCGCTCGAGGGCACCTCGAACATGATCGGCCCGAGCACCTCCTCGAGGATCGCGCGGAGGCCGCGGGCGCCCGTCTGACGCAGCACGGCGAGGTCGGCGATCGCCTCGAGCGCGCCCGTGTCGAACTCGAGCTCCACGCCGTCGAGCTCGAACATGCGCTGGTACTGCTTCACGAGCGCGTTCTTCGGCTCGGTGAGGATCTCCATGAGCGCCGACTGGTCGAGCGGCGAGACCGTCGTGACGACGGGGAGCCGGCCGATGAACTCGGGGATGAGGCCGAACTTGTGGAGGTCCTCCGGGAGCACCTCGCTGAAGAGCTCCGCCTCGTCGCGCTTGCTGTGCAGCGGGGCGCCGAACCCGATGCCGCGGCGGCCGACACGCGCCGAGATGATCTCCTCGAGGCCCGCGAACGCGCCCGCCACGATGAACAGCACGTTCGTCGTGTCGATCTGGATGAACTCCTGGTGCGGGTGCTTGCGACCGCCCTGCGGCGGCACCGAGGCGACCGTGCCCTCGAGGATCTTGAGCAGCGCCTGCTGCACGCCCTCGCCCGAGACGTCGCGCGTGATCGACGGGTTCTCGGCCTTGCGGGCGATCTTGTCGACCTCGTCGATGTAGATGATGCCCGTCTCGGCCCGCTTGACGTCGTAGTCGGCCGACTGGATGAGCTTGAGGAGGATGTTCTCGACGTCTTCGCCGACGTAGCCGGCCTCGGTGAGCGCCGCGGCATCCGCGACCGCGAACGGCACGTTGAGGCGCTTCGCGAGCGTCTGCGCGAGGTAGGTCTTGCCGCAGCCCGTCGGGCCGATGAGGAGGATGTTCGACTTCGCGATCTCGACGTCGTCGCGCTTGGCGTCGGCGGGCGCCAGCTGCTGCATCGACCGGATGCGCTTGTAGTGGTTGTAGACCGCGACCGAGAGCGCGCGCTTCGCGGGCTCCTGCCCGATCACGTACTCCTCGAGGAAGTGGAAGATCTCCTTGGGCTTCGGGAGGTCGAACTCGCTCGTGACCTCCTCGCCCGCCTCGGCGAGACGCTCCTCGATGATCTCGTTGCACAACTCGACGCATTCGTCGCAGATGTAGACGCCGGGACCGGCGATGAGCTGCTGAACCTGCTTCTGGCTCTTCCCGCAGAATGAGCACTTGAGCAGGTCGGCGCTCTCTCCGATGCGTGCCATCCCGGTCTCCCCTCCGAAGCGGTACCGAGAGCCTAACCCGTCCCGGTGACGGAGGTGGACCTTCGCACGTTTCCCGTGTCGGCGCGCCGCCCCCGGTTCGCGTGGCACGCATCCGGGGGTGAGAGGGACCTTCGTCCCGCGTGTCGCGACTACCCTGGAGCCATGTCCCCGAGAGCCGCTCGCCTCCTGCGCGGCGCGCTGCTCGGCGGCGTCGCGACGGTGCTCGCCGCGGCCTCCCACCTCGTCGCCGGCGGCCCGGCCCCCGCAGGTGTCGCCCTCCTGCTCGGCGGCGTGTTCGCGACAGCGGTCGGCACCGTCGCCGTGGGCCGTGCGCGCGAGGGCCGCCGCGCGCTCACGCTCCCCCGCACGATCGCGGGCGTCGCGGTCTCGCAGCTCGCCTTCCACCTCGTCTTCTCGCTGCTGGGCCAGGGCGCATCCGTCGCGGTCTCGGGCCACCACGGCGGCCTCGTCGCCCTCGCGTCCGATCCCGGCGCCGCCGTGGTGCAGGGCGGCGCCGGCATGTGGGCGGCCCACCTCGTGGCCGGGGTGCTCACCGTGCTCTACCTGCGCCACCTCGAGGGCCGCGTGTGGGCCGTGCTCGCACGGTTCGGCGGCTTCCTCGTGCGCGCGCTGCTCATCGTGACGGCCTCCGCGCCCGACGCACCCCGGATGCCGCTCGCGCGTCCCGTGCGCGACGGCGCGGCATCCGCTCTCCTCGCGGCGATCTCCCGACGCGGTCCGCCCGCGGTCTCCCGCGCCTGACGCCGGCCCGCCCGGCCGCCGTCGGCGTGCACGCGACCGCATCCCGAACCACTTCGTCAGGAGACCCATGTCCCGCACCCACCGCCGCGCCACCGCGGCCCTCGCCGCCGCCATCGCGACGGCAGGCCTCACGCTCGCCGCACCGCTCACCGCGAGCGCCCACGTCACGTTCGACGAGAACACCGCCGAGGCCGGCAGCTACGCCCTGTTGACCCTCAAGGCGCCCAACGAGTCGGCGACCGCCGCGACCGTGGCGATCACCCTCACGCTGCCCTCCGACACGCCCTTCACGAGCGTTCGCACCGTCCCCGTCGCCGGCTGGGCGGCCGAGCTCGTGCGCGAGCCGCTGCCCGAGCCCGTGACCCTCGGCGGCACCGAGATCACGGAGGCGGTCACCCGCATCGTGTGGACGGCGCAGGACGGCGTCGGCATCCGCGACGGCGAGCTCGGGCTCTTCCCCGTCTCGCTCGGCCCCGTGCCCGACACCGGCTCGATCGTGCTGCCCGTCGACCAGGGCTACGACGACGGGACCGTCGTCTCGTGGGCCGACACCGCCGAGGGCGCCGAGCACCCCGCGCCCGTGCTCTACATCGCCGACGCGCCGCCGGCCGATGACCATCACGGCGACGAGCACGCCGCGCCCGCGGTCACGAGCGCGCCCGACGCGTCGCG
>JAEYVF010000043.1 GCA_023432005.1 Actinomycetes bacterium
GCACCGCGCGGCGGAGGTCAGCGCGCGCGGGCGTGAGGCGAGGGCGCTGGGGCTCGGTGGGCATCGGCTAACGTTATTCCGCGCGCCGCGCGCACCGACACCAGGAGACGAAATGGCCGAGTACCCCGCCGTCATCGAGATCCCCAAGGGGAGCCGCAACAAGTACGAGGTCGACCACGAGACCGGTCGCGTCTTCCTCGACCGCGTGCTCTTCACGGGCTTCGTCTACCCCACCGACTACGGCTTCTTCGAGAACACCCTCGGCCTCGACGGCGACCCCGTCGACGTGCTCGTGCTGCTCGAGTACCCGCTCTTCCCGGGCGTCGGCGTGAAGGTGCGCCCCGTCGGCGTCTTCAAGATGACGGACGACGGCGGATCGGATGCCAAGGTGATCGCCGTGCCCGCCAAGGACCCGCGCTGGTCGCACATCCAGGACGTCGACGACATCCCGGAGTACACCCGCAAGGAGATCGAGCACTTCTTCGAGCACTACAAGGACCTCGAGCCCGGCAAGTGGGTCAAGACCGAGGGCTGGGGCGACGCGGCGGAGGCCGAGGAGATCGTGCAGGCCGGCATCGCGGCCTACCCCGGCCACTGAGTCATCGGCGGATCGGGCTTCGTCGGCCCGTGATGCCTCAGCCCGTGGGGCGCCCGACGTACGGCACGAGGTCGGCGTAGCGCACGCTCGTGATGCGCACGGTGAGGCCCGGATACGGCGCCTCGATCATCTGCCCGCCGCCGATGAACAGCGCGACGTGGTACTTGGTGGCGCTCGTCGAGCCGCCCGTCGAGTAGAACAGCAGGTCGCCCGGCTGCAGCTGTCCGACCGGCACGAGGCGGCCCTGGCCGGCGAGGTAGTTGTACTGGCTCGTCGAACCCCAGGGCCCCACGTAGACGCCCGCGGAGGCGTACGCCGACTTCACGAGGCCCGCGCAGTCGTACACGTCGGGGCCCATCGAGTTGCCGTAGGGCTTGCCCAGCTGCGCACGCGCGAACGAGATCGCCCGGTCGACGAGCGAGGGCGCGGGCGGCGGGGGAGTCGGATCGACCCCGGGCGGCGGGGTGCTCGGCTGCGTGGGGGTCGGCGACGGCTGGCCCGGCGGTGGCGTGGTCGGCTGTCCGGCACCAGGGTTCGTCGGCTGCTGCGCGGGCGGGGTCGTCGGCTCGCTCGCGAGCCCCTCGAGGTACTGGCGCTCGAGCTCCGCGGTCGTGCCCTTGAGGCTCGCGAGCTGCGCGTACATCACCGCCTGCGTGGAGGCGTGCTGGTCGAGCTGCGCCTCGATGGCAGCGGCCGCCTGCTGTGCCTCGTCGGCCGTCTGCTCCGCGGCATCCGCGAGGCGCTTGCGCTCCTGCTCGGCGAGCGTCGCCTCGTCCTGGAGCGACCCGAGGGCCTTCTTGTCGAACACGGCGCGCTCGACGAGCGCCGCTGACGACGAGCTGAGCTTCGACATCGTGCCGAGGCGCGAGAGCAGCGCGTCGGCATCCGCCTCCGACGAGAACGCGAGCGCCATCGACGCGTTGCCGCCGCCCGAGCGCGCGAGGCGCGCGACGAGCCCGGATGCGAGGGCCGCCGAGTCGTCGGCCTTCTTCTGAGCGTCGGCGAGCTGAGCCGCGAGACGCGTCGACTTCGCCTCGGCGTCGGAGAGGGCGGCACGCGCGAGGGTGGCCTCCTCCGCGGCGAGCAGCGCGGCCTTGCCGAGTCGGTCGGACTCCGCGAGCAGCTCCCTGACGAGCTTCTCGATCTTCGCGACCTCGGCGCGCGTGGCCGCCTCGCTCTGCTTGGCGGCCTGCACCTCCGACCAGCTCGGGTAGTCGCCGCGGAGCATGGGCGCGGCCGCGGCCCCTGGCGCGGCCCCCGACGCCGCGAGCGAGAACGCCGCCGCGAGGGACACCGCGGCGGTCGTCGCGTGTCCCGGTCTCGGCGGGGTCATCGCGCCCGTCGCATCCGATCAGCCAAGGGTGATCCCCTGGTTGCGCATGAAGGGCACCGGGTCGGTCAGATTGCCGTTGATGCGGATGATGAAGTGCAGGTGGCAGCCCGTGGAGCCGCCCGTCGTGCCGACCTTGGCGATGAGCTGACCGGGGCCGACCTGCTGGCCGACGTGCACGCCGATGCCGCCGGGCATGATGTGGCCGTAGCCCGACGAGGTGCCGTCGCCGTGGTCGATCGTGATGTAGTTGCCGAGGTCGCTGTACCAGCCGGCGTAGGTGACGGTGCCGGCGTGCGCGGCGTAGATCGGCGCGCCGCAGCCCTGGCCCGCGAGGTCGACGCCCGAGTGGCCCTTCCACACGTGGTAGATCGGGTGGTAGCGCCAGCCGAAGCTGCTCGAGATGTAGCCGGCGGCGGGACGCGCCCATCCGCTCGCGCTCACCTCACCCGCGGCGCCCGAGCCCCACTGCTGACGGATGCCCTCGAGGTAGTCGGCCTCGGTGACCTCGCGGCGGTCGGTCAGGTACGCGACGAGGGCCTGCGCCTTCGCCTGCGCCTCCTGGTGCTCGGCGAGCTTGACGGCGGCCGCTGCCGCGGCCTCCTGCGCGATCTGGAACTTGGCCTCGGCCTCCGCCTTGAGCTCGGCGAGCTTGTCCTGGGCCACCTGCTCCTGCTCGGCGAGCGACTTGGCGGTGTTCTGCAGTTGCAGGGCCTTCGCGTAGACGGCGCCGTTGCGCTGGGTGACCTTCTGCATCGTGCCGATGCGGTAGAGGTAGCCGTCGGCGTCGCCCGAGTCGCTGAAGAGGCCCGCCGTGAGGTCGGAGCCGCTCTGCTTCGAGAGGTTGTTGATGAGCTGCGTCGACTGGCGCTTGGCCTCGTCGGCCTCGGCCTGAGCGGCGGCGCGCTGCTCCTGGAGCTTGCCGACGACGAGCACCTGCGCGTCGTAGGCCTCCTCGGCGACGGCGTACTCCTCGCCCGCCTTCTGCGCCTCGGCCTGCGTGCGGTCGACCTCGGCCTGCGCGGCGGCGATCGCCTTGTTGAGCTTGTCGAGCTGCGCCTTGGCGGATGCCTCGTCGCGCTTGGCGGCCTGCACGTCGGCCCAGCTGGGGTACTGCACGGGGGCCGCCGTCGCGGGCTGCACGCCGAGCGTCACGGTCAGCAGCAGGGCGGCGATGGCCGCGATGGGCGCGGTGGCGCGCGATCCGGTGCGGACGCGTGCGCGCTCCGCTCCCCCTCGGTACTGCATGTTCCCCCGTTCTCTGCGACCAACGAGTCGTTATGTCACATGAACAACATCAACCACACTAACAACAGCCGGTGGCGCATACCAGGATGCCGCACCCGCGCGTCAAGCCTCAACCATGAGTTGAAGTTCTCCCGCAGGCGCGCCCGCATCCGCGAAAGTGCGCCGAGGGCCCCCGCGTTCGATTCGCGTTAATGCGGATCGCCACGTATGCTTGACCCTCGGTTGCTATGCGGTTCGCCGTCATGGCCCCATCGTTTAGTGGCCTAGGACACCGCCCTTTCACGGCGGCAGCACGGGTTCGAATCCCGTTGGGGTCACCAACCGAGAAAACTCAATACGCAAGGCCCTGTAGCGCAGTTGGTTAGCGTGCCGCCCTGTCACGGCGGAGGTCGCGGGTTCAAGTCCCGTCAGGGTCGCTCGTGCTGAGAGCCTTTCCGAAAGGGGAGGCTCTTGCACAATCGGCGGCGAGAGCCGCTGAGGCTCTGTAGCTCAGTTGGTAGAGCGCACGACTGAAAATCGTGAGGTCACGGGATCGACGCCCGTCGGAGCCACCACCCGAAGCCCCGCCCCGGCGGGGCTTCGTCGTCCCCCGGGGGCGCTAGCGTGGGCGGGGATGAACCGCCAGCCGCGCCGAAGCGAGATGGTCGCCGACGCGACCCTCGTCTCGCTCGCGGCCGTGCGCCAGGCGGCGAAGAACCTCATGCTCGTGCGGGCCCTGCGCGACGCCGCCGACTTCGACGAGGACTGGTACGTCGACGCGGTGGGCCGCGAGTTCGAGCTGCTCGCGACGCAGGCGGATGCGGATGCCGAGCGGCTCGTCGCGGCGCGCGCGAAGGCGCAGGGTCGCCGCGGCCGCGCCGTCACGGCCGACGACTACCACGCGGTCGACACACGCCGCCTGAGGCGCCGCATCAACGTCCTCCGCGAGCTCGCGGAGGAGCTGCGCCGCCTCGCCGCTGACGAGGACGCCGTGCGGACGGTCATCGACGAGGCCCGACTGCGCGCCCTCGACGAGATCACCCAGGCCGCGGCATCCGTGCCGGGCCGCGGCGGCACGAAGCCCCTCAATGGAGTCGCGCGCTCACGCGCCCTGCAGACCCTTCGGGAGGAGCTCGAGGACTACCTCGACGACTGAGCGCGGGGCCGATAGGTGCAACCGCCGCGCCCGTCAACCCCGGTGTGGGAGCGAGGCGAGGGCGCGTACCGTCACCGCATGACGTCACTGTGGCGCGCGGGCCGACCCGCCATCCCGACCGATCCCTTCCCCGAGGGCGGGGAGTTCGACCACATCGTGATCGGCGCCGGCCTCACGGGGCTCACGACGGCGCTGCTGCTCGCGCGTCGCGGCAGGCGCGTGATCGTGCTCGAGACGCGCGACGTCGGCGCGATCGCCACGGGCAACACGACGGCGAAGCTCAGTCTGCTGCAGGGCGTCAAGCTGCAGCGCGTGAAGAGCCGCAACACGCGCGCCGTCTTCCACGCCTACGTCGACAGCCAGCGCGCCGCGTTCGCCTGGATGGTCGACTACCTCGAGACGCACGGCGTGCCCTTCGACCGGCGCCCCGCGGTGACCTGGGCCGAGACCCCGGACCAGCTCGAGTCGCTCCAGAAGGAGTACGCCGCCGCGAAGGATGCCGGCCTGCCGGTGCGCTGGGAGGAGGGCGCCGACCTGCCCGTCGCGGGGTACGGCGCGATCGTGCTCGACGATCAGGTGCAGTTCGACCCCATGGAGGTGCTCGCCCAGCTCGCGGCAGATGTCCGTGCACTCGGCGGCGTCATCGTCGAGGGGGCACGCGTGCGTCGCCTGGAGTTCGGCGACACGACGGTCGCGCACACCCCGCTCGGCACCGTCTCCGCCCCCACCGTCGTGCTCGCGACCGGCACCCCCCAGCTGCGCCGCGGGCTCTACTGGTCGAAGGTCGAGGCTCAACGCAGCTACGCCATCGCCCTGCGACCGCCCGAGGGCGCGGAGGATACCGGCATGTACCTGAGCGCCGGCAGCCCCGCGCACAGCGTGCGCTGGCACCGGGGGGCGCTCATCGTGGGCGGCGCCGGTCACGGCGTCGGGCGTCAGGAGGAGGACGCCGACCCCTACGGCGAGCTCGAGCGCTGGGCGCAGCGCACCTGGCCGGGTGCCGAGCCGACCCACCGCTGGTCGGCGCAGGACTACGCACCGTTCTCCGGCATCCCGTTCGTCGGATGGATGCCGCGCACCCGCAGGCGCGCCTACCTCGCGACCGGCTACGAGAAGTGGGGCATGACGGGCGCGGTCGCCGCGGCGCTCCTGCTCGAGGCCGACCTCGCGGGGAGGCGCGAGGGGTGGCAGCGCGTGCTCGGGATGCGACCGACCCTGCCGCAGACGGTCGGAGTGAGTCTCGGCGCGACCGCCGCCGTCGTCGCCTGGTACACCCGCGGCTACGCGGATGCCGTCTCCCGCGTCGTGCGCGCTCGCCGCGACGACGAGGACGCGCGCCTGCTGCCGACCGCGACCATCGCATCCGAGGACGGCGCGACCGAGGTGTGCCTCGTGTGCCCACACGCGGGCGCGATCGTGCGCTGGAATGCAGCCGAGTCGACGTGGGACTGCCCCGCGCACGGGTCGCGCTTCGAGGCGACGGGCCGCCTCATCGAGGGCCCCGCGATCGCCGACCTCGCGACCCGCGACATCAGCCCCCGCACGGGGCTCGGCCGCGTACGCGAGACGGGGGTCAGCGCTTCTTCGCCGACTGCTTCCTGAGCGTCTTCTCGTCGACCGGAGCCTTACCCGAGGCGCGCAGCTCGGCGTAGTACGCGCGGGCCTCGTCCTGACGCTGCTGCTCGATGCCCGATGCGATCGGCGCGCGCACGAGCTCGGGCGTGAGGCCGAACGCGGCGACGAGGTCGAGGGCGTGGGCGCGGATGCGGGGCAGCAGCCGGTCGTCGATGTACGCCGTGATCGCCTCGGCGCGCTTCCCGGAGAGGCGGCCGTGGGTGAGGTACCACGCCGCGTCCTTCTCGATGAGGCCCAGGCCGAACAGGTCGCGCAGCCACGTGAGCACCTTCTTGGTGTCGCCCTCGGGGACCTTCGCGAGCGCGCGCGTGAACGCCTCCCACTGCAGCAGCTCGCCGTGGGCGCGCGCCGTCTTGATGAGGTCGTTCTGGTAGCGGTTGAAGAGCGCCGCCGCGTCCTCCGGCGAGAGCTTCGACGCCGGCCGCAGCCTGCCCGCGAGCTCGGCGACCGCCGTGTGCACGCGGTCGGTGAGCAGCTGGCGCTGCGAGTCCTCGTCGCGCACGAAGCCGACCGAGCGGGCCGTCGACCCGAAGTCGGCGATCGCCTGGCCGAGCTGACGCAGGCCCGTGCGGTTGACGGTCGCCTCGCCCACCTGGCCGGCCACGTACTGCGCCATGGCGCCGGCATCCGCGTTCTTGAACTTCTTCGCGTAGTCGGTCAGCAGGCGCTTCGCGACGAGCTGCAGGAGCACGTTGTTGTCGCCCTCGAACGTCGCGTAGATGTCGAGGTCGGAGTGCAGCTGGGTGAGGCGGTTCTCGGCCATGAAGCCCGCGCCGCCGCACGCCTCGCGCGCCTCCTGGAGGATGTCGAGCGCCGCCCAGGTCGAGAGCGGCTTGAGCGCCGCGGCGATCGTCTCGAGATCCTCGCGGGTCTCCGGGGTGTCCTCGACGCCCGAGAAGACGCGGTCGAAGATGTCGAGGAACTCCTCGTGCGCGAACGACATCGCGTAGGTCTGGGCGAGGCGCGGCAGCAGGCGACGCTGGTGGCGCTGGTAGTCGAGCAGCACCTCCTCGTCGCTCGTGCCCGCCGTGAACTGGCGACGCTGCGTGCCGTAGGTGATCGCGATGTGCAGGGCGAGCTTCGACGCGAGCGTCGCGGCGCCGTCGAGCGACACGCGGCCCTGCACGAGCGTGCCGAGCATCGTGAAGAAACGGCGGCCGGGGCTCTCGATGGGCGAGGTGTAGACGCCGTTCTCGTCGACGTCGCCGTAGCGGTTGAGCAGGTTCGTGCGGGGCACGCGCACGTGGTCGAACGCGAGGCGGCCGTTGTCGATGCCGTTGAGCCCGCCCTTGAGCCCGTCGTCTTCGCTCTGCACGCCGGGGAGGAGCTCGCCCTTCTCGTCGCGGATCGGCACGTAGATCGCGTGCACGCCGTAGTTGACGCCGCCCGTGATGAGCTGCGCGAACACGGTCGCGGCTCGCCCGTGCAGCGCCGCGTTGCCGAGGTAGTCCTTCCAGGCGGCGCGGAACGGGGTGTTGACGACCCACTCGTCGGTGTCGGGGTCGTAGGTCGCGGTCGTGGCGACCGAGGCGACATCCGAGCCGTGACCGATCTCGGTCATCGCGAACGCGCCGGGCATCTCGAGGCTCATGGCCGCCGGCAGGAACTCCTCGTGGTGGCGCTCCGTGCCGAGGTGCAGGATCGCGGCGGCGAAGAGGCCCCACTGCACGCCCGACTTGATCTGCAGCGACGGGTCGGCGAGCACGAGCTCCTCGAACGCCGCGATGTTGCCGCCGTGGTCGTCGCGACCGCCGAAGCGCGACGGGAACGCGCGGTGCACGGCGTCCTCCTCGACGAGGCGGTGCAGCTGGCCGAGCACGCGCTCGCGGTGCTCGCCGAAGCTCCGACCGCCCTGGTACCAGAACTCGGGGCGCGAGGCGAGGGCGCGCGAGGCCTTGCGGTCCTCGGCCCAGCGGCCGAGGAGGTACTCGCCGAGCCACGCGACGTCGACGTCGAGCTCGGCGGACTCGGTCGCGGCGGTGCGCGGAGTCGCGACCTCGTCCGGGAGCTGGGCCTCGGGGGCCTCCTCGGGGGTCTGGGTAACGGCGTCGGTGCGCGTCATGGCGTCCTCCATGCGGGGAGATCGGGGATGACCTCACGGTAGGTCGGGGGCGCGGGGCACGTCCAACGCCTCGTCCGCGGGGCACCAACGGGGAGCATCCCGAGCCATCGGGCGTTGTGGGAACCTACCAATCGCTCCCGGAATCCCCTCAGGAAAGCTTCAGAGCGCGGAACCGTCCACGGCGAAGGTGTCGCACACTCCCCAGCCGCCGGAGCGGCCGGCCTGGAACCACCTCTGCCGCTGCTCGCTCGCGCCGTGCGTCCAGGTCTCGGGCGTCACCTGGCCCTGTGTCTGCTCCTGGATGCTGTCGTCGCCCACCGCGGAGGCGGCGCTCAGCGCATCCGCCCACTCGGCGTCGCTCAGAGGCTCGAGGAAGGGCACGCCGCTTTCGTCGGTCGTGGTCTCCGCGGCGCCCAGTGCCGCGCCCGCGTAGCAGTCGGCCTGCAGCTCTAGCCGCACGCCGTCGGAGGTGGGACCCGTCTGCGAGTTGTCGAGGCCGTCCATGCGACCCGTGATGTTCTGGATGTGGTGGCCCCACTCGTGGCCGATGACGTACAGCTGGGCGGCGGGACCGCCGCTCGAGCCGAAGCGGCTGCGGAGCTGCTCGAAGAACGCGGTGTCGAGGTAGATGGTCTCGTCGGGCGGGCAGTAGAAGGGGCCGACCGCGCTCGACGCGCCACCGCATCCGGTGCTCGTCGACCCCGTGAAGAGCACGACCTCCGAGGGTCGGTAGCCGCTCTCGAACTGGGCCGCCCAGTAGTCGTCGAGGAAGGCGGCTGCCCCCTTCATGCGGCAGTCGAGGTCGCTGTTGGCGTCCTCGCCGGTCTGGCACTGCTCGAGCGACGACTCCTCGCCCGTGCTGCCGTCTCCGCCCAGCCCGCCCACGAGCGGGCTGAGGTCGAATCCCGTGAACGCGCCGACGAGCACCACGATGAGCCCGACGATGCCGGCGCCCCCGCCGATCGCGACGCCCTTGGTACGACGACTCGTGCGCCCCTTGCTGATGTCGGAGCCCTCGTTGAACGTCATGGGATGACGCTAATCCCGCGCGCGCCGGAAGCCCACCCGCTTGCGCGCGCACCCTCCCGCGTGGCAGCGGGCCCGCGGTTCAGCGGCGCTCGGGGTGCAGGATGCGGCTCACCCGCTCGCGGACGGTCGCGGGTGGCGGCTCGTTGTAGACGCCCGCCTGCTCCTGCCCGGAGAGGCGCTGGATGGCGGCCATGACGGCATCCGTCGCCTCCCGGCGGGCGCGGCCGGAGGTCGCCGGACCGAAGCCGGAGAGGTCGAGAGGCTCGCCGAACCTCACGGTCACGCGCGCGAAGCGGATGGGGCCCTTGCCGCCCGGCTGCATCTCGTCGGTGCCGATGAGACCCACGGGCACCACCGGCACCCCGGCGGTCAGCGCGAGCCAGGCGACGCCCGTGCGGCCGCGGTAGAGACGGCCGTCGCGCGAGCGTGTGCCCTCGGGGTAGATCGAGAACGCCTCGCCCGCCTCGAGCACGCGGAGGCCCGCGTCGAGCGCGTCCTGGGCGGCCGACCCCGCGCCGCGCTCGACGGGCACGGCGCCGACGCCGCTGAAGAACGCGCGCTGCAGGCGGCCCTTGAGCCCGCGGCCCGTGAAGTACGCCGATTTCGCCATGAACGACACCGAACGACGCGCGACGAGCGTGAGCACGATGCTGTCGATGAAGGCGAGGTGGTTGGAGGCGAGGATGACGCCCCCGCGCTTGGGCACGTTGCGGCGACCGATCACGCGAGGGCGGAACACCAGCCGGGCGAGAGGGGCGAGGAGCAGCCGGCTGAGGAAACGCATCCTCTCAGCGTCGCATCCGATGCATGCCCCGTCGGCAATGCGCGCGGGCAGAACTCCCCTCTCGCCGCGCGAGAGGCCCCCCTAGACTCGGGGCATGCTCCCCTTCCTCATCATCGGCGGAATCGGACTGCTGCTGGTTCTCGTGTCGCTCGTGTTCGACGAGATCCTCGACTTCCTCGACGGCGCGCTGTCGGGCACCGCCGTCGGGAGCGCGCTCGTCGTGTTCGGCGCGGCCGGCGCCGTCGCCGTCGCGAACGACCTCCCGATCTGGTCGGCGTACCTCATCTCGGGCGTCATCGGCGTGCTCGTCTTCATCGGCGTGCAGGTGCTCATCCGCAGCCTGCGCCGCAGCGAGGACGGCACCCCGAGCTCCCCCGTCGGGCTCTACGGCGTCACGCGCTCGACGGTCACCACGACCTCGGGCGAGGTGAGCCTCGACGGCCCGCACGAGATCGAGACCCGCCTCGCCTTCGCCGACGAGACCATCCCGCGCGACACGCGCATCCGCGTCATCGAGCTGCAGGGCTCGCGCGTGCGCGTCGAGCGCGCCGTGCCGCTCGCCGACGCGCCTCCCGCCGACACCTGAGCCACTGCCCACCACCACGAAAGGCAACGCCCCCGTGAACTTCATCAGCGAGAACGTCACCGTCTTCGCCGTGATCGCCGTCATCGTCGTCGTGCTCGCGATCTTCGCGTTCATCGCCGGCCGCATCAAGCGCGTGCCGCCGAACTCCGCCATGGTCGTCGTCGGCCGCGGCGCCGGCGGCAAGGTCGCCGAGCCGGACGCCGGTCAGCGCGTCGTCATCGGCGGACGCGTCTTCATCTGGCCGATCCTGCAGCAGGGCTTCCTCGTGTCGCTCGAGCAGCGCCAGATCGGCATCGCCGTCGAGGGCGTCGACAAGAACTTCATCAAGCTCGCCATCCAGGCGTCGGTGAACTTCAAGGTCTCGGGTACCGCCGAGGGTGTGCGCCGTGCGGCCCAGCGCTTCCTCTCGCAGCAGAACTCGCTGACCCAGATCATCCAGCAGTCGCTCGAGGGCTCGCTGCGCTCGATCATCGGCAACATGCCGATCCAGGAGATCATCTCCAACCGCAACGCCCTCTCGGAGGCCGTGGTCGAGGCGACCAAGCTCGACCTCGCCGAGCAGGGCCTGCAGGTCGACCTGCTCAACATCTCGGACATCTCGACGCCGGGCACGAGCTACCTCGCCGACCTCGGTCGCGCGGAGGCCGCCCTCGCCCGCCAGAACGCGGAGGTCAAGGAGGCCGAGACGCAGCGGGCGGCCGAGTTCGCGCGCATCGAGGCCGCCGAGCAGATCGCCGAGCGCCAGAAGGCGCTGAGCCTCAAGCAGGCCGCCATCAAGGCCGAGACCGACCGCGCCAACGCCGAGGCGAACGCCGCGGGCCAGCTCGCGACCGCCGAGCAGGACAAGATCGTCGCCGCCCAGCAGCGCGAGGCCCTCGCCGAGCAGGCGCGCGTCGAGCAGGAGCGCCTCGACATCACCGTGCGCAAGCCCGCCGAGGCGAGCGCCTACGCGACCGTCCAGGCCGCCACCGCCGAGCGCGACGCGGCCAACGCCGCGACCGAGGCCGACGCCTACAAGCGCACCAAGATCGCCGAGGCGAACAAGGTGGCAGCCGTTCAGGATGCGGAGGCGGCGGCCGAGGCCGTGCGCCTCGCCGGTAACGCGGAGCGCGACAAGCAGGTCGCCCTCGCCGCCGGTATCCGCGCCGAGGGCGAGGCACGCGGTGCGGCGATCGCCGCCGAGGGTCTCGCCGAGGCCCAGGCGATCGACGCCAAGGCCGAGGCGCTCAAGAAGTACGGCGAGGCGGCCCTCGCGCAGGAGATCATCGGTCGACTGCCGGAGATCACGCGCGCGGTCGCCGAGCCGCTCGCGGCGATCGGCAACCTCACCGTCGTCTCGACGGATGGCGCGTCCGCCATCACGAAGACCGTCGGCCAGGTCGCGAGCGAGGTGCCCGCGGTCGTCAAGAACCTCACGGGTCTCGACCTGTCGGCGCTGCTCGGCGGCGCCGCGGGTGCGGCCCTCGGCGGCAACGGCGGCGGCGCTCCGGCTCCGGCGCCCAAGCGGGGCGGCGCGAAGCCGGCCACGGGGGCAGCCGAGAGCTGACCTTCCGTTCGACGACGGGCGCAGGAACGATTTCCTGCGCCCGTCGGCGTTTCCGCGACGGATTTCGCACCGAACCGTTGAGTTCGCACCGGATCCGGGTTTGAATGACCCCGAGACGACTCTCCCGGAGGCCCCGTGACGCGCACCGCCGACGACGCCGCGACGATGGATGCGGCCGAGCTCGGCGCGGTCGCGCTGCGGCGGGTCACGAAGCGGTACGGCGACCAGGCGGCCGTCGACGCCCTCGACCTCGACATCCGGCCGGGCGAGTTCCTCTCGCTGCTCGGGCCGTCGGGCTGCGGCAAGACGACGACCCTGCGCATGATCGCCGGCTTCGAGCACCCCGACGAGGGCGACATCCTCATCTCGGGCTGCAGCGTGCTCGGCACGCCGCCCTACCGGCGTGACGTCAACACGGTGTTCCAGGCCTACGCGCTCTTCCCGCACATGACGGTCGCCGAGAACGTCGCCTACGGGCTGCAGCAGAAGCGCGTGCCGAAGGCCGAGCTGCGCGAGCGGGTCGCCGCCGCGCTCGACATGGTGCGGATGCGCGGCTTCGCCGACCGCAAGCCCGCCCAGCTCTCGGGCGGTCAGCAGCAGCGCGTCGCCCTCGCCCGCGCGCTCGTCAACCGTCCCGCCGTGCTGCTGCTCGACGAGCCGCTCGGCGCCCTCGACCGTCAGCTGCGCGAGGAGATGCAGCTCGAGCTCAAGCTCCTGCAGGCCCAGCTCGGCATCACCTTCGTCTTCGTCACCCACGACCAGGACGAAGCGCTCTCGATGAGCGACCGCATCGCCGTCATGCGCGACGGCCGCATCGAGCAGCTCGCGGATGCCGCCACGATCTACGCGCAGCCCGCGTCCGCGTACGTGGCCGCGTTCGTCGGCCAGCAGAACTTCTTCGACGGGGTCGTGTCGCCCGACGGCGCCGGGGTCGACGCGGCCCGGGCCCTCCTGCGCCCCGCGAGCCCGCTGACCGGACTCGCGGCGGGCGACCCCGCCCGCGCCGCCGTCCGCCCCGAGTTCGTCGAGCTGACGGCCGACCGCCCCGTAGGCAACGTCAACGTCGCCGCGGGCGACGTCATCGGCGTCTCGCACCTCGGCGAGATGCTGCAGTTCCTCGTGCAGCTCGACGAGAGCACCGCGGTGCTCTCGAGGCGACCGACCCCCGACGCGCCGCGCCTCGCCGTCGGCGACCGTGTGTGGGCGAGCTGGCGAGCGGATGCCGTGCAGGTCTTCCCCGCGGGTGACGCGGCGGCCCGCAGCGGCTACGTGCCACCCCCGACCGTCCAGCCCTGACCGAGAGGACACCACCATGCCCGGCAACGACGACGTCCGCATCCTCACGAGCCGCGCGAGCGCCCCCATCGTGCGCCGCGAGCTCTCGCGCCGGGGGTTCCTCGCCGTCGCCGCCGGCACGGGCAGCACGCTGTTCCTCGCCGCGTGCGCGACGCCCGGCGGCAGCCCGGCGCCCGCCGCGACGGGCGGCGCGCTCGAGAACGCGCTGTCGATCTACACGTGGGGCGACTACGACGCTCCCGAGGTGCTCGAGGCGTTCACCTCCGAGAAGGGGCCGCGCATCACGCTCGACTCCTACGGCTCGAACGAGGAGATGATCGCGAAGCTCGTCGCCGCGAAGGGCACCTCGGGCTACGACATCATCGTGCCGACGGGCGTCTTCATCCCGCAGCTCGTCGAGAACGGGCTGCTCTACAAGCTCAACCGCGACCTCATCCCGAACATCGAGCACGTCGACGACGCCTACCTCGGGCGCGTGTGGGATCCGGATAACGAGTACTCGATCTGCAAGGCGTGGGGCACCACCGGCTTCGTCTACGACAAGACCGTCATCACGCGCGAGCTGACGACCTGGAGCGACTTCTTCGACGCCGCGAAGAACGAGGCGAGCGGACGCACGAGCGTGCTCGACGACCCGGTCGAGATCACCGGCATCTACTACTGGGCGAACGGCATCGACTGGGACACGACGGATGCCGCCGAGATCGACGCCGCCGAGAAGTTCCTGCTCGAGGAGCTCGCCCCGCACATCGCGGCGTTCGACTCCTACCCGGGCGGCGCCGCCATCCCGCAGGCCACGCACGTGCTCATGCAGGCGTGGAACGGCGACGCGCGCCTCGGCATCATGAACTCGCCCGACCCCGACCGCTGGCAGTGGGTGCTCGGCTCGCCCGCGACCGAGCTGTGGATGGACAACTGGGCCATCTCGGCATCCGCACCCCACCCCGAGGCGGCGCACGCGTTCCTCGACTTCGTGCTCGACCCCGAGTACGCGGTCGCCCAGATCGACTACATCGGCTACCACACGGGCGCCAAGGACATCGAGCGGATGGCGGAGGAGGCCGGTCTCGAGATGCTCGACATGGTGTTCTTCACGCCCGAGCAGCTCGCGACCATGCAGGACGGCGAGATCAACGAGGCGCAGGAGCGCAACGTCGAGATCTGGAACAAGCTCAAGGCCGCCGCTGGTGCGTAGAGCCCGTCTGCCCGGCTTCGCCCTCGCGATCCCCGCGTGGGCGTGGCTGGCGACGTTCTTCATCGCGCCCGTCGCGGTGGTGTTCTGGTACTCGTTCGGCTACAAGCCGGGCCTCTTCGGCACGCACGCGAACGACCGCCTGTCGCTCGACCGCTACGTCGAGGTGCTCACGCCGACCTTCTTCGACACCTTCGTGGCGACGATGTGGATCGCGCTCGCGGGCACGGCGCTGTGCCTCGTGATCGGCGGGCCCGTCGCGTACTGGATGGCGATCAAGGCCCCGCCGTCGTGGCGTGGGCTGCTGCTCGCGCTCGTGCTCGTGCCGTTCTGGACGAACTTCCTCGTGCGCACGATCGGGTGGCAGGTGATCCTCGCACCCGAGGGGTGGGTGTCGCAGGCGGCGCAGGCGATCGGGCTGCCGGCGTTCGACATCCTCTACACGCGCGCGGCCGTGCTGCTCGGCGTCGTCTACAACTACCTGCCCCTCATGATCCTGCCGCTCTTCGTCGCGTTCGACCGCGTCGGCGAGCCGCTGCGCGAGGCATCCCGCGACCTCGGCGCGAACCGCCTCCGCACCTTCTGGCGCGTGACCCTGCCGCTCGCGCGGCCCGGCATCATCGTCGGGGTGCTGCTCGTGTACATCCCGCTCATGGGCGACTACATCACCGCGACGGTTCTCGGTGGGGCGAAGGGCAACATGGTCGGCCAGATGGTGGCCGCGCAGTTCCAGACGGCGCAGAACTGGGCGCTCGGCTCGGCCATGGCGGTGACGCTCATCATCGTCATCGTGCTGTCGGCGGGCGTCGTCGGGGCGCTCCTGTGGCTCGTGACGTGGCCGCTGCGGCGCGCATCCCGCGTCGTGCTGCCGGCGTCGGCGGCGTCCGCATCCGAGCCCGCACCCGAACCCGAGGGGGTGCCCGCGTGAGCGCGACCGCACCCGCCCGCCCGGCGACCCGCCGCATCCGGCGCCCGCTGCTCGACCGGCTGCTGCCCATCTGGGCCGTGATCGTGTTCGCGTTCCTGTTCGCGCCGATCGTCGTCATCGTCGTCTACTCGTTCAACACGGGGCGCCTGCTGTCGTCGTTCGACGCGTTCGGCGTCGAGAGCTTCCTCGCGCTGTTCCAGAAACCCGTGCTCATGGATGCCGTGCTCGTCTCGCTGCGCACGGGCGCCATCGCCGCAGTGCTCGCGACGCTGCTCGGCACCCTCGCCGGCATCGCGCTCGCCCGGCGCCCGGGGAGATGGACGGCGTGGTTCGTCGGGCTGCTCGTGCTCGTGTCGGTGACGCCCGAGATCGTCGATGCGATCTCGCTGCTGCCGTGGCTCGTGTTCCTCGGCCAGGATCTCGGGCTGTCGCTCTTCAACGACGGCACCGTGCGCCTCGTGATCGGCCACTCGCTCTTCTCGGTGGCCGTCGTGAGCTACATCGTGCGCGCGCGGCTCGTGGGCCTGCCCGCGAACCTCGAGGAGGCATCCGCCGATCTCTACGCGCCGCCGCTGCGCACCTTCCGCAAGGTCACCCTGCCGCTCGCGATGCCCGCCGTGCTCGCGGGGCTGCTGCTGTCGTTCACCTTCAGCCTCGACAACACGATCGTGTCGTCGTTCGTGCAGGTCTCGGGCGCGACGCCGTGGCCCGTCTACGTGCTCTCGGCGCTGCGCGGCGGCCTGCGGCCCGAGATCGCGGCCGTGTCGACGATCATGCTCGTGCTCACCCTCATCGCCCTCGCCGTCGTGGCCCTCGTGCTGCGTCGCGCGGGCGACTCCTCGACCCAGATCGCGCGCACGATCGCCGGCGGGTGAGCGTGCCCGGCCGACCCCGACATCCGCTCTTCCCCAGGAGGACCCCGTGACCCACGCCGACCTCGCCTTCATCGGCGGACCTGTCTTCACCGCGACGACCGTGCGCTCGCGCACGTACGGTGTGGCCGTGCGCGACGGGCGCATCATCGCCGTCGGCGAGAAGGACGTGCGCGAGCTCATCGGGCCATCGACCGACGTCGTCGACCTCGCGGGTCGGATGCTCGTGCCCGGCTTCCAGGACGCGCACGTGCACCCCGTCTCGGGCGGGCTCGAGCTGCTGCGCTGCGACCTCAACGACGGACGCACGGTCGACGACTACCTCGCGACGATCGCGCGGTACGCGGCGGAGCATCCGCACGAGGAGTGGATCACGGGTGGCGGCTGGTCGATGTCGGCGTTCCCCGGCGGAACCCCCACGGCCGCGGTGCTCGACACGGTCGTGAGCGACCGGCCGGTCTTCCTGCCGAACCGCGACGGCCACGGCGCGTGGGTCAACAGCCGCGCGCTCGAGCTCGCGGGCATCGACGCGGGCACGCCCGACCCGGCCGACGGGCGGATCGAGCGCGACGCATCCGGAGCCCCGACCGGCACCCTCCACGAGGGCGCGATGGCGCTCGTCGACCGGCTCATCCCCGAGGTCGACGACGAGGGGATGCTCGCGGGACTGCTGCGCGGGCAGGCCTATCTGCACTCCTTCGGCATCACGTCGTGGCAGGACGCCATCGTCGGGGGTTACGCCGACCTGCGCGACTCGGGCGAGACGTACCTGCGAGCGGATGCCGAGGGGCTGCTCACGGGGCGCGTCGTCGGGGCGTTGTGGTGGGATCGCACCGCGGGGCTCGAGCAGATCGACTCCCTCGTGGAGCGCCGCGAGCGCTACCGCAGCGCGAACTTCGCGGCGACGAGCATCAAGATCATGCAGGACGGCGTCGCCGAGAACTTCACCGCGGCGATGCTCGAGAGCTACCACGACGGGCACGGCCACCCCACCGACAACTCGGGCATCTCGTTCGTGCCGCCCGAGATCCTGGATGTCGCGGTGCCGCGCCTCGACGCGCTCGGCTTCCAGGTGCACTTCCACGCGATCGGCGACCGTGCCGTGCGGCAGTGCCTCGACGCCGTCGAGCACGCGATCGCCGCGAACGGCCGCAGCGACAACCGGCACCACATCGCGCACATCCAGGTGATCCACCCCGACGACATCCCGCGTTTCCGCGCCCTCGGCGTCGCGGCGAACATGCAGTCGTACTGGGCGACGCTCGAGCCGCAGATGATCGAGCTCACGATCCCGTTCCTCGGCGAGCAGCGCAGCGCCTGGCAGTACCCGTTCGGCGACCTGCAGCGCGCGGGCGCCGTGCTGGCGGCCGGAAGCGACTGGTCGGTGTCGACCCCCGACCCGCTCGCGGCGATCCACACGGCCGTCAACCGCACGGCGGCGCCCGGGCACGAGGACGGCGACTACGAGGCATTCCACCCCGAGCAGGGCATCGACCTCGCGAGCTCGCTCACCGCCTACACGGCCGGCAGCGCGTGGGTGAACCACCGCGACCACGACACCGGGACGGTCGAGGTGGGCAAGCTCGCCGACCTCGCTGTGCTCGACCGGGACCCCTTCGCGGGGCCCGCCGACCGGATCGGAGCGACGCGCGTGCTGCAGACCTTCGTGGGCGGGCGGCGGGTCTACGCCGCCGACGACGCGTAACCCCCGTCGCGGGTTCCGGCGTGGCGGGCGCCGCTCAGTCGACGAGCGGCGGTGCGTCGTCGTCGGTGTAGGGCGGCGGATCGGCGTCGGCGGACGTGGATGCCGTGGGGGCGGGCGCGACCGCCGCATCCGCCTCTTCGCCGCGGACGATCGCGAGCACCGCGGCGCCGTAGGCCTCGAGCTTCTTCTCGCCGACGCCCGAGACGGTCGCGAGCTGCTCGAGCGTCGCGGGCTCGGTGACGGCGATCCCGCGGAGCGTCGCGTCGCCGAAGACGATGTAGGCGGGCACGCCCTGCTCGCGCGCGACGTCGGCGCGCCAGGACCGCAGGCGCTCGAAGAGCGGCTGAGCCTGTGACGGGAGCTCGGCGCCCGCCGTGCGCTTGGCCTTCTTGACCGCGCGCTCGGGCTCGCGGCGCAGCATGACCGGGCGTGAGCCGTTCAGCACCTCACCCGACGCCTCGGTGATGACGAGGGTGCCGTAGCCGTCGGTGTTGACGGCGAGCAGGCCCTGGGCGAGCAGCCGCCGCACGACGCCGCGCCACTCCTGCTCGCTCAGCTCGCCTCCGATGCCGAAGGTGCGCAGCTCGTCGTGGCGCTGCTGCCGGACGCGCTCGGTCTCGCGGCCGAGCAGGATGTCGATGAGGTGGCCGGCGCCGAAACGCTGATTGCGCTCGCGGTGCAGGCGCACGATCGTCGAGAGCAGCTTCTGCGCGGGCACCGTGCCGTCCCACGCCTCGGGTGGGGCGAGGCACGTGTCGCAGTTGCCGCAGGGCTGCGACACCTGGCCGAAGTAACCCAGCAGCTGCACGCGGCGGCACTCGACCGTCTCGCACAGGGCGAGCATCGCGTCGAGGTGCTGCGAGGCCCGACGTTTGAAGGCCGCGTCTCCCTCCGACTCCTGGATCATGCGGCGCTGCTGCACGACGTCCTGCAGGCCGTAGGCGAGCCACGCGGTCGACGGCAGGCCGTCGCGGCCCGCACGGCCCGTCTCCTGGTAGTAGCCCTCGACCGACTTGGGCAGGTCGAGGTGCGCGACGAAGCGCACGTCGGGCTTGTCGATGCCCATGCCGAACGCGATCGTCGCGACCATGACGATGCCGTCCTCGCGGAGGAAGCGGGCCTGGTTGCGGGCCCGCACCGCCGCATCCAGCCCCGCGTGATACGGCAGCGCCGGGATTCCCTCGGCGACGAGCGCGTCGGCCGTCTTCTCGACGGATGCGCGGGAGAGGCAGTAGACGATGCCGGCGTCGCCGGCGTGCTCGGTGCGGATGAGCTGCAGCAGCTGCGCGAGCGGCTGGTTCTTGGGCTCGATGCGGTACTGGATGTTGGGGCGGTCGAAGCTCGAGACGAACTCGCGCGCACCCCGCAGATCGAGGCGCTCGACGATCTCGCGCCGTGTGGCGTCGGTGGCCGTGGCTGTGAGCGCGATGCGGGGCACCTCGGGCCACCGCTCGTGCAGGACCGAGAGGCCGAGGTAGTCCGGGCGGAAGTCGTGGCCCCACTGGGAGACGCAGTGCGCCTCGTCGATCGCGAAGAGCGCGACGCGTGCGCGGTCGAGGAGGCCGAGCGTGCCCTCGAGCCTCAGGCGCTCGGGGGCGAGGTAGAGGAGGTCGAGCTCTCCCGCGAGGAGCTGCTGCTCGACGAGGCGACGCGCATCCGGATCCTGCGTCGAGTTGAGGAAGGCGGCCCGCACCCCGAGCGCCTCGAGGGCGTCGACCTGGTCTTGCATGAGCGCGATGAGCGGCGAGACGACGACGCCCGTGCCCCCGCGCACGAGCGCCGGGATCTGGTAGCAGAGCGACTTGCCGCCGCCCGTGGGCATGAGCACGACGGCGTCGCCACCGCCCACGACCTGATCGATGATGGCCGCCTGCGCGCCGCGGAACTCGGAGTAGCCGAAGACACGGTGGAGCACGTCGAGGGGGGCGGGCATGGGCCTACCGTACCCGGAGGCGGAGACGTCGGCCGGGCCGGGGGCCGCGCTGTGGAGCGGCTCCGGAGCCGCGCGCCCGGGAGGGGACGGCCCCCACTCGGGTGTCCCCCGTTCGGGGTGATCGACGTCCCCCTGTTGAATCGTTACCTTCGTTGCAAGGTAACCGGATATCTGGGGGGAAATCCGGAGCGGGGGATCGCCGTCGGGGGGCGGCGACCCCCGCACCTTTATGTACACCCCAGAAACCCCACGCGGTGCACGGCCGCGCAGCGGCCCGCAGGCACCAGTGGGATGGACCTGCGGGCCGCTCCTGCGCTACAGCACGAGCACGATCGACGGCCAGCTGAGCGAGGGGTCGAACCCGTCGCCGCTGAACTGAGCCGTCAGCAGGTGGATGCCCCGCTTGAGCTTTCCGAGCTCGACCGTCACCTTGCCGTTGTCGGCCTCCGTGAGCTGCACGGTCGCGATGACCTTGAGCCCGTCGCGGACGACGACCTGGCCGACCGCGGGAGAGCCGTCGTCGGTGCGGACGGTGACCTTGTAGTCGACGGGGCTGTTCCAGACGAGCAACGGAGCCGATGCGCTCGTGCGGGTGCCCACGGGCTCCTGCGGCTCCTCCGCCTCCGCGACCTCGATCGGCAGCGTCACCTCCGTGCCCCCCGGACCGGCGATGGTGAGCAGCTGGGCGCCCTCCACGCCGTCGGGGATCGTGAACGTCACGGTGGCCGTGCCCTGCTCGTCGACCGTGTCGACGATCTGCAGCGTCGTGGCGCCCGAGCCGAGCACCTGGCCGCCGAGGCTGATCGTCGCATCGCCCGAGGTCGGGCCGCCGGTGCTGAAGAGCAGCGACGACAGGTCCGCCGTCACCTGCTCGCCCGCCCGATAGGCGACGCCGTCGGCCGGGGCCGAGAGCGTCGCGCCGACGGCGCGCTGCGCGAGATCGGGAGTGACCGGCGAGTTCTCGCCGATGTACGCCACGAACGCGTCGAGGTCCACGCGACCGGAGTCGGCGACGTCCGTGCCCTGCGTGAGGGCCCCGAAGTTGTCGCCGCCCGAGGCGAGGAACGAGTTCGTCACGACCTTGAGCACCTGACCGTCGGTCACCGGCTCGCCGTTCAGCGTGATCGACGTGATGTGCGATCCGACCGGCGCATCCGGGTCGTAGACGTACTCGAGCCCGCGCGACAGGCCGAGCTTGAGGTACGGACGCGCCGCACCCGCCGGCTGCCACTGCTGCTCCAGCACCTGCTTCAGCTGGGCGCCCGTGAGGTTGAGCGTCACGAGCGTGTTGGCGAACGGCTGGATGAGCGCCGCCTCCGCGTACGTGACGTTGCCGTCGGGGTCGCCCGCGCCCGAGCTCGCGTAGACCAGGTCGGCGCGGATGCCGCCCGGGTTCATGATCGCGAGCTGGGTGCCGAGGTCCGCGGTCGCGGCGAGCTGCGCATCCGCGATGAGGTTGCCGATGAGCGACTCGCCACCGCGGTTCTCCGAGCCGTTCGACTGCACCGCGCGCCGGATGTCCTGCGAGATGCTGCCGAGCGAGACCGAGCCGAGCTCCTTCGCGACCTCGACGGCATCCGCCACGATCGCCGCGACCTCGGGGTCGGGCGCGAAGGCGCCGATGAGGTTGAGGTTCTGCGTCTCGATCGTGAACTCGTCGGTCGAGGGCTCGTAGACGATGCGCGAGTGCCCGTACATCGCGCCGTACTGGCCCGACGAGATCACCGGCCGCGTGCGGTCGGTGCCCGGGATCGGCACATCGAAGTCGTAGGCGAGGTGGGTGTGGCCCGAGATGATCATGTCGATCTCGGGATCCGCGCCGTTGACGATGCGGCCGAAGTTGGAGTCGTCGGTCGCGCTCGAGATGTCGGTCGTCGCCGCGCCCTCGTGCACGAGGAGCACGAGCACGTCCGCCTCGCCGTTGGCCTCGTCGCCGTCGGAGAGCTGCTCCGCGACGCGGTTGACCTCGGGCACGACCTCGCGCACCTGGAGACTCGCGATGCCCGCGGGGCTCACGAGCTCCTCGAGGTCCTCGGTGACAGCGCCGATGAAGCCGATCGTGACCCCGTCGAACTCCCGCAGCTCGTACTCCTGGTACGCGGGCTCACCCGTCGCCTCGTCGTAGAGGTTCGCGGCGAGGTAGGGCCACTCGGCCTCCTGCAGGATGCGCCCGTCGACATCCGCGCGCCCCTTGTCGAACTCGTGGTTGCCGAACGAGCTCGCGTCGAGGCCGATCGTGTTGAGGGCGTCGATCGTGGGCTGGTCCTGCTGGATGAACGACGTGAACGTCGAGGCTCCGATGAGGTCGCCCGCCCCCACGAACAGGGTGTTCGGGTTCTGGGCCTCGTACGAGCGCACCATGCCGCCGAGCACCGCGGCGCCCGCGGTCGTCGAGGAGGCCTCGAGCCGACCGTGGAAGTCGTTGATGCTCAGCAGGTCGATCGTGACGGGCGGCTTCGCGGCCGTCACGCCGACCACCACGGGGTCGTGGTCGCTCGAGCGGTAGGGGCTCGTGCCGTCGGTGGCGCCGAACGCGTAGCCGCGGTCGCTCCACTCGGCGGAGTTGATGCCCCACACGCCCACCCCCGTGACCGACGCCGCGAGCGACGGCGTCACGAGAGCGTGGTCGAGCGAGCCCAGCTCGCCGTTGAAGGTGTAGGTGTACTGGCCGGGGGCCTTCGCCGGCACGAGGTCGACGAAGCCGGCGGCCGTGAGGGCCTGGATCGGATCCTCCTGGCCGTAGGCGTTGAAGTCGCCCAGCAAGATGACGTCGGGGCTCTTCGCCGGGTCGGCCGCGATACCGCTCACGAACGCGGCCAGACGCGTGGCCTGGGCGACGCGCTCGGCGTTGAAGAAGCCCTGCCCGTCGGCCGGCTCGGGCGCCGTGTTGCCGCTCGGCGGCGACTTCGACTTGAGGTGGTTCGCGACGACCGTCACGAGCCGGTCCTGCCCGATGTCGAACGTCTGCGCGATGGGCTTGCGCGCGATGCCCCACACGGCATCCGTGTCGGCGAAGCTGTCTCCCACCGGGGTCGCGAGCGACGGCTTGTAGATGATCGCCGTCGTGATGACGTCGTTGCCCGCCTCGTTGACGGGCGCCGGAGTCGGGATGTAGGCCCACGTGTCGGCACCGGCCGCGGTGTTGAGCCCCGCGACGAGGTCGGCGAGCGCTTCGTCGGGTGCCTCGCCGAGCACGGCCGAGTTCTCGATCTCCTCGAGCGCCACGACATCCGCGCCGAGGCCGTTGATCGCCGCGACGATCTTCGCCTTCTGCTTCGCGAACTGCTCGGGGCCGGATGCGCCGCGCGCGTCGCCCCCGAACGTCGTGAAGTAGTTGAAGACGTTGAACGAGCCGAACTGCACGTCGCCGCCGACCTCGGGGGCCGTGGCGGGGCGCGGGTTGAGCGTCTCGAAGCTCGGCTTGTAGGCCGCGTCGCTCGCGTCGGTGATGGGCACCTGCGGCTGGAGCCGCCAGTTGTCGAAGCCGTAGCCGAGCACCATGGCGTTCGCGGGCGGCACGAAGCGGTCGCCGTTGCGCACCACCGTGTCGGTCGTGAAGTACGGCTGGTCGCCCACGTGCTGGCTGTTGTCGACGCGGATCGAGTAGCCGTCGTCGACGATGAGGCGCCGCGCGAGGTTGGACGCGGCGATCGCGTCGGCCGCGGGCCCCGCATCCGTCGTCTCGGTGGACTTGACGAGCTCACCGCCCGCCGAGAGCCACAGCGACCCGAAGTTGTAGAGCTCGTGGCTCGACGCGAGTCGGTAATCGCCGGTCGGCTGCACGAGCATGCCCTCGAAGGCCTCGCGATCCGCGCCGACGACGGAGTCGGGCAGCGGCGTGGCGGCGGGCAGCCCGACGCCGGCCTCGATGAGCTCGAAGGCGGATGCGGCGGTCGCCGAGACCTGCGTCTGGCCGCCGTTCTCGCCCGCCGTGCCGGTGACGCGCACGAGGTCGCCGACCGCGACCGCCGGGTAGGCCTGGTTGAAGTAGACGAAGATGCCGTCGGATGCGCCCGGCGTGGCATCCGAGTCGCCGCCCGACCCGGCGGTCTGCAGGTAGAGGCCGCGGTAGTTGGACGGTGCGGCGTAGTAGCCGGTGACGACGCCCTCGACGGTGACCGTCTGGCCCGCCAGCGGGGTGCTGGCGCCTGCGCCCTGCACCTCGGCGATCGTGTGGGTGACATCGGCGGCGAGCGCGGGGGTCGCGCTCAGGGAGGTCAGCCCGAGGGCTGCTGCGGCGGCCGTCGCGATGACGGCGAGACGGCGGGGCGCGACGTCGCGCGACCGCCCGGGGGTTTCGTGGATTGACATGACGCGCGGTGCTCCGTTGTTCGAAGGGACAGCGTTTTCGTCGGGTTACCCCCGTTTGGGGGCCGTTCTATCCCTACCCCGCGGCGCGGAGGTCGCGCAAGGCCCCGCGCGTGCGCGTCATCCGTCGTTCATCGGCTGCTCATCTGCGCACGGCCGTGCGTGCGGCGCTGTTGTGCAGGAGGTGCGCTGTTGTGCAGGAGGTGCGCTGT
>JAEYVF010000046.1 GCA_023432005.1 Actinomycetes bacterium
GGCGAGGCGGGTCGCGCCCGCCACCAGCAGCACGACGGGTTCGGCGCCTGCTCGGACGATGCCGCGCGCGAGCTCGGCGGCGAGGTCGCGCTCGGTGTGCTCAGGGCGTGCGTCGCGGAGGGCGGCGCTCGTGAGGCGCGCGATCTCGGCGCCGAGCGCCGCGTAGCGGGCGCGCTCGCCCGGCAGCAGCACGGCGCGGGCGGCACGCAGCTCGGCCACGGCATCCGTATCGACGAGTCCACCCGGCGCCGTGTCCGGCAGCGAATCGGACCACGGCACCGGGTGGAGTTCGAGGCCGCCGAGCTCCTCGGCGGCGAGCCTGTCGACCTCGTTCGCGAGGGCGAAGACGCGGATGCCGCCGTCGCGGTCGACGACGACGCTCACGACGGGCGGGCCCGCGTAGGGCACCTGGATTCGGGCGCCGTCGAGCAGCCATGCGAGGTTCTCGGGGGCGGTGAGGTGCAGCTCGTGGGCGCCGCGGGCGTCGAGGAGGTCGCGGATGCGGGCGAGCTTCGCGGGGCGGTCGGATGCGGTGGGCGTGCGCGCGGCTGCGGTCGCGGCGGTCGCGGCGGCTGGGGTGTCGATGGTCTCGGTCACGGCACGGGCTCCAGGGCGTCGTAGCGGCGGAACTCCGGCCGCGTGCGCGAGAGCACGCCCGCGGTGCCGACGATGAGCGCGCCGCCGAGCACGGCGGGCACCCACAGCGCGGCCGCCGCCGCGAGGAAGCCCGCGTAGACGTCGCCGACGCGCGGCCCCGCCGTGAGCACGAGCGTGAAGATCCCCTGCAGGCGCCCGCGCATCGAGTCGGGTGTGGCCTGCTGCATCATCGTCGTGCGGAAGATGCCCGCGACGTTGTCCGCGCCGCCCGCGAGGGCGATCGCGACGCACAGCGCGACGAGTGCGACGAGGTCCGGGCGGGCGGGCGACGCATCCGCACCCGACGTCGGGAACAGCCAGAGCAGCATCCCGGTCAGGGCGACGAGCCCGCCCTGCACGGCCGACGCGACGGCGATCGCGCGACCGTGGTGGCGCACGTGGCCGAGCGGGCCCGAGAGCAGGCCGCTCACGATCACCCCGACGGCGCCGGATGCCGCGAGCAGCCCGACGCTCAGCGCTCCCCCGCCGACGATGAGCGCGCCGACAGCGGGAAGGATCGCATAGCTGCGGCCGAAGGCGAGCGTCGCGATCTGCAGCGCGATGGCCGTGCGGATGTTGCGTGCGCTCCGCAGGAACCGCGCGCCCTCGAGCAGCGCGCCGACGCCCGGGCGGCTCGGGTTCTCGGGCGGGATCGCGGGGAGCGAGAGGATGCCCCAGAAGCCGACGAGGAAGAGGCCGACGTCGATCGTGTAGGTCCACGCGTAGCCGACGCCCGCGACGAGGAGGCCCGCGAGGGCGGGGCCGACCGCGGTCTGGAGGCCCGCGCTCACGCCCGAGAGCGCGGCGACGGCGGGCAGCAGACGGTAGGGCACGAGACGCGGGTGGATGGCGAAGCGCGCTGCGCCGACGAGCGAGCCGGCCGTCGATGAGATCGTCGTGAAGAGGTAGTAGGGCCAGAGTTCCTCGACGCCGGTCCACGCGAGGGCGGCGATGCCGACGGGGGCCGCGAACGAGACGCACGACGCCGCGATGAGCACCCGGCGGCGGTCGAAGGCGTCCACGAGGGTGCCGCCCACGACGCCGACGACGATCATGGGCACGAGGGCGAAGCCGCCGACGAGGGCGACGGCCGCGGTCGAGCCGGAGAGCTCGTAGATGTGGATGCCGATCGCGACCGCCGTGAGCTGGGTGCCGATGCCGCCCGCGACGCCGCTGATCCAGAAGCGGCGGTAGGCGGGGCTCTCGGTCAGGGGCGCGGTGTCGAGGAACCAGCGGCGCGCGCGTGGCGCGTCGTCGGATCCCGGGGTGACCATCGCGCTCCTTCGCTGCTCGTCGCCTTTCGCCACCCTAACCGAGAAAGCGCTTTCTCGCATCCGTTGTTCCGCTGTTCTCCGTCCGGAGTGCGGATGCCGCACAAGCCCCTGCGCGAGCGGGCGGGCCGACGTAGCGTGGAGGCATGGCCGAGACGAACGACGGCGACGCGATCCGCGCCGCGTTGCGTTACCGGCTCGACAGGTTCCGCCGGGAGGAGCTCGGCGAGGAGGTCGAGGAAGAGCCGGACGAGCAGCGGCAGGTGACGGATGCCGACCGCGCGCTCGCGGCGGAGATCGCCGTGCAGCAGGCCATGCGCCGCGGCGACTTCGAGAACCTTCCGGGCGCCGGCAAGCCCCTCCCCGGCATCGGCGGCGACCGGCCCCACGACCCCGACTGGTGGATGCGGCGCAAGATCGAGCGCGAGCAGCTGCGGGGGCTGGGGCCCGCCGCCCTGACGCTGCGTACCGAAGACGCCGAGCTCGACACCCGCCTCGACGAGCTCACCCGCCCCGACCAAGTGCGCGCGGCAGTCGAGGACTTCAACGCGCGCGTGCTCGAGGCCCGGCGTCAGCTGCTCGGCGGTCCGCCCGTCATCACCCAGCCGCGCGA
>JAEYVF010000105.1 GCA_023432005.1 Actinomycetes bacterium
GAACAGATGAGACCCACGAGCGGGCTCACCTTCGGGGGGCGATACCAGCTGTCGAGCCGGATCGCGATCGGCGGCATGGGCGAGGTGTGGCAGGCCACCGATCTCGTCATCGGACGCACCGTCGCCATCAAGATCCTCAAGGACGAGTACCTCGGCGACCCCGGGTTCCTCGAGCGCTTCCGTGCAGAGGCGCGCCACGCGGCCCTCGTCAACCACGAGGGCATCGCGAACGTCTTCGACTACGGCGAGGAGGACGGCTCCGCCTACCTGGTGATGGAGCTCGTTCCCGGCGAGGCCCTCTCGACCGTGCTCGAGCGCGAGAAGGTGCTGTCGACGGATCGCGTGCTCGACATCGTCGCGCAGACCGCGTCCGCGCTCCAGGCCGCGCACTCCGCGGGCCTCGTGCACCGCGACATCAAGCCCGGCAACCTCCTCATGACCCCCGACGGGCGCGTGAAGATCACCGACTTCGGCATCGCGCGCATCGCCGACCAGGTGCCGCTCACCGCGACGGGCCAGGTCATGGGCACCGTGCAGTACCTCTCGCCCGAGCAGGCGAGCGGGCATCCGGCGTCCCCCTCGACCGACATCTACTCGCTCGGGATCGTCGCCTACGAGGCCCTCGCGGGCCGCCGACCGTTCACGGGCGAGTCGCAGGTCGCGATCGCGATGGCGCAGATCAACGAGACCCCGCCCGACCTGCCGGTCACGGTCTCCGAGCCCGTGCGCAACCTCGTCTACTCCTCGATCGCCAAGCGGCCCGAGGATCGCCCGGCGACGGCCGCGCACCTCGCGCGCGCCGCGCAGGCGCTGCGTCGCGGGGATGTCGCGGGCGCCACGGCCGCGGTGCCCGGCGTCGCCGGGGGGGCGGTCGCCGTCGACTCCGCCACGAGCGCCACGCGCGTGCTCCCCTCCGCGGGGGCTGGAACGGCCACGACCCCTCTTCCCGAGGCCCGTCGACGCAGCCCGTGGATGTGGCCGCTCATCGCGATCGTCTCGCTGCTCACGGTGGCGCTCATCGCGATCATCATCGTGATCGCCGTGCAGCCGCGCGGCGGAACCGACCCGAGCACGCCGCCGTCGACGCCGCCGAGCAAGACGCCGAGTGAGACGCCGAGCGCGTCTCCCACGAGCGACACCGTGGTGATCAACCGCGACGAGTACATCGGCCTGACCCTCGACGACGCGATCGCCAAGCTCAACGCCACGGGCGGGGAGTTCGAGATCGTGCAGGCCACGGGCCCGGCCGCGCCGTCGCCCGACAAGGTCAACACGGTTCAGAACATCACGCCGAGCGGCAACGTGCGCAAGGGGCAGACGATCACCCTGACCGTCTACGGCGCGTTCCCGCCGCCGAGCTCCCCCGGTGCCCTCAGCCCGTCGTCGACGACCGGCGACCCCGGCGACCCGATCACCCTCACCTTCGCGAGCTACACCGGCTGCCCGGCGGGCTTCGCGCTCGAGGGCTACACGTTCACGCTCGAGAACGCCTCGGCCGTGGGCGGCTCGAACAACGTGGGAGCGGATGCGGTGAGCTTCGACATCCAGCTCGGTTCCACCGGGACGGCGAAGGCGAGCTACGTGGCACGCTGCGCCGGAGGCATCGTGTCGCAGCCCTCGCCGCAGGTCTCGGTCACGGTCAACTAACTCCTCCTCAGGACGGACGTCGCGCCCAGGTGGCCGCGGCTAGACTGACCGCGTGAGTGACGCAGTGATCGAGGGTGTCCGCACGCTCGCCGGTCGCTACGAGCTCGGCAAGGTGCTGGGACGCGGGGGCATGGCCGAGGTCCGCGAGGGGCTCGACACGCGTCTCAACCGTCGCGTCGCCATCAAGCTCCTGCGCCCCACGCTCGCGACCGACCCGGCCTTCCGCACCCGCTTCCGCCAGGAGGCCCAGGCCGCGGCCCGCATGGCCCACCCCACGATCGTGCGCGTCTTCGATGCGGGCGAGGAGACCGTCCACGGGCCCGACGGCCTCGATGTGCAGCTCCCCTTCATCGTCATGGAGCGCGTCGAGGGCAAGCTCCTCTCCGACCTGATCGCCGCGGGCCCGCTCGAGACCGCGGAGGCCGCGCGCATCGCCACCGGCATCCTCACCGCCCTCGAGTACTCGCACCGCGCGGGCGTCGTGCACCGCGACATCAAGCCCGGCAACGTCATGATCACGCCCAACGGGCAGGTCAAGGTCATGGACTTCGGCATCGCCCGCGCCATCTCGGAGTCGTCGGCCAACGTCGCCCAGACGAGCGCCGTGCTCGGCACCGCGAGCTACTTCTCGCCCGAGCAGGCGCGGGGTGAGAGCGTCGACGCGCGCACCGACCTGTACTCGACAGGCGTCGTGCTGTACGAGATGCTCACGGGGCGCGCGCCGTTCCGCGGCGACTCGCCCGTCGCCGTGGCCTACCAGCACGTGAGCGAGCTGCCCACCCCGCCCAACGCCGTCAACCCCGCGGTCTCGCCCGCGATGGCCGCCGTGGTCATGCGCGCCCTCGCGAAGGACCGCTTCGAGCGCTTCCAGAGCGCCGCCGACTTCAAGGCCGACCTCGAGATCGCCGCGGGCGGCAAGGTGCCCGACCGCATCCCGGTCGCCGACGACTTCAACGCGACGCTGTTCGGGGTCAACCCGAACTCGACCGCCGCATCCGAGGCCACGCTGCGTCGACTCGCGAACGACGAGAACCGCCCGACCCGCACGCAGAGCCGACCCCCGGTCGCCTGGATCTGGGGCGGCATCGCGGTCATGGTCGTCATCATCGTCGCAGCGATGGTGTGGGTGTTCAGCCTCTCTCCCACCAACATCGCGCCCGACCTCGCGGTCAAGGTGCCGGATGTCGTGGGCGAGCAGGCCGATGCGGGCATCGAGACCCTCACCGAGGCCGGGCTCAAGCCGCGCCGCGTCGACCAGGCGAGCACGGACGTCGACGCCGGCCTCATCATCTCGACGAGCATCGAGGCGGGCACCAAGGTCGGCGAGGGCGAGGCGATCGACGTCATCGTGTCGACCGGGCCGCCGTCGGTATCCCTCCCGTCGCTCACGTACGTGGCCGAGGCCGACGCGATCGCCAAGGTGCAGGAGCTCGGGCTCAGCTACGGCACGAGCTCCCAGCAGTACCACCCCAACATCCCCGCGGGTCAGGTCATCGGCATCACCATCGGCGAGGACCCGACGATGCTCACGGGCGCGCAGAACGTGCCGGCCGGCAGCACCGTCAACCTCGTGCTCTCGAACGGCCTCGTGCAGGTGCCGAGCCTCGTGGGTCAGCCCATCACCGACGCGCAGACGCAGCTCGGGGCCCTCCAGCTCAGCGTCAACATCAAGCCCGATGGCTCATGTGCCGGCGGTGCCGTGACGGCTCAGTCGGCCACGGGCGACGTCCCGCAGCGTTCCTCGATCACGCTCACCTACTGCCAGGGCGGCTGACGCCCCGGCCGCGCCTGAGCATCGGATGCGGTCGCGACTCAGGAGAGCTTGACGAGCGGGCTCAGCCCCGCGGCGCGCTCGACGGCCTCCGGCATCCCGGATGCGGCGAGCCAGTTGCCGAGCATGCGGTAGCCGCCCTCGGTGAGCACCGACTCCGGGTGGAACTGCACGCCGTAGACGGGGGCCTCGCGGTGACGGAGCGCCATGATGATCCCGCCGTCGGTGCGCGCCGTGACCTCGAGGCTGTCGGGCACCGTCGAGTCGACGACCGCGAGCGAGTGGTAACGGGTGGCACGGAAGGGCTGCGGCACACCGTCGAAGAACGGCGAGTCGTCGTGGCTGATGAGCGAGGTCTTGCCGTGCATGAGCTCTTCGGCGTGCGTGACGGTCGCCCCGAGCGCCTCCGCGATGGCCTGGTGGCCGAGGCAGACGCCGAGCAGGGGCGCCCCCGATGCGATCGCGGCGTGCACGATGGGGATGGAGACACCCGCCGCACCCGGGGTGCCCGGCCCGGGCGAGAGCAGCACGGCGTCGAACTCGGCGATCCGCGCGGCCGCCTCGTCGGCGCCGAAGGCGTCGTTGCGCACGACCTCGATCTCGGCGCCCAGCTGCACGAGGTAGCCGGCGAGCGTGTAGACGAAGCTGTCGTAGTTGTCGACCACGAGCACGCGCGTCATTCGTCCACCGTCACTTCCTGCAGGCTGATGAACTGGTCCACCCAGGGGAACACCCAGAATACGAGGGCCGCGAGCACCGCGGCCGCCAGCACGAGCAGGATGAGGGTCCGTACCCACCAGGGTCCGGGCAGCACCCGCCAGAGCGCTCCGTACATCAGCTCGCCACCGTTCCCGTGACCGTGTCGGCGATCGCCTCGGGGGCGCCGGATGCCGGCTTCGCCGGGTCGCGCGGGAAGAACCCGTCGTAGACGCCGTACGCGATGATCCGCTCGACGGAGGTGAGGATCGGGTTGCAGCTCGTGAGCGTGATGAAGCGCTCCGACGGCGCGGCGGCCGGATCCTGCGGAACCGGGTCGAGCACGCCGACGCCGGTCGGCCGCACGTACTCGAGATTGCGGAAGATGTAGCGGTACCAGCCGGCCGCCGTCTCGACGTAGATCTCGTCGCCCAGCTGCAGCTCGTGGATGTTGTGGAGCGACCCGCCCTTGGTCGTACGGTGCGCCGCAAGCGCGAAGTTGCCCACCTCGCCCGGCATCTGCGTGCTCGGGTAGTGCCCGAGGAGGCCCTTGTTGAGCACGGCGCTCACGCCCACGCCCTCCGCGATGGGCCGGTAGTAGTCGGCGCCCCACCGCGGCACGATGAGCATGCCGAACTGCTCGGCGTTCGCGGGAGCGACCTGCACGGGGGGAGCGTCGGATGACGGCTCGTTGCCCGGGGTCTCGCTCGGCGTGGGCGTGGGGCTGGCCGCCGCCTGCTCGTCCCACTCGCGGCTCTGCTGGGCGGCCTGCTGCTGGAGCTCGCCGCCGACGATGCTGTCATAGAGCCACAGCTGCCATCCGATGAACAGCAGCACCACGAGGCCCCCCGTGATGAGCACCTCGCCGAGCACTCCGACGACCGACACGCGACGCCGCGGACGGAGCGTTCGACGGCCGGGCATAGCCCGATTGTAGGGGGAAGCGCCTGGGCCTCGGCTTCGGGCTCCCTGGGCTGCCAGGCTATGATCTCCGCATGGCCCGACCCAAGACCCGCACCAAGCCGGCCGCCCAGGAGACCGTGAAGGGCGAGGACGTCCCGAACCCCGTGTGGTTCAAGCCGGTGATGTTCGGCTTCATGCTCGTGGGCCTCGCGTGGATCATCGTGTACTACGTCAGCCAGAACTCCTGGCCCATCCCCGCGCTCGGCGCCGGCAACATCCTCGTCGGCTTCGGCATCATGTTCATCGGCTTCCTCATGACGACGCGGTGGCGCTGAGCCTCACACGGCTCTTTCGAAATACACGCGTGTAATTCTCTCCACACTGTGGATGGGGCTGTGGAGAGCGCCTCGCTCGAGCGGCGTCAGAAGGTCGCGACGTTGACGACGACCGCGAGCACCGCGAGCGCCACGACCGCCCCGCCGATGATCAGGTACGGCGTCGACGCCTTCGTGCGCGGCCGCTCCTCGTAGAACTGCAGCAGGTACGTCGCCCCGGCGCCCGCGAGCAGGCCGCCGAAGATGAGCGGGATCGACCCCCCGCCGAGCGCGAGGTTGATCGCGAGGTTGATCGCGAGCACGACGAGGATCTGCGTGCGCGCGGGCGGGTAGGACCACATGAGCACGGCGTAGGAGCCGAGCAGGCCGAAGAGCCCCGCCGCGAGGCCGTAGGCGACGCCGCCGAAGATGAGCTGCGCCGATGCGCCGAACACGGATGCCGCGAAGAACACGGTGAGGAACCGCGCCCGCCCGAAGTTGCGCTCGACCGAGGGTGCGAACAGCAGCCAGAAGAACAGTGCGAGGGCGAACAGCAGGATGCCCTCGATGCTCGCCGCCGCGGGGTACGCGAACGGGAAGGTCGCGAAACGCCACAGCTGCCACGCGGTGTTCGGGAACGCCGCGAGCCAGATCACCGGCAGGTTGGCGGTGAACAGGCCGATGAGCCACAGCAGGATCGCCGAGCCCGCGAAGACCCAGCTGAGCGGCGGCGATTCGCCACCCGGGCGCAGGAGGCCCGTGACCCATCCGCCGAACCCGCTCCGCGGCGTCGACACGGATGCGGCGGACGCCGAGCGGCGAGCGGCCGTCCGCTGCTTGACGGGCTTCGCGGTCGACCCCGTCCACGGGGCCGAGCCCCCTGCCTCGCGCACGCAGTCCGGGCACTGCACCCCCACGGGCGCGAGCACCTGGCACTCGGTGCAGATGGTGCGACCGCACCGCTGGCAGAGCACCCAGCTCTGCCGATCGGGGTGGCGGTAGCAGACCGAGGGGTCTTCCTCGATGTGCTCGCCGAAGCGGGGTGAGCTCACAGGGTCTCGACGTCGACGCCCGTGATGACGACGTCCTCGAGCGGCTTGTCGCGTCCGTCGGTCGGCACCGCCTCGATGGCGTCGACGACGCGCTTCGACTCCTCGTCGGCGACCTCGCCGAAGATGGTGTGCTTGCGGTTGAGCCACGGCGTGGGCACGGTCGTGATGAAGAACTGCGAGCCGTTGGTGCCGCGGCCCATCTGGAGGCCGGCGTTGGCCATGGCGAGGAGGTAGGGCTGGTCGAAGACGAGCTCGGGGTGGATCTCGTCGTCGAACTGGTAGCCGGGGCCGCCGATGCCCTGGCCGAGCGGGTCGCCGCCCTGGAGCATGAAGTCCTTGATGATGCGGTGGAAGATGACGCCGTCGTAGAGCGGCTTCGTCGACACCTCGCCGGTGCCCGGGTGACGCCACTCCTTCGTGCCCGTCGCGAGGCCGATGAAGTTCTCCACGGTGACGGGCGCGTGGTTGCCGAACAGGTTGACCTTGATGTCACCGAGGGTGGTGTGGAAGGTCGCGACAGCGGTGGGAAGAGCCATTCGGCCATTGTTTCACAGGAGGCCCATGGCAGGATGGGAGGACGCTCAGCCGCAATCGGAGGTCGTCATGGCACTTTCCCGCAAGCGTCAGAAGGAGCTCAAGAGGCTCAAGCGCTCGGCAGACGAGCTCTGGGACGAGCAGCGCGAAGCGCTCGATCACGCCTCGCGCGTTCTCCGCGAGGCCACCCGTCAGGCGAACGCCCTCGCACGCGAGGAGGTGGCTCCCCGCGTCACGAGCGTCTACACCGATCACGTGCAGCCGGCCGTCGCCACGGGCATCGCCGGCGCGAAGACCGCGGGCTCGGTCGTCAAGGACCGCGTCGTGTCGGATGTGCTCCCCGCGATCTCGGGGGCCGTCGGCTCCGCCATCGCGGTCATCGAGGCCGTCCGCGACCCGCGCGTGCGCGACGTCGTGCGCTCGGCCGCCCGCTCGGGGGGCAAGGTCGTGAAGATCGCGCCCGCGCCGAAGAAGGGCCCCGGTCCCGGCACGTTCATCCTCATCGGCCTGGGTGTCGTCGCGGTGGCCGGTGTCGCCTACGCCGCCTGGCAGACTCTCCGCGCCGATGAGGACCTCTGGATCGAGGACCTCGCCGACGTCGGGTCGATCGACGTCGGCGATGACGACGAGGACGAGTTCTGACGCGGTAGCCTGCCCGCGTGACACCCGACGAGACCCCGATACCGCCGGATGATGCGGGGAGCGACGTCCCCGTCGACGATGGGCGCGATCCGTCGCTCGCCGCACAGCGGTGCGTGAACTGCGGATCGACCCAGCTCACCCAGGACACCGACGGCGTCTGGCATTGCGACTTCTGCCGGTCGACCTTCCGGGCCGACGACCCCGCCATGATCGTCGTCGACTCCCCCGAGGTGCGTCAGGCGAACGACAACGTCGTCGACACCGCCGACATGCTCACCTACGACCAGCAGCAGGCGGTCGGCGCCCACCTCCGCGGGCTCGGCAAGAAGCACGACGTCGTCGTCGTGGTCGAGACCGTCAACACGATCACGCAGAACGTCGAGTACTACGCCCGCAAGCGCGCCCACGAGCTGGGCGTCGGCGATGCCGCGAAGGACAACGGCCTGTACATCCTGCTCGTGAGGCAGCCGCGCCGCGTTCAGGTGCAGGCGGGCAACGGTGTCTCGACCTATCTCAACGCAGACGACATCAACGCGGTCGTCTCCGCGAAGATGGTGCCGAGGTTCAAGGCCGGCGACCTCGTGTCCGGGCTCATCGAGGGTGCCGACGCGCTCGTCGAGAGCTACCTCGACAACAAGGCGATGAACCGCGTGCGCACGAGCTCGCGGGCGTCTGGTCCCTCCGCGGCGGCCGGGCTCGCATCCGTGTCCCCCAGCGCGGGATCGAAGCGCTTCAACGAGGGCCGCTGGCGCTCGAAGTACTCCAACCCGAGCTCGAGCGACGGCGGCAGCAGCGGGTCGTGGATGCGGTACATCCCGTTCGTCATCCTCGTGATCGTGCTGATCTGGCTGCTCGCGACCGGCAACCTCGGAAACGGAGGCGGCGGCGGGGGCGGCGGCTACGACGGCGGCTCCGACTCGGGGTGGGATTCCGGGGGCGGCTGGGACTCGGGCGGCGGCGGCTGGGACTCGGGCGGCGGCAGCGACTACGGCGGGGGCGGATTCGACTCCGGTTCGGGCGGCGGCTCCGACTGGTGAACCACGCCCCCGCGCAGGGGCTCGCGGGCTAGATCCAGGTGAACGGCACGAGCGCCGTGATCACGGCGGCGCCCGCGAAGATCGCGACGCCGACGGCGATGAGCACGAGCTTGGTGCGCACGCGGCGCACGACCGCGGCGACGCCGAGGAGGAACAGCGTGATCGCCATGAGCGTCGCGCTGAGCGTGAGCCGGTCGCCGTGGCCGTTGTACACGTTGCCCTGGGCGATGATCGCCTCGCTCTTGTCGTCGGTCTCCGCCCACGGCCCGTAGAGGGCCTGCTGGTAGTCCTCGTCGTCGAGGGGGCTCGTGTAGTTCCCGGGGTCGGCGGCGTTGGCCTCCTCGGCGCGCTGGATGGCGGCGTCGAGGTCCTCGGAGACGTTCATGAAGTAGATCGCGTCGTAGGTCTCCTGCGCCGTCGCGGCGGTCGCCGGGTCGGAGCTCTCGGCGGCGATGCCGAGCTCCATGAGGCGGGAGAGCGTCTGCGCGTCCTGGATGTACTGCTGGTTCGCCTCGAGGTAGAGCGACTCGGCCTCGGTCTGCGCGTTCTGCCCCTCGCTGTAGGAGGCGGCCTGCATGCCGTCGTAGAGCGCAGACTGGAACGAGGCGTACGCGGTGGCGACCGAGACGACGCCGAGGAGGATGACGATCCAGAGCTCGAGGACCAGCCGGCGGCGGTCCTCGGGGCCCTCGGTCTGGGGCTCGGCGGCGGTGTCGGGCGTCACGTCAGGAGTTTCGGGAGAGGTGGTCACGGCGTCACGCTATCGGCGCCACGAGGGTGCATCGCGCCATCCAGCGTCCCCAATTGCGGGGAGGACCGGGCGTGCGGGCGGTGGGAGTGGAGAGAGTGGAGCCTAGGGGAATCGAACCCCTGACCTCCTGCTTGCAAAGCAGGCGCTCTACCAATTGAGCTAAGGCCCCGTGACCGTGAAAGCTTACCCGGTCGCGCCGCCGACGTGGATCGCGCGGCCATCGGCGGCGACCGTCGGGTAGACATGAGGGGAGAGACTGGGAGGCGTGATGGCACGGTTCGTTCAGTACGGCGAGTTCGGCGGTCCGGAGGTGCTCGAGGTCGTCGAGGGCCCCGCGCCCGTCGCGAGCGAGGGCGCGGTCGTCGTCGAGACGCGCGCGGTCGGTGTGAACCCGATCGACGGCAAGCTGCGCTCCGGGAAGCGCGCGAGCGGCCCGATCACGACCCCGCGGGTGCCGGGGTCGGATGCGTCGGGGGTCGTGGTGGCCGTCGGCGAGGGCGTCGAGGGCTGGGCGATCGGAGACGAGGTCGTCGTCACCTCGGCCCGGGGCAGTTACGCGACGCACGCTGTGGTTCCCGTCGCCGGTCTCACGCGCAAGCCCCCGGCGCTCGGCTGGGCGCAAGGCGCCGGCCTCGGTGTGCCCGCCGGCACGGCCTACCAGGCGCTCCGCTCGCTCGGCGTCGAGGCGGGGATGACGGTTCTCGTCCACGCCGCATCCGGCTCGGTCGGCCAGGCCGCCGTGCAGTTCGCCCGCGAGCTCGGCGCGCGCGTCATCGGCACGGCGAGTCCGGCGAACCACGACCGGCTGCGCCAGCTCGGCGCGATCCCGGTCGCCTACGGCGAGGGGCTCGCGGAGCGGGTGCGTGCGATCGCGCCCGAGGGCGTGGACCGCGCGCTCGACGCCGCGGGAACCGACGAGGCGATCGAGGCGTCGCTCGAGCTCACGGCCGATCCCGCGCACGTCGGCACGATCGTGCGGGGCGCGGACGCGCCGCGCTGGGGCATCCACGCGTGGTCGGGCGGCAGCGCGATCCCGCTCACCGACGAGCAGAAGGCATGGCGCCGGGAGGGTGTGGGCCTCGCGGCCGAGCGCGCGGCATCCGGAATCTTCGACGTGGAGATCGCGCGCACGCTGCCGCTCGCGGATGCGGCGGAGGCGCAGCGGATGCTCGAGGACGGCACGGCGCCCCGCGGCAAGATCATCCTGCTGCCGTAGGGGGCGCGGCTGGGCTGGCTTCGATACGCGCCTGCGGCGCTACTCAACCAGCGGGTGAGGCGGCGGCGCTCCCGAGACGCGTCGGTTGCGCAGGCGCTCCTCGACCGCCTAGGTGGGGGACGGCCGTCGCCATACGCGCGGGTATCCGCACTCGCGAAGCGGCGCGACCGCGCTCGCGCCGCGGGAGCGGCGGGCGCCGCGGATTATCGCGGCGCAAAGAAACACAGGGTGGGGCTACCAGGACTTGAACCTGGGACCTCTTCGTTATCAGCGAAGCGCTCTAACCGCCTGAGCTATAGCCCCGAGAGGATCCGTTCCCCGTGGAACGGCCTCGCCTACAGTACCCCACGCATCGACGCGGGGCAAAAGCGGGTCAGCTGTTCTGGAAGCCGACGAGGATGCCGCCCGTGAAGCGCACGCTCAGGTTGTAGAGCAGTGCGCCGATCGCGCCGAGCACCGTCCCGCTGACGGTGTTGAGCACGGCGACCACGAAGGAGAACAGCACGACCTGACCGAGGCCGAACGAGTCGGTCACGGAGAAGTTGTCATTGCCGAGGATCTCGCGCAGCAGGTCGTTGAGGGCGCCGAAGATGCCGGTGGAGTTCAGCACGATCCACACGAGGACGGCGGCCACGATGAGCACGATGCCGAGGCAGAGCCAGATGAGGAAGCTGAACTTCACGACCGACCAGAAGTCGATGTAGACCAGCTTGAGGCGCACCTGCTTGGCGCTTGCGCTGCGGTGCTCCTTGCGCTGGAGCTTCTCGGCGACGCTTGTCATTCGGTGTCGTCCTTCCCGGCGGCATCGGAGGCTGATGCAACCGTGTTCGCGTCCTCACCCGCGGGTTCGGTGTCGTCTGAGTCCTGGGAGGCGAGGTTCCGCTCGCTGTTGCGCGCGATCTGGATGATCCGATCGTCGTCCGCGAGCTGGGCGAACTTGACGCCCATGGTGTTCCGACCCTTCGCCGGGACCTCGGCCACGGCAGACCTTATCACCTTGCCACTGGCGAGAACTGCGAGCACCTCGTCGTCCTCCTCCACGATGAGCGCGCCCGCGAGGTCGCCGCGCGCCTCGGTGATCTTGGCCACGAGGATGCCGTAGCCGTTGCGGCCCTGAACCCGGTACTGCGAGACGGCGGTGCGCTTGGCGTAACCGCCCTCGGTCACGACGAACACGAACGGGCCGTCGGCGACCTCGGCCTCCTCCGCCTCCTCGTCGGCCGGCTCGGCCTCCGAACCGCGCGCCACGACGGATGCCGACAGCAGCGTGTCGCCGTCGCGGAACTTCATGCCGTGCACGCCGGCCGTGGAGCGGCCCATGGGGCGAAGCGAGCTGTCATCCGCGGTGAACCGCAGCGACTGACCGTGGCGCGAGACGAGCAGCACGTCGCTCGACTCGTCGACGAGCAGCGCCGAGACGACCTCGTCGCCCTCGTTGAGGTTGATGGCGATGATGCCGCCTGTGCGGTTGGTGTCGTACTCGCTGAGCGCGGTCTTCTTGATGTAGCCGCCGCGGGTGGCGAGGGCGAGGTACGGCGCGACCCCGTAGTCGCGGATGTCGAGGATCTGCGCGATCTGCTCGTCCGGCTGGAGGGCGAGCAGGTTGGCCACGTGCTGACCCTTCGCGTCGCGACCGGCCTCCTGCAGCTCGTATGCCTTGGCGCGGTAGACCCGCCCCTTGGTCGTGAAGAACAGCAGCCAGTGATGCGTCGTCGTGACGAAGAAGTGCTCGACGACGTCGTCGGCCCGCAGCTGCGCGCCCTTGACCCCGCGGCCTCCGCGGTGCTGCGAACGGTAGTTGTCGCTGCGGGTGCGCTTGATGTAGCCACCGCGCGTGACGGTGACCACCATCTCCTCTTCGGGGATGAGGTCCTCGACGCTCATGTCGCCGTCGAAGCCGAACAGGATCTCGGTTCGGCGGTCGTCGCCGAACTTGCCGGCGATCTCGGTGAGCTCGGCGGTGATGATCCCGCGCTGGCGCGACTCGTCGGCGAGGATCAGCTTGTACTCGGCGATCTCCGCCTCGAGCTCGGCCAGGCGATCCTGGATCTTCTTGCGCTCGAGCGCGGCGAGGCGGCGCAGCTGCATCGCGAGGATCGCATCCGCCTGCAGCTCGTCGATGTCGAGCAGCTTGATGAGCCCGGCGCGGGCCTCCTCGACATCGGGGGAGCGGCGGATGAGGGCGATGACCTCGTCGAGGGCGTCGAGCGCCTTCACGTAGCCGCGCTGGATGTGGGCGTCGGCCTCCGCCTTGTCGAGGCGGAACTGGGTGCGCCGGACGATGACCTCGATCTGGTGCTGGATCCAGTAGCTGAGGAACGCGTCGATCGAGAGCGTGCGCGGCACGCCGTCGACGATCGCGAGCATGTTGGCGCCGAAGTTCTCCTGCAGCTGGGTGTGCTTGTAGAGGTTGTTGAGCACGACCCGCGCGACCGCGTCGCGCTTGAGGATGATGACGAGGCGCTGGCCCGTGCGCCCCGAGGTCTCGTCGCGGATGTCGGCGATGCCCTGGAGCTTGCCCTCCTTGATGAGGAGCGCGATCTTCTCGGCGAGGTTGTCGGGGTTGACCTGGTACGGGAGCTCGGTGACGACGAGGCAGGTGCGGCCCTGGATCTCCTCGACGTTGACGACGGCGCGCATCGTGATGGCGCCGCGGCCCGTGCGGTAGGCGTCGTGGATGCCCTTGACGCCCAGGATCTGCGCGCCGGTCGGGAAGTCGGGACCCTTGATACGCGCGATCGCGGCCTCGAGCAGCTCCTCGCGCGTGGCATCCGGGTGCTCGAGTGCCCACAGCGCGGCATCCGCGACCTCGCGCAGGTTGTGCGGCGGGATGTTGGTGGCCATGCCGACCGCGATGCCCACCGAGCCGTTGACGAGCAGGTTCGGGAAGCGCGCCGGGAGCACACGCGGCTCCTGGGTCCGGCCGTCGTAGTTGTCCTGCATGTCGACGGTGTTCTCGTCGATGTCGCGGACCATCTCCATGGCGAGCGGCGCCATCTTGGTCTCGGTGTACCGGTGGGCGGCGGCGCCGTCGTTGCCGGGGGAGCCGAAGTTGCCCTGGCCGAGAGCGAGCGGATAGCGCAGCGACCACGGCTGCACGAGTCGTACGAGCGCGTCGTACACGGACGAGTCGCCGTGCGGGTGGAACTGACCCATGACGTCGCCGATGACGCGGGTGCACTTCGAGAACGCGCGGTCGGGGCGGTAGCCGCCGTCGTACATCGTGTAGATGACGCGGCGGTGCACGGGCTTGAGGCCGTCGCGCACGTCGGGCAGCGCGCGCCCGACGATGACGCTCATCGCGTAGTCGAGGTAGCTGCGCTGCATCTCGAGCTGGAGGTCGACCTGCTCGATGCGGTCGCCGGCCGGCAGGTCCTGCTCGGTCGTGGTGTCGTCTGCCATGAGCTTCTTTCGCTAGTCCGCTGGTTGAGTAGCGCCGAAGGCGCGTGTCGAAACCAGCCCCGCTAAATATCCAGGAACCGGACGTCCTTGGCATTGGTCTGGATGAAGTGGCGCCGCGCCTCGACGTCGTCGCCCATGAGGGTGGCGAAGATGCTGTCGGCCACGGCCGCGTCGTCGAGGGTCACCTGACGGAGCGTGCGGGTCTCGGGGTTCATCGTCGTGTCCCACAGCTCCTGGTGGTTCATCTCACCGAGGCCCTTGTAGCGCTGCACGCCGTTCTCCTTCTGGAGGCGCTTGCCGGAGGCGAGACCCGCCTCGAGCACGGCGTCGCGCTCGCGGTCGGAGTACACGTACTCGTGGTCGGAGTTCGTCCACTTGATGCGGTACAGCGGCGGCTGCGCGAGGTACACGTAGCCCATCTCGATGAGGGGGCGCATGTAGCGGAAGAGCAGCGTCAGCAGGAGCGTCGTGATGTGCTGGCCGTCGACGTCGGCATCCGCCATCAGCACGATCTTGTGATACCGCGCCTTCTCGCCGTCGAAGTCCTCACCGATGCCCGTGCCGAAGGCCGTGATCATCGCCTGGATCTCCGCGTTGCCGAGTGCGCGGTCGAGGCGCGCCTTCTCGACGTTGAGGATCTTGCCGCGCAGCGGCAGGATCGCCTGCGTCTCGGGGTTGCGCCCCGTCTTCGCGGAGCCGCCGGCCGAGTCGCCCTCCACGAGGAAGATCTCGGAGACCGTCGGGTCCTTGCTCGAGCAATCGCTCAGCTTGCCCGGCATGCCGCCGCCCTCGAGCAGGCCCTTGCGCCGGGTCTGCTCACGCGCCTTGCGCGCGGCGAGCCGAGCCGTGGCCGCCTGGATCGACTTGCGGATGACATCCCGCGCGAGGTTCGGGTTGCGGTCGAACCAGTCGCCGAGCTGCTCGCCGACGACGCGCTGCACGAACGACTTCGCCTCGGTGTTGCCGAGCTTCGTCTTGGTCTGGCCCTCGAACTGCGGCTCGGAGAGCTTCACCGAGATGACAGCCGTGAGCCCCTCGCGCACGTCGTCGCCGGAGAGGTTCTCGTCCTTCTCCTTGAGCAGACCCTTCTCGCGGGCGTAGCGGTTGACGAGGGTCGTGAGCGCCGCGCGGAAGCCCTCCTCGTGGGTGCCGCCCTCGTGGGTGTTGATCGTGTTCGCGTAGGTGTGCACGCTCTCCGAGTACGCCGTCGTCCACTGCATCGCGATCTCGAGCGAGATGCGCTTCTCGACGGTGTCGCCGCCGCCGGTGACCTCCTCGGCCGCGAAGTCGATGATCTCCGGGTGGATGACGTCGGCCTTCTTCGTGCTGTTGAGGTACTCGACGTAGTCGGCGAGGCCGCGCTCGTAGAGGAACACCTCGGAGCGGTGGGCGCCCTCCTCGTCGACCTCGCGCTCGTCGGTGATCTCGATGCGCAGGCCCTTGTTGAGGAACGCCATCTGCTGGAAGCGCGTGCGCAGCGTCTCGTAGTCGAAGACCACGGTCTCGAAGATGTCGTCGTTCGGCCAGAAGGTGATGGTGGTTCCCGTGGCGTCCGCCTTCGCGCCCTTCGCGAGCGGCGCATCCGGCACCCCGTCGTGGAACGACATCGTCCAGTGGAAGCCCTCACGCTGCACGTCGACCTCGAGCCGGTGCGAGAGCGCGTTGACGACGGAGCTGCCGACCCCGTGGAGGCCACCCGAGACGGCGTAGCCGCCGCCGCCGAACTTGCCGCCGGCGTGCAGGATCGTGAGCACGACCTCGACCGTCGACTTCTTCTCGACGGGGTGCTCGGCGACCGGGATGCCGCGGCCGTTGTCCACGACGCGCACCGCGCCGTCGGGGAGGATCGTGACGACGATGTTGTCGCAGTACCCCGCGAGGGCCTCGTCGACGGAGTTGTCGACGATCTCGTAGACGAGGTGGTGCAGGCCGCGCGGACCGGTCGACCCGATGTACATGCCGGGTCGTTTGCGGACCGCTTCGAGACCCTCGAGAACCTGGATGGCTTCGGCGCCGTAATTATCCGACGCGGGACGCGAAGAGGGGGCGTTCATGTAGGGCGGGGCTCCTGACGGTCGGTCCGCGATAGCCTGGGAACCGGGCCGGACGGACGTAGTCGATCCTACCTCAGCGGGCCTCTCGAAACCGGCGGAATCGCCCCTCTGAGCGCCTTTTCCGCCCCGGTCGACCTCTTTTGCCGTCTCAGCCGTAAGTATCGCGCGGGCCCCGCCCTGGAATCGCGCGTGGGCCGCGTTTCCACGAGGGGGCGTCCGGTCCGAGGAAGCGGATGGATTCGATACCCGCTGCGGGGTGCCTCTCCGCGATGCGCGCGAGCACCGTCGTCCGCATCGCCCGAAGCTGCTGAGCCCACGCCGTCGAATCGCATCGAACGGTCAGCAGACCCTCCTCGACCGACACGGGTTCGGCGTGCGCCGCGACGTCGTCGCCGACGAGCGCGGGCCACGCCACGAGCAGCTCCGACTTCGCGAGCGGCGACTCCCACCCCATCGCCGAGGTGAGCGAGTCGAGCACGGCGTCGAGCCCGCGCGGATCCCGACCCGTGCCGTAGGGCACCGTCGTCTCCTCGCGCCCCGCGCGTCCGCGACGGCGCGCATCGGGCGAGCGTGCCTCCGGGTCGCCGAACACCCTCCGCACGCGGCGGTAGACCGCGACGTGCTCCGGCTCACGCGCTCCGTCGTTCACGACGACCCCTCCTCGGCCTCGATCACTCGGCCCGCGCGGATGCGGACGGTTCTCGATGCGAGCGCCGCCGGCACATCCGACTCGACGGCGGCCGTGATGAGCACCTGCTCGTAGCCGCCCACGGCATCCGCCAGCCTCCGTCGCCGCGATTCGTCGAGCTCGGCGAAGACGTCGTCGAGGATCAGCACCGGATCTCCCACGGGGGAGTCGGCGCGCAGCAGCGCTCCGGAGGCCAGGCGCAGCGCGAGCGCGAACGACCACGACTCACCGTGGCTCGCGTAGCCGCGCGCAGGCAGGCCGTTCAGCCGCAGCAGCAGATCGTCGCGATGCGGCCCTGCGAGCGTGAGCCCTCGATCGAGCTCCGCGCGGCGGTTGCGCGCGAGCGCCGCCGTGAACGCGGATGCCGCCTCGGCCGCGTCGATCTCGGTGCGCACCGTCTGCTCGCTCACCTCGGTCTCCTCGTCCGGCGCAGCACCGAGGATCGAGAGCTCGCTCGCGAGCTCGGCCTCGTGCACCTCTCCGGCGATCGCCGCGTAGGCCTCGCTCACGAACGGACGCAATGCCGAGACCAGCCGGCCACGGGCCTCGATGATCTCGGAGCCGAGGTCGACGAGTCGCTCGTCCCACACGTCGAGCGTCGACAGCTGCGACGCGGCCACCCGTGCCGCGCGGGCCGACTTCAGCAGGGTGTTGCGCTGCTTGAGCACGCGGTCGTAGTCCGAGAGCACGCCCGCCATCCTCGGGGTGAGCTGCACGAGCAGCTGATCGAGGAAGCGACGACGACCCGACGGCTCGCCCCGCACGAGAGCGAGATCCTCGGGCGCGAAGAGCACGGCGTGCACATGCCGGGGAAGATCCCGCGGCTTCGCGGGCGCGCGGTTCACCTGCGCGCGGTTCGCGCCCTGCCGGTTGAGCTGCAGCTCGACGAGGAGCTGTCGGCCGGCGTGCTCGAGGCGCGCGCGCACGATCGCCGCATCCGCGCCCTGCCGGATGAGGGCCTGATCCGTCGAGACCCGGTGGGATCCGAGCGTCGCGAGGTAGTTGATCGACTCGACGAGGTTGGTCTTGCCCTGGCCGTTGCTGCCCACCACGAGGTTGGGCCCCGGGGCGAGCGCGATCGACGCCGAGGAGTAGTTGCGGAAATCGGCGAGCTCGAGATGCGAGACGAACACGCCCGTCAGGCCTTGCGGACCGCGTGCCCGCCGAACTGCTTGCGCAGGGCCGCGACCGCCTTCATGGCGGGGGAGTCCTTCTGACGGGACACGAACCGCGCGAAGATCGAGGCCGAGATCGTCGGCACCGGAACCGCGTTGTTGAGCGCCTCCTCCACGGTCCAGCGCCCCTCGCAGGAATCCTCCACATAACCCTCGATGTCGGTGAACTCCGGGTCCTCCTCGAGAGCCTTCACGAGCAGCTCGAGCAGCCAGCCGCGCACGACCGTGCCCCGCTGCCAGGCCTTGAACACCCCGGTCACGTCGTGGATGAGCTCGTCCTTGGCCTCGAGCAGCTCGTATCCCTCGGCCCACGCCTGCATGAGCGCGTACTCGATGCCGTTGTGCACCATCTTCGCGTAATGGCCGGCGCCGATCGCCCCGGCGTGCACGAATCCCTCGGCCCGCGGCCCCTCCGGACGAAGCGCGTCGAAGACCGGCATGGCGCGCTCGATGTCGGCGGCAGCGCCGCCGGCCATGAGCCCGTAGCCGTTCTGCGCGCCCCAGACGCCGCCCGAGACACCGCAGTCCACGTAGCGGATGCCGCGCTCGCCGAGCAGCGCCGCGTGCTTCGCATCCTCGGTGAACTTGGAGTTCCCACCCTCGATCACGAGGTCGCCCTCGCCGAGCACGGCCGCGAGGTCGGTGATCACGCCCGTCGTGACCGGACCGGACGGCACCATGACCCACACGATGCGGGGAGCCGGGAGCGCCTCCGCGAGCGCGGCGAGATCCGGCACGTCCGTGACCGCCGTGTTCGGGTCGAACCCGGTGACCTCGATGCCGCCGGCCCGCAACCGGGTGCGCATGTTGTTGCCCATCCGGCCGAGCCCCACGAGTCCGATGTGCATGGGAACTCCCCTCCGCGCGAAGCGCGGTCGAATCTCAGCGCAGCAGGAGGTTGGGCTGCAGCAGGTACTTGTAGTTGTCTGACCCGGGCGCTTCGCGCGAGGACTGCGCGGTGATGAGCACGGGGCCCGGCTTGTTCGGGTTCTCGGTCTTCGTGAACGAGATGCGCACGAACTCCGAGTGCACGGCGCCGAGGCCGTCGAGCAGGAACGAGGGCTTGAGCGACACGACGGTGTCCTCGCCGACGAGGTGCGCGTCGATGGTCTCGGACGCCTGGGCCTGCTCGGAGCCGGCGGCTTCGAGGGTCAGCCCGTCGGTCGACGAGAAGCTGAGCCGCAACGCGGCCTCACGCTCGAGCACGAGGGCGACGCGGCGCGTGGCCTCGATGAGCTCGGCCGTGTTGAGCACCGCGTAGTTGTCGACCGTCTCGGGGAAGAGCCGCTTGACCGGCGGGAAGTTGCCCTTGATGAGCAGCGAGGTGACGGTCTTCTTGTCGGCGCGGAAGGCGATGAGCTCGCGGTCGTCGCCGCGGATGATCGAGACGCCGATCGTTCCCGAGTGGGCGAACGTCTTGCCGACCTCGGAGAGGGTGCGCGCCGGCACGAGAGCCGTCGTGCCCTCGGCCGAACCCGATCCGGAATCCCAGTCGATCTCGCGGACGGCGACACGGTAGCGGTCGGTCGCGACGAGCGACAGGTTGTTCTCGCCGACCTCGAGCTGAACACCGGTGATGACGGGCGTGACGTCGTCGCGGGATGCGGCGACCGCGACCTGCGACACCGCGGCCGCGAACTCCTCGGCGGGGAGGACCCCGGTCTGATCGTCGATCTGAGGAAGGGTCGGGTACTCCTCGACCGGCATGCTCAGGAGCGTGAAGCGCGCGGACCCGCAGCTCACCTGGATCTTGCCGTCGATCGACTCGAATACGACCGGCGCGTTCGGGAGCCGGCTCGCGATGTCGGCGAGGAGGCGGCCCGAGACGAGAGCGGTGCCGGCCTCGTCGACCTCGGCCGTGATCTCGGTGCGACTCGACACCTCGTAGTCGAACGAGGACAGCGTGAGCGCGGAACCCTCGGCCTCGAGCAGCACACCGCTCAGGATGGGCTGCGTCGTGCGCTGCGGGAGGAGCTTGACCGCGAACGACACCGCCTCGCTGAAGACGTCGCGATTCACCTGGAACTTCACGCGTCACTCCTTCTGAGTCGCTCGAAAGTCTGCACGGGTTGCGTGTCAACGATCTTGGCACGGACTCGAGCACTCTCGGTTATCGGCCGTCGACCAAGAGAAAGAGATAGGTAATCGTCTTAACGCCTGTGCGATCTGTGGATAAGTATGCGTCGAGCCCCTGACCTCAGGGAACTACATTCGTGAAACTTGTGGGCCGCCTGCGGATGAACTTCCCCGGGAACTCGGGAAACCGCGCGATGCGGATTCCACTCTCCACATCCGAGCCCGGCGATTCCCACATCCCATCCGGAAGTTATCCACAAGGGTTTCCCCAGACTGTGCAACCGTTACCCAGCTTCCGCACAGGGAAGCCGGCGCGGCTCAGGGGCGGTATCGCTGATCCTGCTTGATGCGCGCGGTGAGCTCGGTGACCTGGTTGTAGATCGAGCGCCGCTCCTTCATGAGCTCGCTGATCTTCTTGTTGGCGTACATGACGGTCGTGTGGTCGCGGTTGCCGAACAGCTGACCGATCTTCGGCAGCGAGAGGTTGGTCATCTCGCGGCACAGGTACATCGCGATCTGGCGTGCCGTCGCGACGGCCTGCGAACGGGAGGAGCCGTAGAGATCGTCGACCGAGAGCTTGAAGTAGTCCGCGGTGTGATTGATGATGTCGACCGGCGAGATGACGTTGTCCTCGTCGAGTGTGATGAGGTCCTTGAGAACCGTCTGCACGAGGGCGAGATCCACGGGCGTCTTGTTGAGGTTCGCGAAGGCCGTCACGCGGATGAGGGTTCCCTCGAGCTCGCGGATGTTGCTCGACACCTTGGTCGCCATGTACTCGAGGATGTCCTCGGGGACCTGCAGGCGCTCGGACTGCGCCTTCTTCCTGAGGATCGCGATGCGGGTCTCGAGGTCGGGCGCCTGCACATCCGTGATGAGGCCCCACTCGAACCGCGATCGCATCCGATCTTCGAAGCCGGTGAGGTGCTTGGGGGCGACATCGCTCGTGATGACGACCTGCTTGTTGTGGTCGTGCAGCGTGTTGAAGGTGTGGAAGAACGCCTCCTGCGTGGAGTCCTTGCCCTGCAGGAACTGGATGTCGTCGATCATCAGGATGTCGATCTCGCGGTACCGCGACTGGAAGACCGACGCCCGGTTGTTGGCGATGGAGTTGATGAAGTCGTTCGTGAACTCCTCGGAGCTCACGTAGCGCACCCGGATGCCGGGGTAGAGGCTCTCGGCGTAGTGGCCGATCGCGTGCAGGAGGTGGGTCTTGCCGAGCCCCGAGTCACCGTAGATGAAGAGCGGGTTGTAGGCCTTGGCCGGCGCCTCGGCCACGGCGACGGCGGCGGCATGGGCGAAGCGATTCGATCCGCCGATGACGAAGTTGTCGAAGTTGTACTTCGGGTTGAGTCGCGAGTCGCTGCGGCGGCCGAGCTCGATGACCGGGCTCACGGGCTCCTGGTGGGGCGCGGCGTCGACCGCGTCGTCGACGACGGGTTGCAGCATGGGCTGGATGTCGGGGTTGACCACGATCGCGAAGTTGGTGACGTCACCGTCGACGTCGGCGAGCGCGTCGAGGAGCGGCACGCGGATGCGCTGCTCGAGCATGCCGCGGGTCAGCTCGTTGGGCACCTCGAGGTAGATGGTCTCGCCGAGGACGCCCTTGGGCTCGACGAGGTTGATGAACCCGTGGAGCTGGGGCGTGATGCGGTCGTCGGAGGACAGGCGAGCCTGAACTGCCGTCCACAGCTCCCTCGTGGGGTCCGTGGGTTCGCTCATCTTGGTTGTCGTTCCTGGTCGTTACTCACAGGCCTGTCCACAGGCCTGAGGGCGGGTGCGCGCCGTATCCGTCGGGATCCGGGCCGTCGCGAGGATGACGACAACCTTAGTTGTGGACAGGCACCTGTGGAGAAAAGTCTCTCGGCGGATGTGGAGACAGGGCGGGTAGCCTGGCGCCAGGTTTGACCGTTCCCGGTCGAGGCCCTATTTTTAACAGGTTGTCGGCATTCAGGCGCCGACCCCGTTCTTTCCCGGTCGCCGCACACCGGGGCCAGGAGATATCACCATGAGCAAGCGAACCTTCCAGCCGAACAACCGGCGCCGCGCCAAGAAGCACGGCTTCCGCCTCCGCATGCGCACCCGCGCCGGCCGCGCCATCCTCGCGGCTCGCCGTCGCAAGGGGCGCACCGAGCTCTCCGCGTAGTCGGACGACGTGCTGGCCAGGGCGAACCGAGTGGTCAAGCCCTCGGATTTCCGTGCGATCGTGCGCCGAGGGCGCCGAACACCCACGGCCAGCACGCTCATCTACCGCGTCGAGCGCGACTCCGGCGATCCGGCCCGCTTCGGGTTCATCGTCGCGAAGACCGTCGGCAACGCGGTGGAGCGCAACCTCGTTCGACGTCGGATGCGCGCCGTCTGCCGATCCATCGTGGACGCGGGCGGCAGCGGATCCGACGTCGTCGTTCGTGCGCTCCCGGGGTCGGCTCAGAAGGACTGGACTAGTCTCTCGGCCGAGATGCACGCGATCCTCGACCCGGCGCTGATCCGATGAAGCGGGTCGGCCTCTTCCTCTGGCTGCTCCCGAGGAACGTGTGCGTCGCGATCCTCCGCGGCTACCGCGCGGTCATCTCGCCGCTGTACGGCGATGTGTGCCGGTACTACCCCAGCTGTTCCGCCTACGCGATGGGCGCCATCCAGCAGCACGGCATGATCAAGGGGATCGCGCTCGGCAGCTGGCGCCTCCTGCGATGCCACCCCTGGGCACGCGGCGGCATCGACGACGTGCCGGAGTCGCGTCGTCACCACGACCACTATCACCTCACCCGATTCGGCTTCGTGGCCGCGGGACACGGAAAGGGCTGACCGAGCCGCAATGGACTTCTTCGGAACGATCCTCTGGCCCATCAAGTGGGTCATCGAAGCGATCCTGGTGGGCTTCCACTGGGCGCTGACCGAACTGGGCATGAACCCGGATGGCGGACTCACCTGGGTGCTCTCCATCGTGGGCCTCGTGCTCATCGTGCGTGCGGCGCTCATCCCGATCTTCGTGCGCCAGATCAAGAGCCAGCGCAAGATGCTCGAGGTCGCCCCGGAGCTCAAGAAGATCCAGGACAAGTACCGCGGGAAGAAGGATCAGTTCTCGCGCGAGGCGATGCAGCGCGAGACCATGGCGCTCTACCAGCGCGCCGGCACGAACCCGCTGTCGTCGTGCCTGCCGTTGCTGATCCAGATGCCGATCTTCTTCAGCCTGTTCTCGGTGCTCAACGAGGCGCGATACGACCGTGCCGGCGTCGGCCTCCTCACGCAGGATCTCGCCGACAGCTTCGGGGGCGCGAATCTCTTCGGCGTGGCCCCGCTCAAGTACAGTCTCGTCGATGCGTTCAACTACGGGGAGGTCTGGGTCGCGATCATCGCGATCGCCATGATCATCATCATGACGGCGTCGCAGTTCTACACGCAGCTGCAGATCATGTCGAAGAACCAGACGCCCGAGATGAAGAACAGCCCGATGTACCGCCAGCAGAAGATCCTGCTGTACATCCTGCCGTTCGTCTTCCTCATCTCGGGTCTCGCCTTCCCGATCGGCGTCATGTTCTACTGGCTCACCTCCAACATCTGGACGATGGTCCAGCAGTGGCTCGTCATCCGGAACATGCCGACGCCCGGGTCGGAGGCGGCGCTCGCCCGTGAGGCGCGCCTCGCGAAGAAGAACCGCGGCCGCATCGCGGATGACGCCGCGGCCATCGCGGAGTCGATCGAGGAGGAGCCGGCGAAGCCGGTCAGCACGCAGCGACAGCAGCCGGTCGGCAAGAACCGAGCCAAGAAGCAGGGGGGACCCAAGAAGTGACCGAGGAGAACGTGGCCGAGCTCGAGACCGCGCCCAGCGAGCAGGAGCTCGTCGACGAGGGAGACGTCGCTGCGGACTACATCGAGGAGCTCCTCGACATCGCCGACATCGACGGCGACATCGACATCGACGTTCGCGCGGGACGCGCGTACCTCTCTGTGACGGCAGCGGAGGGCACCAACCTCAGCCTCCTCTCCAAGCCCGACACGGTGTCGGCGCTGCAGGAGCTCACGCGCCTCGCGGTGCAGGCGAAGTCCGGGCGCTTCTCGCGCCTCATCCTCGACATCGGGGGCTCTCGTGACGCGCGGGCGGAGGAACTCAGCGCGATCGTCGACCACGCCATCGCGCGCATCGAAGCGGGAGCGGCGTCCGCATCCCTGCCGCCCATGACGAGCTACGAGCGCAAGCTCGTGCACGACATCGTGAGCGAGCGCGGCTATCACTCGGAGTCCGAGGGCGAGGGCCGTGACCGCCACACGGTGATCACCACCAAGTAGCGATCGATGTTTCACGTGAAACATCGGGCCGTGCGATGAGCGAGCTGGAACGCGAGCCCGCCGTCGCGACGACGCTCTTCGGTGACCGCATCGAGCTCGCTCGGCAGTTCACCCGCGACCTCGCGCGCGAGGGGGAGCTCCGTGGGCTGATCGGTCCCCTCGAGCTGCCGCGGCTGTGGTCGCGACACGTGCTGAACTCCGTGCTGATCGCGTCGCTGCTCCGTCCAGGCCGCGTCGGCGACGTGGGCAGTGGTGCCGGACTACCCGGACTCGTGCTCGCGATCGCTCGACCCGAGGTGCACCTCGTGCTCATCGAGCCGATGGAGCGTCGCGTCGATTGGCTCACCGAGGAGGCCGAGGCGCTCGGACTCGACAACGTCACGGTCGTGCGATCCCGCGCTGAGGACGCGCGACTGGATGCACCCCTCGACCAGATCACAGCGCGCGCCGTCTCCGCGTTGTCGAAGCTGCTACCGATCACGGCGCCCCTGGTGCGCTCGGGGGGAGAGCTCGTCTTCATGAAGGGCGCCCGCGTCGACGAGGAGGTCGTTGCGGCGCAGAAGGTGATCCGCAAGCTCGGTCTTCGCGACGTGACGACCGAGGTGCTGGGGGAGGGCGTCGTGCCCGAACCCACCCGCGTCTTCCGCGCGACCCGCCCCTGACCGCGAGTTGAGTCGCCCGCGCAGCCTTTCGCTGCTTGAGGAGCCCGCGCAGCGGGCGTATCGAAACCACCATCCCCTCACAGCCAGGCCCCTGCGCGCCCCTCCACGGATCCTCGACCTGCCGCGTCGGTCGGCCCGCGCCATCGCGAGCCTTTCGCCATGATCGCGATGTACATCCTCCGGTGCTCCGACGGCAGCTACCACGTCGGATCCAGCCGCGACCTCGAGCAGCGGATGCAACAGCACGCGGCAGGGGAGGGGAGCCATTGCACGCGAACCCCGATGCCGGTCGAGCTGGTCTATGTCCACGAGTGCGAGAACGTCGCCGAAGCCTACGCCGCTGAGAAGCGCGTGCAGGGATGGTCGCGTGCCAAGCGCGAGGCACTCATCCGCGGCGAGCAGCACCTGTTGCCGCAGTTGAGCCGAAAGGGCTTCCGGAGAGAGCAGTAGCGCTCGGATGTTTCACGTGAAACATCGAGCCGTGGGGATACCCCTCGTGCTGTTGATGCCCGGCGGGGACGCTCGATTTGTGGGTCGAGTGCCGCGACGCAGTCGCGGTGTATCGAGACCCGCATGCGGCGGTGGTTTCGATACGCCGCTGCGCGGCTACTCAACCGGCAGGGGCGCGCGGTGTTTCGAGACGCTACGTGTGAGGCATGTGGTTCGATGCCCTGCGGGAGGCGCCGTACTCGTTGGTCGAGTGCCGCGACGCAGTCGCGGTGTATCGAGACCCGCATGCGGCGGTGGTTTCGATACGCCGCTGCGCGGCTACTCAACCAACAGGGGCGCGGGTGCTGCGCGGAACCAACAGGGGTGCGGGTCGTGCGCGGCTTCTCGTTCAGCTCGTGATAGCCGCGGTGTATCGAGACCACCTATCCCGCCGTCGATTACAGTGGAGAGTCGCGGTCTGACGGCCGCGATGTTTCACGTGAAACACCGAGAGGCATTCGTGACGACCCCCAGCCCCTTCGACGCGTCGACCCCACTCGCGCGCGAAGTCGCCGACATCACCCGACGACGCATGGCCCTTGCCGCCGAGACCTTCCCGCTTCCGGCCAAGACCCGTGTCTTCACCGTGGCGAACCAGAAGGGGGGTGTCGGCAAGACGACGACCGCGGTGAACCTCGCGGCCGCCCTGGCGCAGGCAGGTGCGCGCGTGCTCGTCATCGACCTCGACCCGCAGGGCAACGCCTCCACCGCGCTCGGCGTCGAGCACCGGTCGGAGACCGCAAGCGTCTACGACGTCATCATCGGCGACTCCCCCATGCGCGAGGTCGTACAGGCCAGCCCCGACTTCGACAGCCTCGACTGCATCCCGGCCACCATCCACCTCGCCGGCGCGGAGATCGAGCTCGTCTCGATGGTCGCGCGCGAGCAGCGGCTGCGCTCGGCGCTCGAGACGTACATCGCCGAGAGCGACGAGCCTCCGCACTACGTCTTCATCGACTGCCCGCCTTCGCTCGGCCTGCTCACCATCAACGCATTCGTGGCGGCGAAGGAGGTGCTGATCCCGATCCAGTGCGAGTACTACGCACTCGAGGGACTGTCTCAGCTCCTCAACAACATCAAGCTCATCGAGCGGCACCTCAACCCCGAGCTCGCCGTCTCGACGATCCTGCTCACGATGTACGATTCCCGCACCAACCTGGCCCACCAGGTGGTCGACGAGGTGCGCGAGCACTTCCCGGACGAGGTGCTCGACACCGTGATCCCGCGCTCGGTGCGCATCTCCGAGGCGCCGAGCTACGGGCAGAGTGTCATCAGCTACGACCTGAACTCCCCGGGTTCGCTGTCGTACCGGGAGGCGGCGGCCGAGATCGCCCGCCGCGGCGCTGAGAAGCAGGAGGACAACTGATGGCGGCTCCCAAGCGCACGGGACTCGGCCGGGGGATCGGGGCGCTCATCCCGACCGCGGCGACCGACGACCACGCCGAGCGACCGGTCGACGTATTCTTCCCGGCGAATGAGGAGCACACCGATCTCGTCGCGGTGCCGGGGGCTCGGCTCGCGAGCCTCTCACCGCACGACATCGTGCCCAACCCGCAGCAGCCCCGCCACGAGTTCCGCGAGGAGGAGCTCCAGGAGCTCATCGTGTCGGTGCGCGAGTTCGGAGTGCTGCAGCCGATCGTCGTGCGCCCGCGAACCGGTGCAGCTGCGGGGGAGCCGCGTTACGAGCTCATCATGGGCGAGCGGCGGCTGCGTGCGTCGAAGGCAGCCGGGCTCGAGAGCATCCCCGCCGTCGTGCGCAACACCGACGACGACGCGATGCTGCGGGACGCCCTGCTCGAGAACCTGCACCGGGCCGAGCTCAACCCGCTCGAGGAGGCATCCGCTTACAAGCAGCTGCTCGAGGACTTCGGCATCACCCAGGAGCAGCTCGCGGATCGGATCGGCCGCTCGCGTCCGCAGATCACCAACACGCTGCGCCTCCTGCGACTGCCGGCGTCGGTGCAGCGCCGCGTCGCGGCCGGGGTGCTGACGGCCGGCCACGCGCGGGCCATCCTGTCCGTCGGCGACGAGCCCACGATGGAGCGCCTCGCCGACAAGATCGTCAACGAAGACCTCTCCGTGCGCGCCGCGGAGGCGGCGGCCGCCCTCATCGACGGAAAGCCGAAGAAGGCGCCCAAGCCGGCCGCCGGGAAACGGCAGGATCATCTCGCCGAGATCGCCGAGCGCCTCGGTGACCGCCTCGACACCCGCGTGAAGATCAGTCTCGGAGCGAGCAAGGGCACTATCGTGATCGACTTCGCGACCGTCGGCGATCTCAACCGCATCCTGAAGGAGCTCGGGCAGGATCCGTTCGAGGCGCGGTAGGCGGCTGCCACGCCCGACCCTGTTGGTTGGTTAGCCGCGGAGCGGCGTATCGACCGCCACGCGGCTGAGGTGAGGCCTTACGGGGTCTCGATACGCGGTCGGTCGCTGCGCGCCCGTCCGCACTCGACCAGGGGAGGGGAGGGCGCGTTCTCGTACTCCGCGACGCCAGGAAAAACCCTGGTCAGGTACGCTTTATGAGCGACGCGCGTCCTCGGCGAGGGCGGCGTAGATCCAGCCCAGGTCGTAGCCGGCGGCCTCGAGCGCCTGGGGGAGCAGCGAGGTCTCCGTGAGGCCCGGCAGCACGTTCGCCTCGAGGAACCACGGGGTGCCCGAGCCGTCCACGATGAGGTCGACGCGCGAGATGTGGCGCATGCCGAGGGCCTGGTGCGCCGCGAGCGCGGTCTCGGCCGCGCGAGCCGCCACCTCATCCGCGAGTCGCGCGGGCACGTAGAAGCGCGTCTCACCGGCGTTGTAGCGGGCCTCGAAGCTGTAGACGCCCGAGAGGGGCTCGATCTCGACCGCGGGCAGCGCCACGGGACCGTCGCCGGTGTCGATCACCCCGATCGCGATCTCGGTGCCGCGGATGCACTGCTCGACGAGCGCGACATCGCCGTACGTATAGGCGTCGACCATGGCGCGGGGCAGCTCGGCGCGATCCTCGACGATCGTCACGCCCTGGGCGGATCCCCCGCGTGCCGGCTTCACGACGAGAGGCACCGGCAGCTCGTCCGCGATCGCCTCGAAGACGGCATCCGCTCCGAGCTCCCGGAAGGCGTCGCGGGCGAGCGTGATCGACCGCGGCGTCGGCACGCCGGCACGCTCCGCGACGACCTTCGCGGTCGGCTTGTCCCACGCGAGACGCGCGGCGCCCGAGAGCGAGCCGACGAACGGGATGCCGAGGAACTCGAGCAGGCCGCGCAGCGCGCCGTCCTCGCCGCTCGCGCCGTGGAGGGCGGGCCAGACGACATCCGGCCGCGTCTCCCGCAGGTAGCTGAGGAGTGTCGCGTCGGGGTCGCGCAGCTCGACGTCGACCCCGTGACCGATGAGGGCGTCGGCGACGCGTCGACCCGAGCGCAGCGACACGTCGCGCTCGTGCGAGATGCCGCCTGCGAGCACGACGATGTGAAGGGGGGCGTCGGTCACGTGGAACCTCCGGGTCAGCCGGCGTAGGGCGGGAGCACGTCGCGCTCGGCCGGGACGATCGGCAACGGCGCGGTCTGGTGGAACTCGCCGAGAAGCGCGAGCTCTCCGTTGATCACGCTCGCGAGGCGGCGGATGCCCTCGCGGATGAAGTCGGGCGTCGGATAGCAGAACGACAGCCGCATATTACGGCGTCCGCCTCCGTCGGCGAAGAACGCGGTGCCGGGCGTGTAGGCGACGAGCTCCTTGACGGCGCGCGGCAGCATGGCCTTCGAGTCGAGGTGCTCGGGCATCGTGAGCCACACGTAGAAGCCGCCGTTCGGCACCGTCCAGCTCATGGCGGGCAGGTGATCGCGGAGGGCCGACAGCATGGCGTCGCGCCGCTCGCGGTAGACGCCGCGGAAGGTGTCGATCTGCCCCCGCCAGTCGGCCGTCTCCATGTACTCCGAGATGACGATCTGCGAGAACGACGACGGCGACAGCACGGCGGCCTCGTTGGCGAGGATGAGCTTCTCGCGAATGGCGTGGGGCGCGATCGCCCAGCCGACGCGGAGGCCGGGGGCGAGCGTCTTCGAGAACGTGCCGAGGTACACGACACCCTCGTCGTCGATCGAGCGCATGGCCGGGGGCGGCGCCTGGTCGAAGTAGAGCAACCCGTAGGGGTTGTCCTCGAGGACGAGGATCCCCTCGGAGCGGGCGATCTCGAGGATCTCGACGCGGCGCTCCCAGGTGAGCGTCACGCCCATCGGGTTCTGGAAGCTCGGGACGGTATAGAGGAACTTGATGCGGCGCCCCTCCGCCTTGACGCGTGCGATGGTCTCCCGCAGCGCCTGCGGGTCGAGCCCGTTCTCGTCCATGGGCGAGTGCACGGTCTCGGCCTGGAACGACTTGAAGACCGTGATCGCGGTGACGTAGCTGGGCCCCTCCGCGATGACGACGTCGCCCGGGTCGAGGAAGAGCTTGGCGAGCAGCTCGAGCGCGTGCTGCGAGCCCGTGGTGACGACCACGTCGTCGACGGAGCCGTGGATGCCCTCGAGGGCCATGACCTCGAGGATCTGCTCGCGCAGGCGGGGCACCCCCTGGCCCGAGCCGTATTGAAGCGCGACGGCGCCACGGTCGCCGATCGTGCGGTCGACGGCGCGCTCGACGAGCTCCGTGGGGAGCGCCGACACGTACGGCATGCCGCCCGCGAGCGATACCACCTCGGGCCGGCTCGCGACGGCGAAGAGAGCTCGCACCTCGGACGCCGCCAGTCCGGCCGTGCGCGCGGCGTAGTGGCCGTACCACGGGTCGAGGTTGGTGCCCTGGGTGCTCGTCATGTGCGGTCCGTTCGATCGGTGCCCTCCAGGTTAGCCGCACGAACAGCAAGGCCCCCGCCCCGACGGGGGAGCGGGGGCCGCGAGCAGGTGGTTGGCGTTACGCCAGGAACTCGGCCAGGTCGGCCTCGAGCGCCGGCTTCGGCTTCGCGCCGATGACGCGCTTGACGACCTCGCCGTTCTGGAAGACGTACATCGCCGGGATCGAGGTGATGCCGTACTTCATGGCGGTCTCGGGGTTGTCGTCGACGTCGAGCTTCACGATCGAGATCTTGTCGACGTTCTCCTCGGCGATCTTGTCGAGGATGGGGGAGACCGCGCGGCACGGACCGCACCAGGGTGCCCAGAAGTCGACCATGATCGGCTTCTCGGACGACAGGACCTCGTCGGCGAACGTGGCGTCGGTGACGGCCTTGGTGGACATGTGATTCCTTTCGGTGGGACGGAGCTGGCGCGGTTCAGGCGGTGACGGCCACCGCGGCGGCCTTCTCGGCATCCGCGAGCTCCGCCAGGTAGTGCTCGGCGTCGAGCGCCGCGACGACGCCCGAACCGGCCGCGGTCGCGGCCTGCTTGTAGGTGGGGTCGATGACGTCACCCGCGGCGAAGACACCCGGGAGGTTGGTCTGGGAGGTGCGTCCCTTGACGGCGATGGTGCCCTCGGGGGCGAGGTCGACCTGACCGTGCACGAGGTGCGTGCGGGGGTCGGCGCCGATCGCGACGAAGAGGCCCTGCACGTCGAGGGTCGTCTCGGTGCCGTCGACCGTGTCGACGATGCCGATGCCCGTCACCTTCTCGTCGCCGTAGATGTGCGCGACCTCGCTGTTCCAGATGACCTGGATCTTGGGGTCGGCGAACGCGCGCTCCTGCATCGCCTTCGAGGCGCGGAACTCGTCGCGCCGGTGCACGAGGTAGACGACGTCCGCGAAGCGGGTGAGGAAGGTGGCCTCCTCGAGCGCCGAGTCGCCACCGCCGACGACTGCGACCTTCTTCTGGCGGAAGAACGCGCCATCGCACGTGGCGCACCACGAGACGCCGTAGCCCGAGAGGCGCTCCTCGTCGGCGAGACCGAGCTTGCGGTAGGCGGAACCCGTCGCGTAGATGAGGGCGGCGGCCTCGTGCACCTCGCCCGAGCCGAGCGTGACGCGCTTGACGGGGCCCTCGAGCTCGAGCGACACGACGTCGTCGTAGACGATCTCGGCGCCGAAGCGCTCGGCCTGCTGCTGCATCCGGGTCATGAGCTCGGGGCCCATGATGCCCTCGGGGAAGCCCGGGAAGTTCTCGACCTCGGTGGTCTTCATGAGCTCGCCGCCGAACTCGACCGAGCTCGCGATCACGAGGGGCCGGAGGTTCGCGCGGGCCGCGTAGATGGCCGCGGTGTAACCGGCCGGGCCGGAACCGATGATGATGAGCTGTCGCACCGGGGTTCTCCTGTCGAGGGGGTACGCGAGGTACAACACATCCTAGGTCGGCGGCATTCCACGCCTTCCGGGGCGGCCGCGCGTGTCAGCGGCGACGGATGCGGCCCGCCATGCGGCGGAGCGGCTCGAGGCCCGCGCGCAGCTCGGGCACGCGCGTCGCGAGGAGGATCGCGCCGTAGACGCCGAGCACGATGCTGCCGATGATCGCGATCGACACGAAGGCGCTCGGCTTGTCGGCGACCGCGAATCCCCCCGAGAACCCGCCGAGCAGCGCGAGCGCGCCGACCCCCACGAGGATGGCGATGACGGCCGCCGCGAGGTACACCGCGAGGCGCACGAGGATGAGACGGCCGTCGAGCCCGCCGATGCGCTTGCGGAGCACGACGGCGAGCGTGAGCGCCTGCACGGTGCTCGCGACCGCGGTGGCGAGGGCGATGCCGACGGCGATGAGGTGGGGCGGCATCCACACCGCGACCGCGACGGCGGCGATCGTGAACGCGAGGGCCTGGACGATCTGGATGAGGAAGGGCGTGCGCGTGTCGGCGAGCGCGAAGAAGGTGCGCTGCAGCACGAACATCGCCGAGAACGGCACGAGCCCCACGAGGTAGGCGATGAGCACCGAGCTGATGCCGACGATCGCGGCGTCGTCTCTGCCGAAGAACGCGCCGAAGGGAAGCGCGGCGGTGGCGATGGCGGCGCCCGCACCCGTCACGAGCAGCAGGATGGTGCGCAACGACGACGAGAGGTCGCCACGCAGGGACGCGTAGTCGCGGTCGTGCGCGTGGGCGCTCATCCGCGTGAAGTAGGGGGTCGCGATCGAGAGCGTGAGGATCGAGTGCGGCAGCACGAAGAGCAGCCATGCCGTGCTCAGCACCGCGAGGGAGGGGTCGTTGCGTCCGGCGAGGGAGGCGACGTTGGTCTGCAGGAGCCCCGTCAGCTGGGTGATGACGATCATGCCGAAGGTCCAGCCCGCGGCCTTGCCCGTCGCGCCGAGGCCGACGCCCTTCCACCGGAAGTCGGGACGGTAGCGCAGCCCCGTGCGGCGCCAGAAGAGCATGAGCACGACGGTCTGCGCGGCGATGCCGAGCGTCGCGCCCCCGCCGAGCAGCGCGATCTGCGCGGGTGTCCAGCTCGCGGGATCCACGTGCGCGGGGTCGATGCCGAACGCGAGGGCGAACGTGACGAGAACCGCGATCATCACGAGATTGTTGACGACCGGCGCCCACGTGTAGGGGCCGAAGACCTTACGGGCGTTGAGCACCTCCCCCAGCAGCGAGTACGTCGCATAGAAGAACACCTGCGGTAGGCACCAGAACGCGATCGCGATCGCGAGGCGCACCGTCGCCGCGTCGAACGCGCTGTCGGTTCCCTGGATCGTGTAGAGCGGCACGAGCACGGGGGCGAGCAGCGTCGCGATGACGCCCGCGACGAGGAAGACGCTCACCCCGAGCGTGAGCAGCCGGTTGACGAACGCCTGGCCGCCGTCGTCGTGCCCGGCCGCCCGCACGATCTGGGGCACGAGCACGGCGCTCATGAGGCCGCCGGCGATGAGCGCGAAGAGGTTGGTCGGCAGGTTGTTGGCGAGCGAGAACGCGTTCGCACCGGGGTTCTGCAGGCCGATGACCCAGGCCAGCAGGGTGATGTTGACGAAGCCGAGCACGCGCGACACGAGCGTGCCGGATGCGATGAGGGCGCTCGCGCGGCCGATGCGGTCGTCGGCGGTCGCCGGCTCAGCCATCGGCGCCCCCGGTCGGGTCGTCGCCCTCCAGGGCTGCGCGACGTGCCCGGCGGCGCACGACGACGAGCCGCACGAGGCCTGCGGCGAAGACGAGCGCGAGCGCGATCACGACGGCGAGCGTGCCGATGCCCTCCCACTCCGCGCGCACGGTGACGCTCGCGCGACCCGAGTCGATCGCGACGCCCGTGGGGCTCGTGATCGAGGTGATGACGGTGACCTCGCCGTTGGCGACGGCTTCGACGGGGATGCGCGCGGTGCCCGTCGACTGCGGCTCGATCGAGAGCTCGCGCGTCTCCCGCGCGCGCAGGATGGGGCTGCGCGGGTCGGCGGTGACGAGCACGGTGACGGGGAAGGGGAGGTCGTTGGTGACGGTGACCTTGAGGTCGACGTTGCGTGCCAGGAGCGCGAGGTCGCTGCCCTGCTCGAGGCGCACCGAGTCGAGGATCTCCGTCGATCGCTCGCCGAACGCCCGTACGGCATCCGTCCAGTCGGCGTCGGCACCCCCCCAGGACAGCGAGTACAGGGCGATCCGCTCGAGCCGTCGGCCGTCGAGCAGCAGAGCCGGATCGCTCAGCACGCTCGCGAACGCCGTCTCCGCCCGCGCGTCGTCGGCCAGGGAGGTGAAGACCTCGTCGCGCGCGGCGGTCTCCGTGCCGTCTCCGAGGCGGGCGGATGCGGGGCTCGTGAGGAGGATGTCGGCGAGCGTCACCGGGATGGCGGAGGACGTGGTCGCGAGACGCGCGAGCGCCTCGGGGAGCCCCGTCCCGGCGGCGCTCCATCCGCGGGGGACGGTGATCACGAGGCCGCGACCGGGGGTCGCCGCTGTGCGCGAGGCGAGCTCGGCGTCGAGCGCGTCGAGCGCGGAGGCGCGCACGGACGGGGATGCCGACGAGGCCGCGTCGGCGAGCAGCCCGGAGAGCGTCGCATCCGACACGATGCCCGAGACGCCGTCGAGGTCGACGCGCGGGCCCGCGGGCTCGCCCGCGGTCGCCGAGGACACGATGACGTGCTCGTAGCCGTCGGCGGCGATCGCGGCGAGGTCGCCTGCGCCGACCGTCTCCTCGGGCCACGCGATCCTCGGCAGCGCCGTGTCCCACGCGAGGATGTCCTCGGTCGTCGGGAACGGCGGAGGCGCGCCGGGGTCGGTCGTGGGGGTCGCCGTCGGCGAGGGTGTCGGCTCGGGCGTCACGGCCGGCGAGAAGTTCGCGGGGTCGAGGGCGAAGCCGAATCCTGTGGGAGCGAGCTGGGCGACCGTGCCGGTGCGCGCGGCCGCCACGAGGTCGGCGTCGCCGTAGGCGAGGAGGAAGACCTCGTTCGAGGTCGCGCCGAGACGCGCGAGCCACTGCGTCGCCGACGCGGGAGCCGCCGAGCCCAGCACGCGGATCGACGCTGGGATCATGGGGTCGAGGGCGATCGCGACGCTCGTGCCGGCGACCGCGTCGAGCTGGCGGGTGAGGGTGCCGAAGGCCCCCGTGTAGCGCGCGAGGTCGTCGGCCGAGAGCAGGCCCGACGCGGTCGGCGGAACGGTGATGGGCACGATCACGGCGACCGACACCGGCCCGCTGCCCGGGGTGACCGTCGCGC
>JAEYVF010000114.1 GCA_023432005.1 Actinomycetes bacterium
CGCCGCCGAAGTCCTCGGCGCGGCACTCGCTCGCGTCGCACATGGCGAGGACGAGGGGCGGCACGACCGCTGCGAGCGGGAACACCACCGCGGCCCACACGAGCACGAGAGACCATGCCACGCCCGGACGCCCGGGCGCCGCCTCCTCGGCCGCTCCACCGAGCAAGACGGCGATCGGGGCAGTCGCGAATGACGAAGCGAGCAGGAACGTCGCCGTCTCGGCGCCCGTGAGGGTGCCGAGGCTCACGGCGACGGCGCTCGCGACGCCGCCCGCGACGGCTGGCCGGATCACGGCCCCGACGAGGCCGGGCGGCCGCAGCATCCGCACGAGCGCGGCGGTCAGGATCACGCACGCGAGCGCCGAGACGATCAGCAGTTCGGGCAAGACGGCTCCGTCGGGGTCGATCGCGTCGGGGTCGACACAACCATACGGGGCGCCGCCTCCGAGGAGACGGCGCCCCGCACCGGGTTGCGACCGACGTGTCAGTCGGCCAGGACGTAGCCCTCCTCGCCGTGCACGACGGTGTCGACGCCGGCGAGCTCATCCTCGCTCTTGATGCGGAAGCCGATCGTCTTCTCGATCGCGAAGCCGACCACGAAGGCGACGACGAAGGAGTAGACCATGACGGCGATGGCTGCGACGGCCTGCGACGCGAGCTGACCGAAGTCACCCGAGAACACGAGACCCGTGCCGATGGCGAAGAAGCCGAGGTAGAGCGTGCCGATGAGGCCGCCGACCATGTGGATGCCGACCACGTCGAGCGAGTCGTCGAAGCCGAGCTTGAACTTGAGCTCCACCGCGAGGGCGCAGAGGGCGCCCGCGATCACACCGAGCACGAGGGCCCAGATGGGGTCGAGGTTCGCGCAGGACGGGGTGATGGCGACGAGACCCGCGACGGCACCCGAACCGGCACCCACCGAGGTGGCCTTGCCGTCCTTGAGCTTCTCGACGATCAGCCAGCCGAGCACCGCGGCAGCGGTGGCGCCGAGCGTGTTGATGACGATGAGGCCGGCGCCCGTGTTCTCGGGGCCGAGGAGGCCGAAGGTGCCCTCGGCGCCCGTGTTGAAGCCGAACCAGCCGAACCACAGGATCGAGGCGCCGAGAAGGGTGAGCGGCACGTTGTGGGGCTTCTGGATGCCCTTGGCGAACCCGATGCGCTTGCCGAGCACGAGAGCCAGCGCGAGAGCCGCGGCGCCCGCGTTGATGTGGACGGCGGTGCCGCCGGCGTAGTCGATGACGCCCGGGAGGCCCGTCTCGGCGCCCCAGTTGAGGATCCAGCCGTCGCCCCACACCCAGGCCGCGACCGGGAAGTAGACGAGGGTGGCCCAGATGCCGGCGAAGATCAGCCACGAGCCGAACTTGGCACGGTCGGCGATCGCTCCCGAGATGAGCGCGACGGTGATGATCGCGAACGTCGCACCGAAGGTGGCGCCCACGAGAGTCGCGCTGTCGGCGCCGTTCACGAATCCGAAGTTCTCGAACGGGTTGCCCGAGAAGGCGAAGGTCCCGCCGCCGAGGGTCATGTTGAATCCGTAGAGGATCCAGAGCACGCTCACAAGGCCGAGGGCCCCGAAGCTCATCATCATCATGCTGACGACGCTCTTGGCCTTGACCAGACCGCCGTAGAAGAAGGCGACGCCGGGGGTCATGAACAGGACGAGTGCCGTCGCTGTGATGGACCAGGCGAAGTTGCCGCTATCCATGTGGTTGTTACCTCTCTCGTTGCATCGGACCGGTGGACGAGCGCCCGCCGGATCCTTCGGGTACGGGGAAGAGTCTGGGGAGGCGACGTTTCCGTTCGACGCGCACGGTGTTTCGCGAGTGTTACGTCGACGGCGCGGGTGTAAACATCACGTTTCCTGGCGCTGCCGCTTTCCCGCGAAAAGGCCCCGCAGACGCATGAAAGGGTTGAGGCGTGCAGCTTTTCCGCTCGGAGCGCATCGCCGCCCTCGTCCTCGCCGCCGCGTCCGTCATCGGCCTCGCCGTTGCGAACAGCCCCTGGGGTGCCGCCGCGATCGCGGTCCGTGACGCGCATCCGCAGACGGGGATCACCGTGCTCGACCTCTCGATCGGGCACTGGATCGCGGACGGGCTGCTCGCGGTCTTCTTCCTCGTCGCGGCGATCGAGCTGCGCCACGAGCTCACGCGGGGCGAGCTCGACACCCCGCGCAAGGCGCTCGCGCCCGCGGTCGCCGCCACCGCCGGAGTCGTCGTGCCCGCGCTCGTCTACCTGCTCATCGTGCAGGACCCCGCGCAGCGCGCCGGATGGCCCATCCCGACGGCGACGGACATCGCGTTCGCGCTCGGCGTGCTCGCGCTCCTCGGGCGCGGACTCCCCCGCCGCGTGCGCGCGTTCCTGCTCGCGCTCGCGGTGCTCGACGACCTCATCGCGATCGGGATCATCGCGGTGTTCTTCACTCGCGACCTCGAGCCCGTGCCGCTCCTGCTCGCCGTGCCCGCCATCGCCGCCTTCGGCTGGCTCAGCGCCCGACGCCGACCCGCACAGCCCATGCGCGGCATCCTGCTCGGCGTGCTCGGCGTCGCCGCGTGGGCGCTCGTGCTCCAGTCGGGGGTGCACGCCACCATCGCGGGCGTCGCCCTCGGGCTCGTGTACGCGCCGCGCCCGGCGGCGCGCGTGCGGCACGCTCTCGAGCCCGCGGTCAACGGACTCGTCCTCCCCCTCTTCGCCCTCAGCGCGTCGATGGTGCAGATCCCCGAGGTGCGCGCGGGTGGCCTCGAGCCCGTGTTCTGGGGAGTGCTCGTGGCCCTGCCCGTCGGCAAGATCATCGGCATCACGGCGGGCGCGTTCGTCGCCCGTGCGATGGTGCCGGCCGGAGAGCGCAAGACGGCGATGCGCACTCCCGAGGTGCTCGTGGTCGCCACGCTCGGCGGTGTCGGGTTCACCATCTCGCTGCTCATGGGCGAGCTCGCCTTCCGCGGCTCGGACGACCTCGTCGCATCGGCCACGCTCGGCGTCCTCGCCGGCTCGCTCGTGGCGCTCGTGCTCGGCGGCGTGACGACCGCCGTCGCCGCGCGACGCGCGCGCGTCAGCTCGTGAGCGCGATGAGGCGCGACACGGCGCGCAGGTACTTCTTGCGGTAGCCGCCGGCCATCATCTCCGCGCCGAACACCTCGTCGAGCGGGACGCCCGATGCGACGACCCGCACCTGCTCGTCGTAGAGCCTGTCGACGAAGGCGACGAAGCGCAGCGCGTCTGCCTGGTCGACGAGCGTGCGCACCCCGCGGAGCCCGACTCCCGCGAGCCCGTCGACCATCCGCACGTACCGCGAGGGGTGCACGCGGGCGAGATGGGCGAGCAAGGTGTCGAAGTCGTCGGCCGTCGTCGGGCCGCCGAGCTCCGCGAGGACCGCCTCGATGCGCTCGGGCTCGGTGACGACCGCGTGGCCCTCGACCTCGCGACGCCGGTAGTCGAGGCCGTCGATGCGGACGATGTCGAAACGGTCGGACAGCGCCTGGATCTCGCGCAGGAAGTCGACCGCCGCGAACCGCCCCTCGCCGAGCGCGTTGGGGGGTGTGTTCGAGGTCGCGGCGATGCGGGTGCCGTCACCCGCGAGCTCGCCGAGGAGCCTCGTCATCATCATCGTGTCGCCCGGGTCGTCGAGCTCGAACTCGTCGATCGCCACGAGCGATGCCCCGCGCAGGAGCGAGACGGCGTTGGCGTAGCCGAGAGCTCCCACGAGGGCCGTGTACTCGATGAAGGTCCCGAAGTACGTGCGCCCGGGAGCGGTGTGCCAGAGCGATGCCAGCAGATGCGTCTTGCCCACCCCGAAGCCGCCGTCGAGGTAGATGCCGGGCTTCGCCTCGGGCGCCTTGCGCCGGCCGAACAGGCTGCGGCCGCCACCGCCCCCGCGCATCGCCTCGGAGAACGCGCGCACCTTCTCCACAGCCTCCGCCTGCGACGGGAAGTCGGGGTCGGGTCGGTAGCTCTCGAGGGTCGCGTGCGCGAATTGGCGCGGCGGCACGAGCGACGCCGCCATCTCGGCGCCCGTCATCTCGGGGGCGCGGTCGAGGAGCGACGCGGGATGCTGCGGCATGCGGGTCCTTCGGCTGGCCACGCGTGGCCGTGACGGGGGCGGCGCGGGTGTGTCGAACTCTTACGGCATGCCAGCGCCGAGGGAGGTGGATGCCTACCCTGGACATGGAAAGCCTACCCGCAAGGAGATACCGCCATGGCTGTCGAGACCGACCCGAACCCCGCCTTCACCGCGTTCGCGCATCCCGAGCGCCTCGTGAGCACCGAGTGGCTCGCCGAGCACCTCGGCGAGCCCGGGCTCGTGGTGGTCGAGTCCGACGAGGATGTGCTGCTGTACGAGACGGGCCACATCGAGGGTGCCGTCAAGATCGACTGGCACACCGACCTCAACGACCCCGTCGAGCGCGACTACCTCGACGGCGCGGGCTTCGCGAAGCTCCTCGGCGGCAGGGGCATCTCGCGCGACGACACCGTCGTGATCTACGGCGACAAGAACAACTGGTGGGCCGCCTACGCCCTCTGGGTGTTCACCCTCTTCGGCCACGAGGACGTCCGGCTCCTCGACGGGGGTCGCGCGAAGTGGGAGGCCGAAGGCCGCCCCTACACGACCGAGGTGCCCGTGCGCGCGGCTGTCGAGTACCCCGTCGTCGAGCGCGACGACACCGCCGTGCGCGCCTTCCGCGAGGACGTGCTCGCGCACCTCGGCAACCCGCTCATCGACGTGCGCTCCCCCGAGGAGTACGTGGGCGACCGCACGACCGCACCTGCCTATCCCGAGGAGGGCACGCTGCGCGCCGGCCACATCCCTAGCGCCCAGAACGTGCCGTGGGCGAAGGCCGTCGCCGACGACGGCACCTTCAAATCCAAGGACGAGCTCGACGCCATCTACCGCGACGGCGCCGGCCTGAAGGACGGTGATAGCGTGATCGCCTACTGCCGGATCGGCGAGCGCTCGAGCCACACCTGGTTCGTGCTCACCCATCTTCTCGGCTTCGAGGGAGTGCGCAACTATGACGGGTCGTGGACCGAATGGGGCAGCGCTGTGCGCGTCCCGATCGTCAAGGGCGCCGAGCCGGGCCCTGTCCCCACGCGCTGAGCACGGCGGCTCGACGGTGGCGACGGCGTGAGCGCGGCACTGCCGGCGAAGCTCGCCGAGATCCGCGACGACTTCCTCGCCCTCGAGGTGCCGGATCGCCTGCAGCTGCTGCTCGAGTTCTCGCGCGAGCTGCCTGAGCTCCCGGAGCGCTACGCCGACCATCCGGATCTGCTCGAGCGCGTCGAGGAGTGCCAGTCGCCGGTCTACATCTTCGTGGAGGTCGACGACGAGCGGATCGTGCACCTGCACGCGACGGCGCCTCGCGAGGCGCCGACCACACGCGGCTTCGCGTCGATCCTCGTGCAGGGTCTCGCGGGGCTGAGCGTGGAGGAGGTTCTCGCCGTGCCCGCGGACTACCCGCTCACGATCGGGCTGACGGAGGCCGTGAGCCCGCTGCGCATCCGGGGCATGTCGGGACTGCTCGGCCGCACCCAGCGGCAGGTTCGCGAGAAGACCGCCGCGTGATCATCCGTCCGGTGCATCCGGGCTCCGGCGATCCGATCCCCGTCGGCGAGCCGGAGACGCGCGAGCGCCTGCGGGAGCTCTACCGTCGACCCGACGGCGCGCACGGCATCCGCCTCAATCTCGTGGCGAGCGTCGACGGCAGCGCCCGAGGCGACGACGGCACCTCCGAGTCGCTCTCGAGCCGCGCCGATCGCGCCGTGCTCGGCGCCATCCGCGCCGAGAGCGACGTCGTGCTCATCGGCGCTGCGAGCCTTCGCGCCGAGGGCTACCTGCTCCCCCGCACCGCGCGGCTCGCCGTGGTCACCGCATCGGGCGACCTGAGCGGGGCCGCGACCGGCGACGGAACCGATCCCGAACGCCTGCTCGTGCTCGGTCCGGAGGGCGCGCGAGCGCGCGCGGCGGAGACCATGCCGGTGCCCCACCGCTTCATCGCCCTGCCCGCGGATGCGGATGGCCGGGTCGATCCGCGGGCCGTGGTCGACGCGCTCATCGCCGCGGGAGCACCGCATATCGTGTGCGAGGGCGGTCCCTCTCTCGCAGCCGAGCTGCTGGCGTCGGGGCTCGTCGGCGAGGTGTCGCTCTCGACGAGCCCGCGCCTCGTGGGCGCGAGCCTCCCGGTGCTCGGCTCGACTGCGCACCCGGCGATCGAGCTCGAGCTCGTGAGCCTGCTCATCGACGACGCGGGCGGCACCTACGCGCGCTGGCTCGTCCCCTCGGCGCTCTGACCCTCCTCGGCCGACGGAGCATCGGCATCCGCGTCGAGCGCCTCGAGCCAGTTGACGATCGCGTCCTCCCAGCGGGTGCGGTCGTAGTTCCACAGCTTCGTGTGGCGCGCGACCGTGAACTCCTCGAACGTGACGATGTCGGGTCGCGCCGCCGCGAGGGCGATCGACGCCGTGGCCGGCACGAAGCCGTCGTCGACGCTGTGCAGCAGCAGGATGGGGCGGTCGAGCTCCGACGCGCGCGCCACGAAATCGAGGCGACCGAGATCGAGCGGCTCCGCGAGCCCCGTGACGACGCGCCCCCAGCGCGAGCGGATGAGGGTGTACACGCCCCAGCGCACGGCGCTCGGGAGCCGGCGCATCCGCGCCTGGAAGTCGAGGGTCGCGATCCAGTCCACGACGGGAGACTCGAGCACGACGCCCGTCACGAGGGCAGAGCGCGGGGAGCGGGTGAGGGCCTGGAGCACCGTCGCTCCGCCCATCGACCACCCCATGAGCACGATCTCGCGAGCGCCGCGCGCGATCGCGAACGCCATGGCCGCGTCGACGTCGACCCACTCGCGATCGCCCAGCGCGTACCGGCGGTCGGGGCTGTGCGGTGCCTCACCGTCGTTGCGGTACGAGACCAGGAGCGAGTGGTAGCCCGCGGCGCGGAACGGCACGACGGCGCGCAGCGTCTCCGCGCGGCGCACGGCGCGCCCGTGCACGAGGATGACCCAGCGATCCGACTCGGTCACGGCCGGGATCGACCACGCGGGCGCGGGCCCGAGCGGCGTCGTGACCGTCACGTTCTCGTAGGGCACGCCGAGCTCGCGCGGGGTGAGCCAGAACCAGCCCGACATGCGCCCGCGGCGGGCGTTCGCGATGTCGCCGAAGTCGACGCCGAGGAGCTCGCGGGTCACTCCCCCGCGCTCCGTGCCGACGATCTCGCCGACCCGCGCGTGCCCGCTGTCGCCCGAGAACCAGAGGCTGTACTCCCCCGGCAGCAGCGAGTCGGCCGTCGCCGAGAGGCGGATGCGGCGGGCGGCGAGGTCGACGCCCAGGATGCGGATGTCGTCCTCGCGTCGGGACGGCGGGATCACGACCGTGCGCGCCACGAGTGCGCTCACGGCGGCGATGACGGTCGCGACGAGCGCCCCGAGCCCGACGAGGGCTCCCGCGAAGGCGAGCACCCGCCGGGGACGCGCGTTCCGACGTCGCGGCACGACGACCTCCGTTCCGGCGACGGCGTGGCACCGCCGCGCCCCTGTCCCAGAATCCTAGGCTTCCCTCGTGACCACCCCCGAGTCCGGCGCCGACGTCCCCGCGGAGTTCGCTCGCGCCGTCACGTCCATGCGGTCGGCGCAGCCGCGACCCGAGATGGAGGTCGTCGAGATCCCGTCCCCCTCGGGCGTCGCCCCGCACTCGTTCGCCCTCGCGGCGGATGTGCGCCCGACGGTCCACGGCATCGACTCGGTTCTCGGCACCGGCCGTTTCGTGCTCCTGTACGACCCCGAGGAGCCCGAGGCGTGGGGCGGCGCGTTCCGCGTCGTCGCCTACGCGCAGGCTCCCCTCGAGACCGAGATCGGCGTGGATCCGTTCATCGCCGAGGTGACCTGGTCGTGGCTCGTCGACGCCCTCGACGCGCGAGGCGCCGCCTACAGCGCCCCCTCGGGCACCGCCACGAAGGTGCTCTCGACGGGCTTCGGCGAGCTCGCCGGCCAGGGGGACTCCGCGCAGCTCGAGCTGCGGGCATCGTGGTCCCCCGAGACGCCCGACGTCGCGGCCCAGGTCGAGGCCTGGTGCGACCTGCTCTGCATGCTCGCGGGACTGCCGCCCTCCTCGGACGCCGTCTCCCTCCTCCCTCATCGACGGGCCCCACGTGACTGACGCACCCCCTCCGCCCACGGCTGACGCGAACCACCCCGAGGTCCACGTGATCGCCACGCGCGAGGAGTACCTCGACGCCGTGCGCGCGCTCGCGGGCGGCACGGGCCCCTTCGCCGTCGACGCCGAGCGCGCGTCCGGCTTCCGGTACTCGCAGCGGGCGTATCTCATCCAGGTATTCCGGCGCGGCGCGGGCGCCTTCCTCTTCGACCCGCCGGCCATCGGCAGCTTCGAAGAGCTGCAGGAGGTCATGCGCGATGAGGAATGGATCCTGCATGCCGCGAGCCAGGACCTCGCCTGCCTCCGCGAGGTCGGGCTCGACCCGGTCACCATCTTCGACACCGAGCTCGGAGCCCGTCTCGCGGGACTCCCCCGTGTCGGCCTCGCGACCGTCGTCGAGGACCTGCTCAGCATCCACCTCGCGAAGGCGCACTCGGCCGCCGACTGGTCGACGCGTCCGCTCCCGCAGGGCTGGCTCGTGTACGCGGCGCTCGACGTCGAGCTGCTGCCCGACCTCCGCGACCGCATCGCCGAGCTGCTGACCTCGGCGGGCAAGGACGAGATCGCCCGCCAGGAGTTCGCCGCCGTGCTCGTCAAGGAGACGCCGGTGCGGCAGGAGCCGTGGCGTCGCCTCTCGGGCATGCACGCCCTACGGAACCCGCGTCAGCTCGCGATCGCGCGCGCGCTCTGGCTGTCACGCGACGAACTCGCGCAGGAGCTCGACAGCGCCCCCGGGCGCCTCGTACCGGATCTCGCGCTCGTCGCGGTCGCCAGGGCGCAGCCCGCGAGCAAGCGCGACCTCGCCGCCCTCAAGGAGTTCACCGGGCGCGCGAGCCGCCGCGAACTCGATCGCTGGTGGGCGGCAGTCGAGGCGGGCATGGCCGATCCCGAGCCCCCGAGCATGCGCGGCTCGGGTGACGGCGTCCCCGCCCCCCGGGTATGGGCGGAGAAGAATCCGGAGGCCGACCGTCGCCTCAAGAAGGCTCGTGCGGCCGTCACGGCGCGTGCCGAGGAGCTCGCGATCCCGGTCGAGAACATGCTGACCCCCGAGACCCTCCGTCGCGTCGCGTGGACGCCGCCCGCCGAGCTCACCCCGGCCGCGATCGCCACCGCGCTCGCCGAGCACGGAGCGCGCGCATGGCAGGTGGAGGAGCTCGCCGGTCTCATCGCCGACGCCTTTGTCGAGGCGCGCCAAGCCCCGGGCCCCACCCCCGCCGAGGCGTAGTAGCTTCCGTCGAACGATTCGGCCCCGTCGCTGTAGGTCTGCATAGGATCGACACGACACCCGGGTGCGCACTCGCGCGCCCGCAACCGTCCCTCGAATTGTGGAGGCATCGTGGCCCATTCGCCCTCGGCTCACCGCTCGGACGTCGTGTTCGTCGACGGGGTGCGCACCCCGTTCGGACGCGCCGGCGAGAAGGGCCAGTACTGGAACACCCGCGCCGACGACCTCATCGTCAAGGCGATGATCGGTCTCCTCGAGCGCAACCCCAAGCTGCCGAAGGAGCGAGTCGACGACGTCGCGATCGCAGCCACGACCCAGCAGGGCGACCAGGGCCTCACGCTCGGGCGCACCTCGGCGATCCTCGCCGGCCTGCCGCTCTCGGTGCCCGGCTACGCCGTCGACCGCATGTGCGCGGGCGCCATGACGACGGTCACGACGATCGCCGGCGCGATCGCCTTCGGCGCGTACGACATCGGCATCGCGGGTGGTGTCGAGCACATGGGTCGTCACCCCATGGGCTTCAACGCCGACCCGAACCCCCGCTTCCTCGCGGAGAAGCTCGTGTCTCCCGACTCGCTCAACATGGGGAACACGGCCGAGCGCCTGCACGACCGCTTCCCGCAGCTCACCAAGGAGCGCAGCGACCGCTTCGCGCTCGGCAGCCAGCAGAAGGTCGCCGCGGCGTACGCCGCCGGCAAGATCCAGCCCGATCTGGTTCCGGTCGCGATCAAGACCGAGAGCGGATGGGGCCTCGCCACGCAGGACGAGGGCATGCGCCCCGAGACCACTCTCGAGGGCCTCGCGGGCCTCAAGACCCCGTTCCGCCCCCACGGCCGTGTGACGGCGGGCAACGCCTCCCCCCTCACCGACGGGGCCACCGTCTCGCTCATCGCGAGCGCGGAGGCCGCTGCCGAGCTCGGTCTCCCCGTCAAGATGCGCATGGTCTCGTTCGCGTTCGCCGGCGTCGAGCCCGAGGTCATGGGCATCGGCCCGATCCCCTCGACCGAGAAGGCGCTGCGCAAGGCCGGCCTCTCGATCGACGACATCGGCCTCTTCGAGCTCAACGAGGCGTTCGCCGTGCAGGTGCTGTCCTTCCTCGACCACTTCGGCATCGACGACGACGACCCGCGCGTCAACCCGTGGGGCGGAGCGATCGCGATCGGCCACCCGCTCGCGTCCTCCGGCGTCCGTCTCATGATCCAGCTGGCGCGCCAGTTCGAGGAGCACCCGGAGGTGCGCTACGGCATCACCGCGATGTGCGTCGGCCTCGGTCAGGGCGGCACCGTCATCTGGGAGAACCCGCACTTCGGAAAGGGACGCAAGTGACGAAGAGCATGCTGCCCGACTACAGCGCATCCGACTTCTCGAAGCTCGTCGCGCTCGACCCCGATGAGGTCGTCACGCGCTCGTTCGTGCGCGACATCCGCATGCCGAGCGGCAAGACCATCGCGCTGCTGACGCTCGACAACGGACGCGACTACAACCGCCCGAACACGCTCGGCCAGGCGACGCTCACCGAGCTCGGCGAGCGCCTCGACGAGCTCGCGGCGCGCGCCGCCGCGAAGGAGATCGACGCGGTCGCCGTCACCGGCAAGCAGTACATCCTGGCCGCGGGAGCGGACCTGTCGCGCGTGGGCGAGATCGAGGACTACGAGACCGGCCTGCTCATGGCACAGCTCGGCCACCAGACGCTCGGCAAGCTCGGCGAGCTCGGCGTCCCCTCGTTCGTGTTCATCAACGGCCTCGCCCTCGGCGGCGGCGTGGAGATCGCGCTCAACGCCGACTACCGCACGATCGACTCGTCGGTCCCGGCGCTCGCGCTGCCCGAGGTCTTCCTCGGCATCATCCCGGGGTGGGGCGGTGCCTGGCTGCTGCCCAACCTCATCGGCATCGAGAACGCGCTCGAGGTCGTCATCTCGAACCCCCTCAAGAACAACCGCATGCTCAAGGGTCCGCAGGCCTTCGAGCTCGGCATCGCCGACGCGATGTTCGGCCCCGCGAACTTCCTCGAGGAGTCGCTGCGCTGGGCGGACGGCGTGCTCACCGGCTCGGTGAAGGTCAAGCGCCCGAACGAGCCCGGCAAGCTCGAGCGGCTCGCCAAGTGGGATGTCGCCATCGGGATCGCCGAGAAGACCCTCAAGAGCCGCATCGGCCAGGTGGCGAAGAGCCCCTACGTCGCTCTGGAGCTGCTCAAGGCCGCGAAGAACACCGACAAGAAGGCGGGCTTCCTCGCCGAGGACAAGGCGCTCGCCGACCTCATCTCGGGAGACCAGTTCCGCGCATCCATCTACGCCTTCAACCTGGTGCAGAAGCGCGCGAAGAAGCCGGCGGGTGCCCCCGACAAGGAGCTCGCCCAGAAGGTCACCAAGGTCGGCGTCATCGGCGCGGGTCTCATGGCGAGCCAGTTCGCGCTGCTCTTCGTGCGGCGTCTGCAGGTGCCGGTCGTCATCACCGACCTCGACCAGGCGCGTGTCGACAAGGGCCTCGCCTACATCCACGGCGAGATCGACGAGCTGCTCGGCAAGGGCCGCATCGACTCCGACGAGGCCAACCGCCTCAAGGCGCTCGTGACCGGCACGACCGACAAGGCCGACTTCGCCGCGTGCGACTGGGTCATCGAGGCGGTCTTCGAGGAGCTCGGCATCAAGCAGGACGTCTTCGCCGACGTCGAGCAGTACATCTCCCCCGAGGCCATCCTCGCGACGAACACCTCGTCGCTCTCGGTCGAGCAGATCGGCGCGAAGCTGAAGAACCCGGAGCGCCTCGTCGGCTTCCACTTCTTCAACCCCGTCGCCGTCATGCCGCTCATCGAGGTCGTGAAGACCCCGCAGACGACGGATGCCGCCCTCGCGACCGCGATGGCGACCGCCGCCAAGCTCAAGAAGACCGCCGTCATCACGAGCGACTCCCCCGGCTTCGTCGTGAACCGCGTGCTCGCGAAGGTGCTCGGCGAGGCGATGCACGCCGTCGAGCAGGGTGCGTCGTTCGAGGACGTGGTCGAGGCGGCGCGACCGTTCGGTCTTCCCATGGACCCGTTCGTGCTCCTCGACCTCGTGGGCCTCAAGGTGGGGGCCCACGTGCTCGACACGCACCACGACGCGTTCCCCGAGCGGTTCTTCGACAGCCCCGCCCTCCACGAGCTCGCCGAGTACGGCGCGATCTTCGAGAAGGACGGCAAGGGCAAGATCAAGGGCTACGACAAGAAGGCGCTCGAGATCGTCAAGAAGCACCGCCCGGCGGATGCCGTGGCCCTGAGCCCCGAGCAGCTGCGCGAGCGTCTCGAGGTCGGCCTCGCCGACGAGATCCACCGCATGCTCGAGGACGGCGTCGTGGCAGCCGCCGAGGACATCGACCTCTGCATGATCATGGGTGCCGGCTGGCCGTTCCAGATGGGCGGCGCGACGCCCTACCTCGACCGCGTCGGCGCGAGCGAGAAGGCCTTCGGGGACACCTTCCACCACCCGCCCATCCGTGGGGTGAGGTAGCTCAGAGCACGTCCTGAGGTAGGCCGTCCGGAAGATAGGGCATCCGCCCGATCCGGGCGGCCTACCTCATTTCCCATGCTGGGTTCATGGACATCACGAGCGACTACCGCATCCTCACCCCCGGCATCCGCGACGCCGAGCTCGCCGTCGCAGCGGAGCGTGCGCGCCGCGCCCTCGAGCGCGCGGACCGCGAGCCGCGGCGTCGGACGGGCATCCTCTCCCGCCTCCGTGGGCTCGTGCCGCGCGCGCTGCGGGCGGTGACGCGCTGACGGGCACGACGCTCGGCACGCGCGTCGGCGGGGGGTGGCACGATGAGATCGTGCGCATCCAGACGATCTCCCCGCTCGTCGGGCGCGCGGCCGAGCTCCGCGAGCTCCGAGCCGCATCCGAGGAGGCGCACGACGGCGCGCCCCGTATGGTGGTGCTCGGCGGGGAGGCCGGCATCGGCAAGACCCGCCTGATCGCCGAGTTCGTCGAGCTCCTTCCCGAGGGAACGATCACGGTCTACGGCCAGTGCGTCGAGTTCGGCACGGTCGGCATCCCCTACGCGCCCCTCGTGAGCGTGCTGCGCGACCTCGTGGACGCGGTGGGCGCGGAGGCCGTGCTCGCGGCCGCGGGCGGCGGCGCATCGACCCTCCGCACCCTCGTGGAGGCGAGAACGCCCGTCGAGCGCGACGAACGGCTCGGCGTCGAGCGGCTCGACGAGGTCGTCACGACGATCCTCGAGCGACTCTCGGCAGAGCGCCCCATCGTCGTCGTGATCGAGGACGTGCATTGGGCCGACCCCGCGACGCTCGACGTGCTGCGCTTCCTCGTGCGGATGGTGCGCACCGGGCGCCTGCTCGTGCTCCTCAGCTACCGCAGCGACGACGTCGGGCGCGGGCACCCGCTGCGCGCGCTCCTCGCCGAGCTCGAACGCAACCGACGCGTCACGCGCATCCTCCTGCCCCGACTCGACGCGGGCGAGGTGCGGACGCAGCTCGAGGGGCTGCTGGGAGCCGCCCCGAGCGCGGAGCAGAGCCGCGTCGTCTTCGACCGCAGCGAAGGCGTGCCGTTCTTCGTCGAGGAGCTCGTGGGCCCCGGGGGCCTCGACGAGGGCGTGCCCCCGACGCTTCGCGAGCTGCTGCTCGCGCGTTACGAGGCGCTGTCATCGCCCGCACGCCGCATCGTGCGCATCCTCGCGGCGGGGGGAGGACGCACGGACCACGACATCCTCCGCGCCGTTGCGGACGCCGCGGGCGACGAGCTCGACGCGGCGCTCCGCGAGGCGGTCGACGCGGGTGTCATCGTGACAGCCGGTCGCGGCTACGACTTCCGCCACGCGCTCGTGCGCGAAGCCGTCGCCGAGGAGCTGCTGCCGGGCGAGCGTGCCGACGTGCACGGCCGCTATGCGGCGGCCCTCGCCGCCCAGCCCGTGGAGCCCGCGGGGCGCGCGGCCCGCGCGGTGCTCATCTCGGCCCACTGGCTCGAAGCGCACGACCTCGAGCAGGCGTTCCGCACGTCCCTCGAGGGGCTGCACCTCAGTCGTGCCGCCTTCGCCTACGCGAGCGCCGCCCAGCTGGGCGAGCGCGCCCTCACGCTCTGGGAGCGGGTGGCCGACCCGCAGGAGCTCGCGGGTCTCTCCCATGTCGAACTGCTGTCTCTCGTCGCCCGATCGTGGCGCGCCGCCGGGGAGCCCCAGCGGGCCGTCGCGACGATCGACGTCGCGATCGAGGAGGCGCGGGGCGCCGACCGCACGACCCGTGCGCGGCTCCTGCGCGATCGCGGCCTCATGCTCGGCACCGAGGGGCACCCCGACTCACTCACGATGTACGAGCAGGCGCTCGAGCTGCTCGGCGACGCCGACGAGCCGCGGCTGCGCGCCGGGCTCCTCGCGGAGGCGGCGAGCAAGTACATGGTCTCCGGCCAGAGCGAGCGCGCTCTCGCCGCCGCCACCGAGGCGATCGCCCTCGCCCCGCCGGACGCCTCCCGCATCCGGTCCATCGCGGCCAATGTACGGGCCGGCACGCTCACGCACCTGGGGCGCATCGAGGAGGGTGCGGTCGACTACGCGCTCGCGCTCCGCGAGGCCGGAGACGACCGCGACGCGCTCCTGCGCTACCACGTCAACTACTCCGACACCCTCCACCTGCTCGGGCGGCATCGCGAGTCGATGGAGGTCGCCCTCGCGGGCATCCGGATCGCGGAGGCGTCCGGTGTCGCGCGCACCTCGGGGGCGATCCTCGCGCTCAACACCGTCGACCCGCTCTTCGCGCTCGGCGATTGGGACCGCGCCGACGCCCTCATCGAGGAATCGCTCGACCTCGAGCCCCCCGCGGTCTTCCGGGTCTACCTGCGGCGTGCCCGCATCCGCTCGGTGCTGTGGCGGGGCGAGCCCGAGCGGGCACGGGCGCTCTTCGAGCGCTGGGAGCCGTCGATGCGGCTCATCGCGGACTTCGAGGATCAGGTGGCCGCGGGGCTCGCGCGCGACATTGCCGAGGTTCACCTCGCCCTCGGCGACCTCGACAGCGCATGGACGTGGGCCGCGCGCGTGATCGACGAGAAGCCGCTCGCGTCGGCCCCGTGGGAGCTGCCGATCACGCCCGTGCTCGCGCGCATCATCGCGCGGCGCCGTGAGCACGCCGGCGATCCGCGCCTGCTCTCGGACGAGGTCGAGCGCCTGCGCGCTGTCATCCGACGCGACGCGTGGCCGACGCGGCCGCTCTGGTCCGCCTTCGCGGAGGCGGAGATCGGCGGTCCGAGCGGCGCGGGTGACGACGTCGCCATGTGGGAAGGCGCGCTCGAGGCAGCCGAGGGTCCGCAGACGCCCGTGCTCGCGCGCCTGCAGATGCTCGACGGTCTCGCCCGGGCTCGCCTGCGCGCGGGTGACCGGGTCGGAGGCGCCGCGGTGATCGAGACGCTGCGGGCCGAGGCGTCGGCGGTCGGCGCGCACCCGATCGAACAGAAGGCCGTGCGCCTCGCGGAGTCCGCCGGGCTGTCGTCGACGGAGCGCGCGAGCGAGCCCGATGCGCTCACCGCTCGCGAGGCTCAGGTTCTCGAGCTCATCGCCGAGGGGCTCAGCAACGGTCAGATCGCCGAACGCCTGTTCATCAGTCGCAAGACGGTGTCGGTGCACGTCTCGGCGATCCTCCGCAAGCTGGGTGCGGCCTCCCGGACGGAGGCCGCACGCCTGCTGCTCAGTGGACCGCCGGAGCGAGCTCCTCGTCGGTGATCTCGGGGCGCGTGGGCTTGCGCACGAAGAACGCCGCGACGATCGCGAGGGGCGACAGGATCGCACCCCCGAGGAACGCCCAGTGGACTCCCGCGATGAGCTCCCCCGACGTGGCGGCCTCGGGCGTCGCGGCACCCGCGGCCGAGGTGCCGATCGCGAGGAGCGCGATGAACGCGGCCGTTCCCGCCGCACCCGCCACCTGCTGGATCGTGCCGATCGTGGCCGAGCCGTGCGAGTACAGGTGGCGCGGGAGCGCGCTCGTCGCCGTCGTGAAGATCGGCGTGAAGAGGAACGCGAGGCCGAGACTCAGCACGACGTGCGTCACGAGCACGAACCACAGCTGCGTCTCCGGACCGAAGAAGGTCATGGCCCAGATCGCGGCGCTCATGACGACCGAGCCCGGGATCACGAGCGGCGCGGGGCCGACGCGGTCGTAGAGCCGGCCCACGAGCGGCCCGAGCAGCCCCATGAGCAGTCCGCCCGGCAGCAGCGTCAGGCCGATGAGGAGCGTGTCGACGCCGAGCCCGCGCTCGAGGTAGATCGGGAACAGGATGACGACGCCGAAGAGCACGGCCATGAGGATCACGAGGAAGAGAATCGACACGGTGAAGCTCTGCGAACGGAAGGTGCGCAGGTCGAGCAGCGCCGCATCCCGCCGCTGCAGGCGGAGCTGGCGCCAGATGAAGAGCCCGAGCGCGACGCCGCCGATCACGAGCGGGATCCACGACGGCATCATGGCCTTGCCCTCGGCGGCGAGACCGAGGTTGCTGAGGCCGAAGACGACGCCGCTGAAGCCGACGGCCGACAGCACGACCGAGAGCACGTCGAGCGGCACCTTGCGCGGGTCCGAGACGTTGGGCACGCGCGCGATGCCGATGCCGAGCATGACGAGGGCGATCGGCAGCATGACCCAGAACAGGCCGCGCCATGCCGTGAGCTGCAGGATGAGGCCCGAGACCGCGGGGCCGATGGCCGGAGCCACCGACATGACGATCGAGATGCGGCCCATGATGCGCCCGCGATCCGAGAGCGGCACGAGCGTGAGGACGGTCGTCATGAGGAGGGGCATCATGATGCCCGTGCCGGTCGCCTGAACGACACGGCCCACGAGCAGCGTGCCGAAGCCCGGCGCCGTGGCCGCGATGAGGGTGCCCGCGGAGAAGAGCGACATGGCCACGATGAAGACGGGGCGGGTGTTCAACCGCTCGAGCAGGAAGCCCGTCACGGGGATGACGACGGCGAGAGTGAGCGCGAAGCCCGTCGTGAGCCACTGACCCTGGCTCGGGGTGATGCGGAGATCCGCCATGATCTCGGGGACCGCGACGCTCATCGTGGTCTCGTTGAGGAAGACCACGAAGACGGCGGCGAGCAGGAGCACGATCGCGACGCGGTTGCGTCGGGCGATCGCGGGATCGAGCGCCGCGCTCGTGGCGGGTGTCTCGACGGCGTGATTCGTCACGGTTCCTCCGGTGGGTGGTGGTGGTGGGCGGAGCGCCCGATTGCTCACGATGATGTGAACAGCGTCAACATTAGCGCGGACCACCGACATCGCGTCGGGGGACGTGGGGGCTAACGACCCGCCTCGACGTCGTATTCCCGACGCGCGTCATCCGGGAGGGGTCGCGCCACGGGGATGCGCGTTCCGAGCACCTGCGCCACGATATCGCGGGCGATCCGCTGATCGGTGAGGCCCGCATCCGCGAGGATCTCGTCGCGCGAGGCGTGATCGAGGAACTCGTCGGGGAGCCCGAGCTCGTCGACGGCCGTGTCGACGCCGGCGGCGCGCAGGTCCTGGCGGATGCGCGTTCCGACGCCTCCGACGCGGATGCCGTCCTCGATCGAGACGACGAGGCGATGGGAGCGCGCGAGCTCGACGATGCTGCCCGGCACCGGGATGACCCAGCGCGGATCGACGACCGTCGCGCCGATGCCCTGTGCGGCCAGGCGGTCGGCCACCCGCATCGCGAGGTCCGCCATGGGGCCGACGGCCACAAGCAGCACATCACGGT
>JAEYVF010000006.1 GCA_023432005.1 Actinomycetes bacterium
GGTCGTCAGCGGCACAGCGGAGCCTTCTCGTTCCACGCGGCCGACATGCTCGAAAGTCTAGACTCGACCGTTATGCAACCCGTGGCCGACGCCGTCGCGCGCCTCGGCGCGCTCGCCGACACGCCCCGCATCCGCGACCTCGCCGAGCGCTTCGCGCACGCCGGGCACGAGCTCGCGCTCGTGGGCGGACCGGTGCGCGACGCCTTCCTCGGCCGCGACTCGCACGACCTCGACTTCGCCTCCTCGGCCCGGCCGGACGAGATCCTGGCCATCATCGCGCCGATCGCCGAGGCCCACTGGGACATCGGCCGCGCGTTCGGCACGATCGGCGCGCGTCTCGGCGACACGACGGTCGAGATCACGACGTACCGTGCCGACGAGTACGACGGCGCGAGCCGCAAGCCCGTCGTCGCGTTCGGCGACACCCTCGAAGGGGATCTCCTGCGACGCGACTTCACGGTCAACGCGATGGCGCTGCGCGTGCCCGAGAAGGTGCTCGTCGACCCCTCGGGCGGCCTCGAGGACCTGCTCGCGGCCCGGCTGCGCACGCCCATCGAGCCCGAGGTGTCGTTCGGCGACGACCCCTTGCGGATGCTGCGCGGTGCGCGGTTCACGGCTCAGCTCGGCTTCACGCTCGACGAGGCGACGGCCGCCGCGACGACGGCGATGGCCGATCGCATCGGCATCGTCTCGGCTGAGCGCGTCGGCGAGGAGCTCTCCAAGCTGCTGCTCGCGGACGATCCGGTTCCCGGCATCCGTGTGCTCGTCGACACGGGGCTGGCCGAGCTCGTGCTCCCGGAGGTTCCCGCGTTGCGACTCGAGATCGACGAGCACGCTCACCACAAGGACGTCTACGAGCACTCCCTCACGGCGCTCACGCAGGCGATCGCGCTCGAGCGAGCGCGGGGCCACGAGCCCGACCTCGTGCTGCGGCTCGCGGTGCTGCTGCACGACATCGGCAAGCCCGCCACCCGCAGGATCGAGGCGGGCGGCGCCGTGAGCTTCCACCACCACGACGTGCTCGGCGCGAAGCTCGCGTCGAAGCGCCTGCGCGAGCTGCGATTCGACGGCGACACGATCAAGGCCGTCGCGACGCTCATCCGCCTGCACCTGCGCTTCTTCGGCTACGCCGACGCGAGCTGGACGGATGCTGCCGTGCGACGCTACGTGCGCGACGCCGGCGAGCAGCTCGAGAGGCTCCACATCCTGTCGCGAGCGGATGTCACGACCCGCAACCAGCGCAAGGCCGGGCGGCTGCAGCGCGCCTACGACGAGCTCGAGGAGCGGATCGCGGCGCTCGCCGAGGAGGAGGAGCTCGCCTCCATCCGCCCCGACCTCGACGGCGAGCGGATCATGGCGATCCTCGGCATCCGTCCCGGACCCGAGGTGGGCGAGGCGTACCGCTACCTGCTGGAGGTGCGGCTCGACGAGGGGCCGCTCGACGAGGCGGATGCGGAGGCCCGCCTCCGCGCCTGGTGGGCGGCTCGTCCGGTCGTGTAACATGAACAGGTTGCCCGCACGCCGTCCGGCGTCGCGTGCACGATGCATCAACCCTCCTGCTGCAGAAATACTGCAGCCGTTCTAGACCAGAGGAGGTGGGTCAATGACGCATCAGTACGAATTGATGGTGATTCTCGATCCCGAGATCGACGAGCGCACCGTCGCTCCGAGCCTGGACAAGTTCCTCGGCGTGATCACGAACGACGGCGGCACCATCGAGAACGTCGACATCTGGGGTCGTCGCCGCCTGGCTTACGAGATCCAGAAGAAGTCCGAGGGCATCTACGCCGTCGTCAACTTCACGGCGACGAGCGAGGCCACCCTCGAGCTCGACCGCCAGCTGAAGCTGAGCGAGGCCGTGCTGCGCACCAAGGTGCTCCGCGCCGAGGAGGCCGTCGCCCGCGCCGGCAAGCTCGCCGCTGCCGACGAGGCGAAGGCGGCCCGCAAGGCCAAGGCGCCCGCGAAGACCGCCGCCAAGGCCGAGAAGGACGCCGAGTAGGCCATGGCCGGCGAGACGATCATCACGGTCGTGGGCAACCTCACGGCGGACCCGGAGCTGCGCTACACGCAGTCCGGTCTCGCCGTCGCGAACTTCACGATCGCGTCGACGCCGCGCACGTTCGACCGTCAGGCGAACGAGTGGAAGGACGGCGAGGCCCTGTTCCTCCGCGCGTCCTGCTGGCGCGAGTTCGCCGAGCACGTCGCCGGCTCGCTGACCAAGGGCAGCCGCGTCATCGCGACCGGCCGTCTCAAGCAGCGCTCCTACGACGACCGCGACGGCAACAAGCGCACCGCGATCGAGCTCGAGGTCGACGAGATCGGCCCGAGCCTGCGGTACGCGACCGCCCAGGTCACCCGCGCGTCGGGTGGCGGTGGCGGCGGCCGTTCGCAGAGCGCCGTGGCCGACGAGCCGTGGGCGGCGTCCGCGCCGTCCGACTCGGGCGACGTGTGGAACACGCCCGGCTCCTACTCCGACGACACCCCGTTCTGATCCGCAGCGCGATCAGACCGAACACTTAGAAGGAATCAGCAATGGCTGGAAAGAGCAGCGGCGGCCAGGACCGCCGCAAGCGCGGAGCCAAGGGCGGTAAGAACGCCGCTCCCGCGAAGTCGATCAAGGTCGGCGTCATCGACTACAAGGATGTCGCGACCCTCCGCAAGTTCATCTCGGAGCGCGGCAAGATCCGCGCCCGCCGCATCACCGGTGTCTCCGTGCAGGAGCAGCGCCTCATCGCCCGCGCCGTCAAGAACGCGCGTGAGATGGCGCTCCTCCCGTACGCGGGCTCGGGCCGTTAAGGAGACCGATATGTCGAAGCTCATCCTCACCTCCGAGGTCTCCGGCCTCGGTTCGGCCGGTGACGTCGTCGAGGTCAAGAACGGCTACGCCCGTAACTACCTCATCCCGCAGGGTTTCGCCGTGGCGTGGACCCGTGGCGGCGAGAAGCAGGTCGAGCAGATCAAGGCGGCCCGCGCCGCTCGCGAGCTCGCCACCCTCGAGGAGGCCCAGGCCCTCAAGGCGAAGCTCGAGGAGGCCCCCGTGCGCCTCGCCGTCAAGGCGGGACGCGAGGGTCGCCTCTTCGGCTCGGTCAAGACGGCGGATGTCGTCGCGGCCGTCGAGTCGGCCGGTCTCGGCTCCCTCGACAAGCAGGCGATCGAGTTCAGCGCCCCCGTGAAGGCGGTGGGTCGGCACGAGGCGACCGTGCGTCTTCGCCAGGACGTCGTCGCCGCCCTCCAGCTGGAGGTCGTCGCGGCCAAGTAAGCACGCGATCACCACTAGCGGCGCGCCCCCCAGGGGGTGCGCCGCTAGTGGTTTCCCGGGGCCGTTGTCAAGAGTCTGTCCACATGCGGGATGTGGAATCGCACAACCCTCAACCGGCACTCTAGACATCTTTCTACACACAGGTTGTGGGGAGAGAAAGACCAGGTCAAAGCCGATATACGGCCGGTGTCCCCCGAGTTATCCACGGAACGCTCCACACCTCATTCACACATCGCACGGCGTTTCCCGCCATCCGTCCACACCTTTGTCCACAGGGTGGTTTGAGGACGCGTTCCGGCCTCCCTACCGTTGCTTCCGGCGCGGGGATCCCGACCCGACGACCACCACCCACCTCGACCGGACGACGGCGAGCCTGCGGCTCGATGTCGGAGGCGCGACGTAGTTTCCGGCTGGAAGGAGCGCCCGTGTCCATCGCCCATCTGGGACTCGCACCCGAACCCGAGCGTCCGCGTGACGGGTGGCAGGGCGAGCGCACACCGCCGCACGATCTGCTCGCCGAGCAGAGCGCGATCGGCGGCATGCTCCTCAGCAAGGATGCGGTGGCCGACGTCCTCGAGACCGTACGCGGCGTCGACTTCTACGTGCCGAAGCACGAGATCATCTTCGACGCCATCCTCACCCTCTACTCCCACGGCGAGCCCACCGACGTCATCGCCGTCACCGACGAGCTCACGAAGTCGGGCAACCTGCAGCGGGCCGGCGGCCCCGAGTACCTGCACACCCTCACGGGTCTCGTGCCGACCGCCGCGAACGCCGGCTACTACGCGTCGATCGTGGCCGAGAAGGCCGTGCTGCGCCGCCTCGTCGAGGCCGGCACGCGCATCGTGCAGATGGGCTACGCGAGCGAGGGCGAGGTCACCGACCTCGTGAACAACGCCCAGGCCGAGATCTACGGCGTCGCCGGCGGCGTCGAGGCCGAGGACTACGTGCCTCTCGTCCAGGCCATCGAGGCCGCGACCGAGGAGATCGAGCACGCGAGCGGACGCGACGGCAGCATGGTCGGCGTCCCGACGGGCTTCAGCGAGCTCGACACGCTCACCAACGGTCTCCACCCGGGCCAGCTCATCCTCATCGCCGCGCGCCCCGCTCTCGGCAAGTCGACGCTCGCGCTCGACTTCGCACGGGCCGCGGCGATCACGAACGGCATGCCCGCGATCTTCTTCTCCCTCGAGATGGGGCGCAGCGAGATCGCGATGCGCCTGCTCTCGGCCGAGTCGAACATCTTCCTGCAGAAGCTCCGCAAGGGAGACGTGCGCTCGGAGGACTGGACGACCCTCGCCTCCACGCGCGGTCGCATCGCCGACGCCCCCCTCTACATCGACGACAGCCCCAACATGACGCTCGTCGAGATCCGCGCCAAGTGCCGTCGTCTCAAGCAGAAGGTCGGCCTCAAGCTCATCGTCATCGACTACCTGCAGCTCATGACCTCGGGCAAGCGCGTCGAGAGCCGCCAGCAGGAGGTCTCCGAGTTCTCACGCGCGCTCAAGCTGCTCGCGAAGGAGCTGCAGGTGCCCGTCATCGCGCTCTCGCAGCTCAACCGCGGCCCCGAGCAGCGTGTGGACAAGAAGCCCGCCCTCTCCGATCTCCGTGAGTCGGGCTCGCTCGAGCAGGACGCCGACATGGTGATCCTGCTCCACCGCGAGTCGGCCTACGAGAAGGAGTCGTCGCGGCCGGGCGAGGCCGACCTCATCATCGCGAAGCACCGCAACGGCCCGACCGGCACCGTCACGGTCGCCTTCCAGGGCGCCTTCTCGCGCTTCGCCGATATGGCGCCCGCCGTCTGACGACCGACACGCGTCAGCCGGCCGCGGCCTCCGCTGCATCGCGCGCCGCGAGCTCGGCGCGCCAGTCGGCGGGCACACGCCCCGCGGGGCCCGGCACGGGCTGATCCACGGGTCGGCTCGTCGGCTCGGCGAGCCGCGGGCCGTCGACGAACTCGCCCGTCGCGTAGTCCCAGAACCAGTCCTCGCCCGGCTCGAAGCTCTGGACGATCGGATGCCCGGTCGCGTGGAAATGCGCCGTGGCATGCCTCCCGAGCGAGGTGTCGCAGCATCCGACGTGACCGCACGCGGCGCAGCGCCGGAGATGGACCCACCAGCCGCCGGATTCCTCGCACTCCCGGCAGCCGGGGCCCGACGGGGGTACCGTGGCGTCCACGCGCGGCTCGGTCATGCGAGCCACACTAACGGCGCGCCCGTTGACCCGGGCCGACATCGCGCGTGAGGATGAGCGAGGATCGCCCCCGACCCCGCTCCACCTGTCGTGGGGCGAAGGGAGGGACGGATGACCGACGTCGAGATCAGCGACGCGCCCGCGAGCCGCAGCTCCGGGTCGGGTCGACGACACCGCTCGATCGCCGAGAAGGTCGCCGCGGTCGGGCAGCAGCGCGTGGGTGCGCTCATGCTGCTCCTCGCGACGATCGCCGCGATCGTCTGGGCGAACGGCTGGATGGAGTCGTACAGCGGGTTCTGGGAGACGCACCTCGAGCTCGGCGTCGGCGACCTGCGCCTCGACTTCACGCTGCACGCCCTCGTGAACGACGCGCTCATGGCGATCTTCTTCTTCACCGTGGGACTCGAGGTGCGCCGCGAGTTCGCGATCGGCGAGCTCACGAGCTGGTCGCGGGCCATGGTGCCCGTCGTCGCGGCGATCGTCGGGCTCGCCGTGCCGGCGCTGCTCTTCGTGCTCATCGCCGCACCCACCGGCCAGGTGCACGCCTGGGGCGTCGTCATCTCGACGGACACCGCGTTCCTGGTGGGGGCGCTCGCACTCGTCGGACCCCGCGTCCCGGGCCGCCTGCGGGTGTTCCTGCTCACGCTCGCGGTCGTCGACGACATCGGCGCGCTCAGCATCATCGCCTTCATCTACACCGACGACTTCCAGCCGCTGCCGCTCCTCATCGCGGCGGTCGGCCTCGCGGGCATCTACTTCACGCGCTATCTGCGCGGAGGCCGGGGCCTCGTCTACGCGACGCTCGCCGTCATCGTGTGGCTCGCCTTCCTCGCCTCCGGCGTGCACCCGACGCTCGCGGGTGTGGCGATCGCGCTCATGGTGCCCGTGTACCGGCCGAACCGGCGCGACGTCGAACACGCCCTCGACCTCGCGCGCACCTTCCGGCAGTCGCCCAACACCGAGTACGCGCGCGCGGCGGCCAACAGCCTCCGCGAGTCGATCTCGATCAACGAGCGGCTGCAGTCGGCCTACAGCCCGTATGTCGCCTACGTCATCCTCCCGTTCTTCGCGCTCGCGAACGCGGGCGTCGTGCTGAGCCCGGAGATCCTCGCGGCCGCGCTCGTCTCGCCGCTCACGTGGGGCATCGTGGTCGGCCTCGTGGCGGGCAAGTTCCTCGGGGTCTTCGGCTCCACCGCGCTCATGAAGCTGTTCCGCGTGGGCGAGTTCGGCGCCGGCCTCACCCTCGACCGCCTCGCCGGCGGAGCCGTGCTGTGCGGCATCGGCTTCACGATCTCGCTCTTCATCGTGGAGCTCGCGATCGCCGACCCGGCCGCCCAGAACGAGGCGCGTGTGGGCGTGCTCATCGCATCCGTGCTCGCCTTCGTGCTCGCGACCGTCATCTTCCGGATCTCGGATGCCGTGCACCCCGACGAGGACACCGGCCAGGTGCTCGCGCGGCCCGTCGACCCCGTGCGCGACCACGTCTTCGGGCCCATGGACGCGCCCTACGAGATCGTCGAGTACGGCGACTTCCAGTGCCCCTTCTGCTCGAAGGCCTCGGGCGTGATCCAGGAGGTCAAGGAGCAGCTCGGCGACGAGCTCCGCTACGTGTGGCGCCACGCGCCGCTCGTCGACCAGCACCCCAACGCGCTCGCGGGGGCCGAGGCCGCGGAGGCAGCCGGACTGCAGGGGTACTTCTGGGAGTACGAGCGCGGCCTGTTCGCCGACCAGGAGAACCAGCGCCCGTCCGACATCGTGCGCCTCGCCGAGAACCTGGGGCTCGACGTCCCGCGCTTCGAGCGCGATCTGCAGTCCGCTGCCGTCGCGGCGCGCGTGCGCGACGACATCCTCGACGCGGAGGCGATGCGCATCGACTCCGTCCCGACCTTCTTCATCAACGGCCGTCGTCACGTCGGCCCCTACGACGCGCGGTCGCTGCTGCGCGCGCTGCACGTCGCCGACGACAGCGTGACCCGGGAGGGCTGACATGCCGGATGAGAGCGGAGCCGTCGACGAGATCGCCACGCCGCGCCTGAGCGACGAGCAGTGGGAGCGGATCGTCACCCACGGCGAGCTGCGCGAGATCGCCGCGGGGGAGTACCTCGTGCGGGCCGGCGATCGCGACTACCCCATGGTCCTCGTCGAGGAGGGCGAGGTCGAGGTCGTGCGCGACGCCCTCGCCTGGATGGGCGAGGAGGTGCTCTCGCGGATGGGCCCCCGCGGCTTCGTCGGGGAGCTCGGCCTCCTTAACGGGCAGAGTGCGTTCCTCTCGGCCCGTGCGGCCGTGCCGTCGCGGGTGCGCGTGATCGAGCGGCCGGAGCTGCGCCGCATCATGAACGAGGACGACGAGCTCTGCGACGTCATCCTGCACGCTCTCTGGGCGCACCGCGAGAATCTGCGCCGCGGCTCGGCGGCGATGACGCTCAAGTTCGTGGGCGCGCCGAACTCGGGCGAGCTGCTCGCGCTCCGCCGCTTCGCGGAGAGGCTCGACCTCGTGCATACGGCCTTCGCGGTCTCGCCGGCCGACGCCGCCTCGACGCATCGCTACCGCGAGGAGGATCTGCCGATCGCCTTCATCCGCGGCGAGCCCATCGTGCATGCGACGCCCGGCGACGTCGCCGAGAGGCTCGGCCTCGCGTACGAGGCCTCCGGCGACGACGCGGTCGACCTCGTCGTGATCGGCGGCGGCCCGGCCGGGCTCGCGGCCGCGATCTACGGCGCATCGGAGGGGCTCAGCACCGTGCTGCTCGACGCGGTGGCGCCCGGCGGCCAGGCGGCGGCGACCTCGCGCATCGAGAACTTCCTCGGCTTCCCGTTCGGGGTCAGCGGCGGCGATCTGATCGGTCAGGCGACGCTGCAGGCGCTCAAGTTCGGCGTGCGCGTGTACGCGCCGTGCGAGGCTGTCGCACTCGAGCGTGCGGGCGAGCTGCTCGACGTGACCCTCGCCGACGGCCGCCTCATCCGCGCCCGCTCGGCGGTCGTCACCTCGGGCGCCGCCTATCGTCGGCTCCAGCTCGACCGCTGGGGCGACTTCGAGCAGTCGGGCATCTTCTACGCCGCGACACCCCTCGAGCTGCGCCAGGTCGCGGAGTCGCCCGTCGTGGTCGTGGGCGGCGCCAACTCGGCGGGTCAGGCGGCCCTCTATCTCTCGTCGAACGGCTGCCCCGTGCATCTCGTCGTGCGCGGCCGCGAGCTCGGCAGCCGGATGTCGTCGTACCTCGTCGACCGGCTCGAGGAGGATCCGCGCATCCACGTGCACCTCGCCTCGAACGTCGTGGGTCTCGACGGGCGCGCGTCGCTCGAGGCCGTCGCCATCGACTCCGTCGGCGAGGTGCCCGCGCGCGGACTCTTCTGCTTCATCGGCGCCGATCCGGCGACGAGTTGGCTGCGCACCCTCGACACCGACGCCGACGGCTTCCTCCGCACCGGGACGGACGTCACCTCGCTCTCGCTCGACCCCTGGCGGTCGCTCGGTCGCGACCCGTTCCCGTTCGAGACCTCGATGCCGCGCGTCTTCGCGGCCGGGGACGTGCGCCGCGGCTCGATGAAGCGCGTCGCAGCGGCCGTGGGGGAGGGCTCGAGCGCCGTGGCCTCCGTGCACCGAGCGCTCGCGTACTGAGGGCGGGCGGATCCCGGCCATCGGGCGGGTGCACAGCCTCCGCGAACGTAGGATGGGCGGGTGCCCACCGAAGCTTCGCCCGCTGTCGGAGCGCCGGACTCCTGGGTCGCGCCGCTCGCGCGAGCCGTGCCTGCGCTCGTGCTCGGGGTCGTCATCACCTTCAGCCCCGACCACTCCGCGGGCCTCGGGTTCGTCGGCTTCGGCGTGCTCGCGGTGCTCTGGGCCGCCGTGCTGCTCGCCTCGGGCCTGCGTGCCGACCGCGCGATCCGCGGCCTCGTGCTCGTCCAAGGTGTCGTCACGGCTGTCGCCGGCGTCGCGGCGCTCGTGATCCCCGAGCGCGGTGTCGGCACCCTCGTGCTCGTCGTGAGCGCGTGGGCGGTCGTCGCGGGCGCCCTCGAGGCCGTCAACGGCATCCGCTTCCGCCGCTCGCGCGCCGTCGCGCGCGATTGGATCGCGACGGGCGTGCTCACGGTGCTGCTCGGCCTCGTGTTCCTGCTCGTCCCGCAGGGCTTCGCCGACCCCTACGCGGTCGAGGAGAAGGGCGAGATCGTCTTCACCGGCACCGTCACGACCGAGGTGCTGCTCGTGGGCCTGCTCGGCGCATGGGCCGTGATCGTCGGCGTCCAGCTCGTGATCGCGGCCGTCAGCCTGCGCCTCGACCGCCAGAGAGTCACCAAGGAGGTCTCCGCATGAGCGGCAAGACGCCCGCCCCCAGCCGACGCGACCGGATGCGCCCCGTCGAGCTGCTCGGCATGGCCGCCCTCTTCGGGGTGTTCGTCGGCGGCTTCGTGTTCATGGGCAGTCGCGAGTGGGGGCTCTCGCTCATCATGGCGGGTGCCGCGTTCATCGCCTCGCTCGTGATCCTCGCGACGCTCCTCGTCGCCGCCGGACCGCGCTACGACGACGACCGCGTCGATCCCGTCGACCCGGATGCGGCATCCGGAACCGCGGGCTCCGTGCACCGCGACCCGCGGAGCAAGCCCCCCGCCCACTAGGCGCTGCGGCGCCTCGCGCCGCCCGGGCCTCAGTCGAGGTAGTCGACGAGGTGCGAGGCGAGACCCGTGTACGTCGCGGGCGTGAGGGCGAGCAGGCGCTCCTTCGCGGCGTCGCCGATGTCGAGGCCGCCGATGAACTCGGCGAGGTCCTCGGGGGTCGCGCGCCTGCCGCGCGTGAGCTCCTTGAGCAGCGCGTAGGGATCGGCGATCGACGAGCGGCCGGCCGTGACCTCCGCGCGGATGACCGTCTGGATGGCTTCGCCGAGCACCTCCCAGTTCGCATCGAGATCGGCGGCGAGCGCCGCTGGGTCGACCGCGATCTCGCCGAGCCCCTTGAGCAGGTTGTCGAGCGCGAGCAGCGAGTGCCCGAGGGCGACGCCGATGTTGCGCTGCGTCGTCGAGTCGGTGAGATCGCGCTGCAGTCGGCTCGTCGTGAGGGTCGCGGCGAGCGAGTCGAGCAGCGCGCTCGAGAGCTCGAGGTTGGCTTCCGCGTTCTCGAAGCGGATGGGGTTGATCTTGTGCGGCATCGTCGACGAGCCCGTCGCTCCCGGCTGCGGGATCTGCGTGAGGTACCCGATCGAGATGTAGGTCCACACGTCGGTCGCGAGGTTGTGCAGGATGCGGTTCGCGTGCGCGATGCGGCCGAAGAGCTCGGCCTGGCCGTCGTGCGACTCGATCTGGGTCGTGAGCGGGTTCCAGCTGAGACCGAGCGAGGTCACGAACTCGTGCGAGAGCGCGGGCCAGTCGGCATCCGGGTCGGCCGCGACGTGCGCCGAGAAGGTTCCCGTGGCACCGGAGAACTTCGCCGGGAACTCCACGGCGACGATGCGCTCGCGCTGACGGCGCAGGCGGTGCACGAACACCGCGATCTCCTTGCCGAAGGTGGTCGGCGTGGCGGGCTGGCCGTGGGTGTGCGCGAGCAGCGGCTCGTCGCGGTGGGCGATCGCGAGAGCCCGGAGCTTCTCGAGGACCGCGTCGAACCGCGGGAGCCACACGTCGTGCAGCGCCGCGCGGAGCGTGAGCCCGTAGGAGAGGTTGTTGACGTCCTCGCTCGTGCACGCGAAATGCGTGAGCTCGGCGAGGGACGTGAGGCCCTGCCGCGCGAGGCGCTCACGCACGAGGTACTCGACGGCCTTCACGTCGTGGCGGGTCGTCGCCTCGAGCCGCGCGAGCTCGTCGATCTCGGGCTGACCGAAGTCGGCTGCCCACGCGCGCAGCGAGCGGGCCTGCTCGGCGTCGACGGGCTCGGCCCCGAACATCCGGTGCTCGGCGAGGAAGAGCAGCCACTCCACCTCGACGTGCACGCGGGCGCGGTTGAGGCCGGCCTCCGAGAGATGGTCGCCGAGTCCCTCGACGGCGGCGCGGTAGCGGCCGTCGAGCGGGCTGAGCGGCTGGGGGGGAAGCGGACTCACGGGACTCCCTGTCGGATGGCGGGCTCGAGCTGCCGGAAGAGCGAGGTGCAGGCCCGTTCGATGGCGACGAGCACGGTATCGAACATGGCCGCGTCCGAGTAGTACGGATCCGGCACGTCCATTGTCGCAGCTTCGGGATCGAAGCCCAGGAGCAGCTGCACCTTGCTCTGGTCGGCCTCCGTCGCGGCCCATTCGCGCAGCACCCGCTCATGCCCCCGGTCGAACGCGACCACGAGGTCGAGTTCGGGGAACCACGTCGGGTCGAACTGCCGCGCGCGGTGGCGGCCCGCGTCGTAGCCGTGGGCCTCGAGCGCGGCGATCGTGCGGGGGTCGGCGTGCTCGCCGACGTGCCAGTCGCCGGTCGCCGCGGAGGTCACCGAGATCTGGGCGGTGTAGCCCTTCGCAGCGACGATGCTGCGCATGATCGCCTCGGCCATGGGGGAGCGGCAGATGTTGCCCGTGCACACGAAGCAGATGCGGAAGGCGGCGGGGCCGGGGGTCCGCTGGTCGGGCATGAGGCCCATTGTGGCCCCTCATCGCGCGCCGCCGCACCCCTCCTTCCCGGTCGGCAGAGAGGCCCCGCATCCACCACGCGCGCATCCACGCGCCCGCGGAGGCGCACGCTCGCGACACGCTTCCCGCAGACGAGAGGAGCGCGGATGACGACGCACGCGAACCCGGAGCAGGCGGCCGAGCACGTGCAGCGGCTCGTGCTGCTGCATCGCGAGGCGACCGCGCGCGCCGCCCGCCCCCCGCTCATCGACGAGTCCGCCTGGCGCGGCCCCGCCCACGAGGCCTACCGGCGGCGTGCCCTCGACGTCGCGGCCGAGCTCGACCGCGCCGTGGACGGCCTCGCGCACGCCGTGGCGCTCGCGCGGGAGGAGTACGCGCGTGCGCTCGGCTGACCCCGCCGTCGAGGAGGCCCGCGCCGGCGCGTCCGATGCAGGCCCGCTCGTCGTGCATGCGGGCAGCTCGCTGCTCGTCGCGACCGACGCGCTCCTGGCGCACCTCGGTGAGCTCGGTCGCCTCGCGGATGCCGTCGAGCGCGACGCGCATCAGCTCGCCCTGCTCTCGCTCGCGCTCGCCCCCGGCGCCCTGCGGACGGCGGTCGACGCGTGCGAGGCATCCGGCTTCGCGCTCGCCGCGGAAGTGCGGCGCCTGCGCCTCGCGGTCGCGACCGCGGAGGGGGTGTACGAGCTGGGGGAGCGAACGGCCACGTGGCTGCAGGGGGTGGCCGCCGAGTGGGTCGCGACGACCTTCGCGCGGGCGCTTCCGGCCGTCGCGCCGCACGTCGCGCTCGCGGGCTCCCTCGCCTGGGCGCTCACTCCGGGCACCTCGGAGCAGAAGAAGCGGGCCATCGAGCGGTATCTGCTCGACCATCCCGAGCTCATCACGAGCCCCGAGTTCGCGACGCTCGTACGGCACCTCGTGACGAGCGCCGACGACGCCGCGCTCGCGCTCGTGGGTGCGCCTCCGGGGCTCAGCTCGCTGCTCGGCGAGAACGGGCTCGGGCTGCTCGGCGTCGGCACGAGCGCGGCCGTGATCATCGCCGCGGGCGGGGCGATGGGCGGCAGGTACCTCGCCGAGACCCCCGTGAAGATCGAGCGCGTCGACGAGCAGCGCGGAGGCGTCGCCCCCGTCGGCGCGGCGGGTCGGCTCGAGCGCGTGCCCGACGAGAGGCAGGTGCGCATCGAGCGGTACGAGGCACCGGGGGAGGCGCCGCGCTACGTCGTCTACGTCGCGCCCACGCAGACCTTCTCGCCCGCCTCCGACTACGAGCCGTGGGACCTCACGAGCAACGTCGCGGGAGTCGCCGGCATCGCGTCCGGCTCCATCCGGGCCACCGAGCTGGCCATGACCGACGCCGGGATCCGGCCCGACGACGAGGTCGTGCTCGTGGGGTTCTCACAGGGCGGGCTCGTCGCGGATGCGGTCGCGGCATCCGGCCGCTGGAACACGGTCGGTCTCGAGACCTACGGCGACCCCGGTGGCGGCATCGAGCTGCCCGAGGGCATCCGCGGCGTCGCGGTCCGGCACAGCGACGACTTCGTCGTGGCGACGGGCGGGCCCCAGGGTCCCACCGACCGCACGATCGTCGAGCGACGCGCCTATCCCGGCGGGGTCGAGCTCCCCACGGACAAGCCGGCGCCCGCCCACCAGAAGCGCGCCTACGCCGAGACCGCGCGACTGCTCGACGAGGCGCGGTCTCCCGCCCTGCGCCGCGAGCTCGACGCCCTCGACGACTTCACGCGCGAGTACGCGCAGCGCGAGGGCGCGACGATCACGACGCTGCGCTACAGCGCCGAGCGCCTTCCCCGGGAGTGAGGGTCAGGAGCGCTTCCGGGTGAGCGGCCGGAAGATGATGCCGATGAGCCACCCGATCACGCCGAGCACGAGGGCGCCGAGCACGCCCCACCAGAATCCCTCCACCGAGAGGCCGAAGCCGAGGAGCGTCGAGATCCAGGCGACCAGGAGGAAGAGGAGCCCGTTGACGATGAGCGAGATGAGGCCGAGCGTGAGGATGTACAGCGGGAACGCGACGATGCGGATGGCCGTGCCGATGACGCCGTTGACGATGCCGAAGATGGCGGCGAGCAGCACGTACGTCCAGAACAGCGGCCACGACCAGGTGGCGTCGGCATCCGCGGCGGCGTCCCACGACGACACCTGCACGTGCGGATTCAGGATGAGCACCGTCAGCCACAGGGCGAGGGCGTTGATGAGCAGCCGAACCAGGAATCGCATGCGGCCCATCATCCTAGGCTGACACCATGGCCGTCCACCTGCGCCCCGAGATCGCTGCACTCGACCCCTACCGTCAGGGGCGACCTGCGCCCGCCGACGCGTTCAAGCTCTCGAGCAACGAGAACCCGTTCCCCACGCTCCCCGCCGTCGCCGAGGCGATCGCCGCGTCCGCCGTCACGCGCTACCCCGACGGGAGCGCGAGTGCGCTGCGGGTGCGGCTCGCCGAGCGCATCGGCGTGACCGTCGACGAGGTGCACGTCGGCGCAGGATCCGTGTCGATCCTCCAACAGCTCGCCGTCGCCACCTCGGGCCCCGGCGACGAGATCCTCTACTCCTGGCGATCGTTCGAGGCCTACCCGGGCATCGTGACGGTGTCAGGCGCCACGAGCGTCACGGTGCCGAACCGCGCGGACGGCGCGCACGACCTGCCCGCGATGGCCGCCGCCGTCACCGACCGCACGCGGCTCATCCTCGTGTGCTCGCCCAACAACCCCACGAGCGCGGTCGTGACCGCCGCGGAGTTCCAGGACTTCATGGCCGCGGTGCCCGAGACGGTGCTCGTCGCCCTGGACGAGGCCTACCGCGAGTTCGTCGCCGACCCGGACGCCGTGGACGGCCTCCCCCTGCTCGAGCGCTACCCGAACCTCGTGGTGCTGCGCACCTTCTCGAAGGCGTACGGTCTCGCCGGGCTGCGCGTCGGCTACGCCGTCGGCCCCGCGTACGTGCTCGACGCGTGCCGCGCCACGGCGATCCCGCTCTCCGTCACCGAACCCGCGCAGCGGGCGGCGCTCGCGGCCCTCGAGCACGAGGACGCGTACCGCGAGCAGATCGCCGAGCTCAACGCCCGACGCGACCGCATCCGCGACGGCCTCCGCGCGCTCGGGTGGGAGATCCCCGAGCCGCAGGGCAACTTCGTGTGGCTCCCGACCGGCCAGCGCACGGCCGCCGCCGCGGAGGTGCTCGCGGCCCACGGCATCGTCGCGCGCGTCTTCGCGCCCGAGGGCATCCGCATCTCCGTCGGCGAGGAGGAGTCTGTCGACAGGCTCCTAGCCGCCGCGGAGGAGGTTGTGCGCACCCTCTGAACGGCGCGGAATACGGCGCGGCTAGGGTAGAGCGCATGTCTTACACCGAGGCGACGGTCCAACTGCTCTCGCCCCAGGGTTCGCTCATCGAGAGCGATGCGACGGCGCCGTACCTTCCGCTCATCGAGGAGCTCGACGAGAGCAGGCTGCTCGACTTCCACCGCCAGATGGTCGTCATCCGCCGCTTCGACATCGAGGCAGGCAACCTGCAGCGCCAGGGTCAGCTCGCGCTGTGGATCCCGAGCCTCGGCCAGGAGGCCGCCCAGGTCGGCTCCGGCTACGCGGTGCGCCCGCAGGACCACATCTTCCCCGCCTACCGCGAGCACGTCGTGGGTCGCATCCGCGGACTCGACCTCGTGAAGATCATCGAGATGCTGCGCGGCCTCTCGCACGGCGGATGGGACCCGGCCCAGACCGGCAACTTCCACCTCTACACGCTCGTCATCGGATCGCAGTCGCTGCACGCCACCGGCTACGCCATGGGGCAGCGGCTCGACGGACGCGTCGGAACGGGCGACCCGGAGGTCGACGAGGCCACCGTCGTCTACTTCGGCGACGGTGCCACGAGCCAGGGCGACGTGAACGAGGCGCTCGTCTTCGCCGCGAGCTACCAGACCCCCCAGCTGTTCTTCCTGCAGAACAACCACTGGGCGATCTCGGTGCCCGTCGAGCGGCAATCGCGCACGCCGCTCTACCTGCGCGCCGCCGGCTTCGGCATCCCGAGCGTGCAGATCGACGGCAACGACGTGCTCGCGAGCTACGCGGTCAGCAGGCTGGGCCTCGACGCCGCCCGGGCCGGTCAGGGCCCCCGCTTCGTGGAGGCGCTCACCTACCGCATGGGCGCGCACACGACGAGCGACGACCCGACCAAGTACCGCGAGGACGAGGACGTCGCGTACTGGAGCGAACGCGACCCGGTCACCCGGTACGAGCGGTTCCTCCGCGCCAAGGGCGTCGGCGACGACTTCTTCCAGGATGTCGCCGCCGAGGCCGAGGATCTCGCCGCCGAGCTGCGTCGCCGCACGAACGAGCTCGGCGACCCGCCGAGCGCGAACCTGTTCCGCAGCGTGTACACCGACGCGCACCCGGCGGTCGCGGAGCAGGCCGCATGGCTCGCCGCCTACGAGGCCGGCTTCGAGGAGGCCACGTCGTGACCGAGCGGACGATGCCGATGGCGAAGGCCATCAACGAGGGGCTGCGCGCGGCGCTCGCGAACGACCCCAAGGTGCTGCTCATGGGCGAGGACATCGGCACCCTCGGCGGCGTCTTCCGCGTGACCGAGGGCCTCAAGGCCGAGTTCGGCGAGAACCGGGTGCTCGACACCCCGCTCGCCGAGTCCGGCATCATCGGCACCGCGATCGGCCTCGCCATGCGCGGCTACCGCCCGGTGTGCGAGATCCAGTTCGACGGCTTCATCTTCCCGGGCTTCGACCAGATCACCTCGCAGCTCGCGAAGCTCACCTACCGGCACGAGGGCACGCAGTCGTTCCCCGTCGTCATCCGCGTGCCATACGGCGGGCACATCGGCGCGGTCGAGCACCACCAGGAGAGCCCCGAGGCCTACTTCGCCCACACCCCCGGCCTCCGCGTCGTGAGCCCCGCGACCCCCAACGACGGCTACTGGATGATCCAGCAGGCCATCGCCTCCAACGACCCCGTGCTGTTCTTCGAGCCCAAGAGCCGCTACTGGCAGAAGGGCGAGGTCGCCGACGACGGCGTCCCGGCGCCCCTCCACCAGAGCCGGGTCGTGCGTACGGGCACCCAGGTGACCCTCGTCGGGCACGGCGCGATGGTCGCCCAGCTGCTGCAGGCCGCCGAGGTCGCCGCATCCGAGGGCACGAGCGTCGAGGTCGTCGACCTGCGCTCGCTCGCGCCCATCGACTACCCGCCGATCCTGGCCTCCGTGCAGAAGACCGGCCGGCTCGTCGTCGCCCAGGAGGCGCCCGGGAACGTCTCCGTCGGCTCCGAGATCGCCGCCACGATCGCCGAGCGCGCGTTCTACTCGCTCGAGGCGCCCGTGCTCCGCGTCTCCGGATTCGACACCCCGTTCCCGCCGGCCAAGCTCGAGGGTGTGTACCTTCCGGATGTCGACCGCATCCTCGAGGCCGTCGACCGCGCCCTCGCCTACTGACCGCGTACCAGCACTGAGGAGGCCCGATGGCCCACGCAGAGTTCCCGCTGCCGGATGTCGGCGAAGGTCTCACCGAGGCCGAGATCGTCGCCTGGAAGGTGAAGCCCGGCGACGTCGTCGCCGTCAACCAGGTGCTCGTCGAGATCGAGACCGCCAAGTCGCTCGTCGAGCTGCCCTCGCCGTTCGCGGGCACCGTGACCGAGCTGCTCGCCGAGGAAGGTGCGACCGTCGAGGTCGGCTCGCCCATCATCCGCGTCGACTCCGCGGGCGGCACGATCGAGCTGCAGGCGCCGGCGAACGACTCCGAGAGCTTCGGCGCCGTGGCCGACCCCGTGCACATGGTCGAGAAGTCGGCCGAGAAGGAGGAGTCGGGCGGCGCGGTGCTCGTCGGCTACGGCTCCAAGGGCGGCCACACCGCCACCCGGCGGCGTCGCCCCGGTGCCGCCGTGCCCAACCCGGATGCGCCCGCCGCCCCCGCGCGCACGACGGCCCGGCGCCCCGGCACGCCCGTCATCGCGAAGCCGCCCATCCGCAAGCTCGCCAAGGACCTCGACGTCGACCTCGCGCAGGTCACCGCGACAGGCCCCGGCGGCGAGGTGCTGCGCGAGGACGTCATCCGCCAGGCCGAGCAGGCGAGCGTCTTCCGCAACATCCAGACCCCCGCGTGGCCCGCCGAGCGCGAGGAGCGCATCCCCGTGAAGGGCGTGCGCAAGGCCACGGCGCAGGCGATGGTCGCCTCCGCCTTCACGGCGCCCCACGTCTCCGTCTTCACCGACGTCAACGCGACCCGCACGATGGAGTTCGTCAAGCGGCTCAAGGCCTCGCCCGACTTCGCGGGTGTGCGCGTGAGCCCCCTGCTCGTGATGGCCAAGGCGATCATCTGGGCAGTGCGACGCAACCCGACGGTCAACTCGACGTGGACGGACGAGGAGATCATCGTGCGCCACTACGTCAACCTCGGCATCGCCGCGGCGACCCCGCGCGGGCTCATCGTCCCCAACGTCAAGGACGCGCAGAACCTCAGCCTCCTCGAGCTCGCGCAGTCGCTCGAGCAGCTCACGCTCACGGCCCGCGAGGGCAAGACGCAGCCGGCCGAGATGTCGGGCGGCACCATCACGATCACGAACCTCGGCTCGTTCGGGATGGACACGGGCACGCCCATCCTCAACCCGGGCGAGGTGGCGATCGTCGCCCTCGGTGCCATCAAGCAGAAGCCGTGGGTCGTCGACGGCGAGGTGCGCCCCGCGTACGTCACGACGGTCGGCGCGTCCTTCGACCACCGCGTCGTCGACGGGGATGTCGCGTCGCGTTTCACGGCGGATGTCGCGTCGGTGCTCGAGGAGCCCGCCCTGCTCTTGGACTGAGGCGTCGCACGTCCGCGGGTCCCGCCGGGTCGCTCCGTCGGGGAGCGGGGTCGCTTGCGAGCCGCACCCCTCCTTCGCTCGCGTCATGCGTCGGTGCATCGACCCGCCGCGGTTCACCGTCGGTCGAGTGGCGCCGCGCCGCGCGCGGAGCGCGTGACGCGACGCCGTATCGAGACCGCGCCCTCCGAGCGAACGAGCGGGAGGCAAGACGCTGAGAACCGTTCTCAGGTAGAGTGGCGCGGTGATCGAGCCGGTGCTGAGCGTGCGGGATGCCGAGCTGCGGCTCGGCGCGCGCACCCTGTGGACGGGACTGGACCTCGACGTCGGCCCCGGCGAGTTCATCGCCGTGCTCGGAGCCAACGGCTCCGGCAAGACGAGCCTGCTCAAGGCCGTGCTCGGACAGCATCCGCTCGCCGCGGGAACGATGCGCTTCGCGGGCGCCCCCGTGCGTCGCGGCGACCGTCGCATCGGCTACATCCCGCAGCAGCGCGGGCAGGACCCGGCCATGCGCATCCGCGGCCGGGATCTCGTGCGGCTCGGCGTCGACGGCGAGCGATGGGGACCCGGATGGCCGAGCCGCGCGCGGCGGGAGCGCGTCGACGAGCTGCTCGACGCCGTCGGTGCGAGCCACTACGCGAAGGTGCCCGTGAGCCTGCTCTCGGGGGGCGAGCAGCAGCGACTGCGCGTCGGTCAGGCGCTCGCGGGCGACCCGCTGCTCATGCTGTGCGATGAGCCGCTCGGCTCGCTCGACCTCCGCGCGCAGCGCGTCGTGAGCGAGCTCATCGACCGGCACCGGCGCGAGCGCGGCTTCGGCGTGCTGTTCGTCACGCACGACGTGAACCCCGTGCTCGGCATGGTCGACCGCGTGCTCTACCTCGCGGGCGGCCGGTTCCGCATCGGCCCCCCGGACGAGGTGCTGACCTCCGAGGTGCTCTCCGAGCTCTACCAGGCCGAGGTCGACGTCATCCGCTCGCACGGCCGCGTCATCATCGTCGGCGCGCCCGACCACGCCCACCACGCGCACGAGCACCCCCGCACCCACCCCGGGGAGGTCGCATGACCGACTGGTGGACGCAGCTCTTCGACTTCAGCGACTACGGCGCGCTGCTCGCCCTGCTGCGCAACTCGATCCTCGCGGGCGCGGTGCTCGGTATCGCGGGCGGCCTCATCGGCGTCTTCGTCATGACGCGCGACCTCGCCTTCGCCGTGCACGGCATCAGCGAGCTCTCGTTCGCGGGCGCGGCCGCGGGGCTGCTGTTCGGCATCGGCGTCGTGGAGGGCTCTCTCATCGGGTCGGTCGCGGCCGCGCTCCTCATCGGATTGCTCGGCTCGCGGGCGCGCGAGCGCAACTCGATCACCGCGGTCCTCATGCCGTTCGGGCTCGGCCTCGGCATCCTGTGCCTCGCCCTCTACCCGGGCCGCGCCTCCACGAAGTTCGGCCTGCTCACCGGTCAGATCGTCGCCGTCGACGATCCGCAGCTCGGCTGGCTCGCGATCGTGAGCGGCATCGTCGTGGTCGGGCTGCTCGTGCTGTGGCGCCCCCTCACCTTCGCGAGCCTGGATGCGGAGGTCGCCGCCGCGCGCGGCGTCCCCGTGCGCACCCTGTCGATCGCGTTCATGCTGCTGCTCGGGCTCGCCGTCGCGGCGAGCATCCAGATCGTGGGCGCCCTGCTCGTGCTGTCGATCCTGGTGACGCCGGCCGCCGCGGCGCTGCGGATCTCGAGCTCGCCGCTGTGGGTGCCGCTGCTGTCGATGGCGTTCGCGCTCGTGTCGCTCGTGGGCGGCATCCTGATCGCGCTCGGCTCGAGCGTGCCGATCAGCCCCTACGTCACGACCATCTCGTTCGCGATCTGGGGCGTGTGCGTGCTGGCCGGCCGTCGTCGCCGTCGCGACCGCCGTACCCTGGTCGTGAAGGGGGTGGCGGCGTGAAGCGGAACACCTGGCAGCGCGAGGCCGTGCGCGATGCGCTCGGCCGCACGGAGGGCTTCGTCTCCGCGCAGGCGCTGCACGCCTCGCTCCGCGGCACGGGCTCCGAGGTCGGGCTGGCGACGGTCTACCGCGCCCTCGCCGACCTCGCCCAGGAGGGGGAGGCCGACTCGCTCGTGCAGGAGGGCGAGAGCCTCTACCGTGCGTGCACCCCGGGTTCGCACCACCACCACCTCATCTGCCGCAGCTGCGGGACGGCGGTCGAGATCTCGGCGGATCCCGTCGAGGCCTGGGCGCGCCAGGTCGCCGCGGAGCACGGCTTCACCGACCCCAACCACGTCGTCGACGTGTTCGGGCTGTGCCCGGAGTGCACGGCGGAGGCCGCCGCGCGCTGAGCGGCCGCGCCCGCGAGTGGCGCATCCGGCATCCCTCGGGTATTCTCGGAGGGTTGACCGCAGGAATGCGGCCTTCTTTGTGCGCCGCCGGGACTCTCGAGTTCCCGGTATCGGCGTGCCGACAAGTGACCTTGGGTGGGGCGATCGCCCCACGGTAGCGATAAGGAAAGAAACCATGGCAGCTGTGTGCCAGGTGACCGGAGCCGTCCCCGGCTTCGGACACAACATCTCGCACTCGCACCGTCGGACGAAGCGCCGCTTCGACCCGAACGTGCAGAAGAAGAAGTACTACGTCCCCTCGCTCAAGCGCACCGTGACCCTCACGCTGTCCGCTAAGGGCATCAAGGTGATCGACGCGCGCGGCATCGAGTCCGTCGTCGCCGAGATCCTGGCCCGTGGGGAGAAGATCTGATGGCCAAGAAGGCTCAGGACGTCCGTCCCATCATCAAGCTCCGTTCGACCGCGGGAACCGGGTACACCTACGTGACCCGCAAGAACCGCCGCAACGACCCCGACCGCATCGTGCTCAAGAAGTACGACCCCATCGTGCGCAAGCACGTCGAGTTCCGCGAGGAGCGCTAAGACATGGCCAAGAAGAGCAAGATCGCCAAGAACGAGCAGCGGAAGGTCATCGTCGAGCGCTACGCCGCGAAGCGCCTCGAGCTCAAGAAGGCGCTCGTCGACCCGAACTCGACCGACGAGCAGCGCGAGGCGGCCCGCCTCGGCCTGCAGAAGCTGCCGCGCGACGCGTCGCCGGTTCGCGTCCGCAGCCGCGACGCCATCGACGGCCGCCCCCGCGGTGTGCTGTCGAACTACGGCATCTCGCGTGTGCGCTTCCGCGACATGGCGCACCGTGGCGAGCTGCCCGGCGTGACCAAGTCGAGCTGGTAAGCACCGCATCACAC
>JAEYVF010000127.1 GCA_023432005.1 Actinomycetes bacterium
CGGGGGGGGCCGGGCGGGGGGGCCCACTCCCCACGACAGAGAGAGACCGATGGCACTGCCCACCGATCGCCCCACCGTGCGATCCCTTCTCGTCAAGATCGTGCTGCTCGGCATCGTCGATGCGGTCTCGATCTACGCCGCGTTCGTGCTCGTGCTCCAGGACAACTGGCCCGTCGCGATCGTCGTGCTCGCCGTCACGGCCCTCGTCAACTGGGTCTACTTCTCGCGGCGGATCATCCCCGCGAAGTACCTGACGCCGGGTCTCATCTTCCTCGCCGTCTTCCAGGTGTTCGTGCTCCTCTACACGGGCTACGTCGGCTTCACGAACTACGGCACCGGCCACAACGGCAACAAGCAGCAGGCCATCTCGTCGCTGCTCGCGTCCTCGCTGCAGCGCGTCGAGGACTCGCCCACCTACCCCGTCACCGTCGTCGACCGCCTCGGCGAGCTCGGCCTCCTCGTGACCGATCCCGAGACCGACGAGGCCTACGTCGGCACGGGCGACGAGCCGCTCAGCCGCGTCGACGACGCGGAGTTCGAGGGCGGTCGCGCCGTCTCGGCCCCCGGATGGACGAGCCTCAACTTCCAGCAGGTGATCTCGCGCACCGCCGAGATCACGGCCCTCGCCGTGCCGTACTCCGACGACCCGAACGACGGCGCGCTGCGCACGCCCGACGGCAGCAACGCCTACCGCTACCTCTCGACGCTCGAGTTCGACGAGCAGGCCGACACGATGACGAACTCCCAGACGGGCGTCGTCTACACCGACCGCGGCACGGGCGCATTCGTCGCCGACGACGGCGCCGAGCTGCGCCCCGGATGGCAGATCACGGTCGGCTTCGACAACTTCGCGCGCGCCTTCACCGAGGAGTCGATCCGCGGGCCGCTCGTCTACGTGACGATCTGGACGTTCGTCTTCGCCATCGCATCCGTCTTCCTGTGCTTCGCGCTCGGACTGCTGCTCGCGATCACGTTCCAGAACGCGCGGATGCGGGGCGTCAAGTACTACCGACTGCTGCTGATCCTGCCGTACGCCTTCCCGGCGTTCCTCTCGATCCTCGTATGGAACGGCATGATGAACGAGAGCTTCGGCTTCATCAACCAGGTGCTCTTCGGGGGCGCGCCGATCCCCTGGCTCTCGGATCCGAACCTCGCCAAGGTGAGCGCGATCCTCGTGAACGTGTGGCTCGGCTTCCCCTACATGTTCCTCATCTGCACGGGCGCCCTCCAGGCGATCCCGGAAGAGCTCACGGAGGCCGCCACGATGGACGGCGCCCGCGGGTGGAGCGTGTTCCGGCAGATCAAGCTGCCGCTGCTGCTGTCGACCACGGCGCCCGTGCTCATCGCGTCGTTCGCGTTCAACTTCAACAACTTCAACCTCGTGTACCTGCTGAACAACGGCGGTCCGCGTGACACGACGACGAGCCTGCCGGTCGGCCACACCGACCTGCTGATCTCGATGGTCTACAAGGTGGCGTTCACCGGCCAGAACCGCGACTACGGCCTGGCCTCCGCCTTCTCGATCATCATCTTCCTCATCGTCGCGATCATCGCGGTCGTGAGCTTCAGCCGGACCAAGGCCCTCGAGGAGATCCAGCGATGACGACCGACTTCTCGCACCTGCGCAACGCGCCGCGTGCCGCGACATCCCGTCGGCGCAGCCCCGGCCGCTGGTTCGCGGACACCGGATGGCGGCACGTCGTCGCGATCGCCGTCACGGTCTTCGCCGTGTTCCCGCTGCTGTTCGTGCTCTCGAGCGCGCTCAACCCGAACGGCACGCTCACGGGCTCGAACGCCCTCTTCTCGCGCATCGGCATCGAGAGCTTCTGGCGCATCCTGACGAACCCGCAGAACCCGTACCTCCTGTGGTTCGGCAACACGATCATCATCGCCGCGGTCACGGCCGTCGCGTCGACGCTCATGGGGGCCCTCGCCGCCTACGCGTTCTCCCGCATGCGGTTCACCGGTCGGCGCTTCGGGCTCATCACGATCGTCGTCGTCCAGATGTTCCCGCAGCTGCTCGGCGCGGTCGCGATCTTCCTCATGATGAGCGCGATCGGCGACGTCTTCCCCGCGCTCGGGCTCAACACCCGCATCGGCCTCATCATGGTGTACCTCGGGGGCGCCCTCGGCGTGAACACGTACCTCATGTACGGGTTCTTCAACACGGTGCCGGTGGAGATCGACGAGGCGGCGAAGATCGACGGCGCGGGCCACGCGCGCATCTTCTTCACGATCATCCTGCGGCTCGTGGCGCCCATCCTCGCGGTCGTCGCGCTGCTGTCGGTCATCGCGTCGTTCAGCGAGTACCTCATCGCGAGCGTGCTGCTCATCGACCCGGAGAACCAGACCCTCGCGGTCGGCCTCGTGAAGCTCGTCTCCAACCCGCGCTACGCGGACTGGAGCGCGTTCTCGGCCGGCGCGATCATGGCGGCGATCCCCGTCGTGGCGCTCTTCCTCGCGCTGCAGCGCTACATCGTGGGCGGCATCACGGCCGGCGCGGTCAAGTAATCCGCCGACCCGCTGGTTGAGTAGCGCCGCAGGCGCGTGTCGAAACCAGCCCCGGTAACCCCGCCGACACACGAAACCCATAAGGTGCCCGCGTGACCGACCTCGAGCTCGCCTCCCTCCCGCATCACGACGGCTCGCCCCTCTACGTCTCCACGCAGGAGCCCGCGCTGGGCGAGGTCGTGGCGCTGCGCCTGCGCGTGCCGCGGTCGTTCCCGACCCTGCGCACGGTGCGCGTGCGCTCGAACCCCGACCGCGAGCCGAGCTACGCCGACGCCCGCATCGTGCATGAGGCCCCGGATGCGGTGTGGTGGCAGGCGGAGGTCGTGGTCGAGAACCCCGTGCACGGCTATCGCTGGCTGCTCGAGGACTTCGAGGCGGACACCTGGTGGCTCACCTCGCGCGGCCTCTCGACGATCGAGACGCGCGACATCGACGACTTCCGGCTCGTGACCTTCGATCCGGCGCCCGCATGGGCGCGCGGCTCGGTGCTGTACCAGGTGTTCCCCGATCGCTTCGCGCGCTCCGCGGCGGCCGACGAGCGCGAGGCCCCCGAGTGGGCGCTGCCGGCATCCTGGGGCGACCCCGTCATCCATCAGGGGCCCGGCACGGGCACGCAGCTCTACGGTGGCGACCTCGACGGCGTGCGCGAGCACCTCGACCACCTCGTCGACCTCGGCGTCGACGTGCTGTACCTCACACCCGTGTTCCCGGCGACGTCGAACCACCGCTACGACGCGCGGTCGTTCGACCACGTCGACCCGCTGCTCGGCGGCGACGAGGCGCTCGTGCGGCTCGTCGAGGCGGCGCACGAGCGCGGCATCCGCGTCATCGGCGACCTCACGACCAATCACTCGGGCGACTCGCACGAGTGGTTCCGTGCCGCGTACGGCAACCCGGATGCGCCCGAGAGCGAGTTCTATCTGTGGCTCGACGAGCAGCAGACCGACTACGTGTCGTGGCTCGGGCACCGCAGCCTGCCGAAGCTCAACTGGAAGTCGTCGGAGCTGCGCGAGCGGTTCATCGAGGGCCCGGGCTCGGTGGTCGCGCGCTATCTGCGGCCGCCGTTCTCGTTCGACGGCTGGCGCATCGACGTGGCCAACATGACGGGCCGCTACCGCGACGAGGACCTCAACGAGGAGGTGCGTCGCACCATCCGCCGCACGATGGTCGAGGTCAACTCCGACACGCTCCTGCTGGGGGAGTCGACCAACGACGCGTCGGGCGGCGACTTCCTCGGCGACGCGTGGCACGGTGCGATGACCTACGCGAACTTCACGCGCCCCCTGTGGAACTGGCTCTCGGTGCCCGGCAGCCCCGCGGGCGGCGGCCTCGGCATGACGCTCGGCCGCACGAGCGACTACACCGGGCGCGAGTTCTACGCGGCGCACCGCGAGTTCGCGGCGGCCTTCCCGTGGCGCACGCGCCTCCACACCATGAACGCGCTCGACACGCACGACACCCCGCGCTTCGTGACCTCCGCACGCGAGGGCACGCTGCCCGTCGCGGCGGGGCTCGCGATGACGATGCCCGGCATCGCCGTCGTGTGGGCGGGCGACGAGTTCGGCTTCACGGCCGCCGATGGCGAGCAGGCGCGAACGCCCATCCCGTGGGAGCGCGTGGGCGAGCACGCCGACACGATCGAGCTGTACCGCCGGCTCATCGCGCTGCGGCGTGCGCATCCCGCGATCGCCGAGGGCGGCATCCGCTGGGTGCACGTGTCGGATGAGGCGGTCGCGTTCGTACGCGAGGCGGCGGCTGAGCGCGTGCTCGTGCTCGCGACGCGCACCCTCACCTCGGTCGACCTCGGCACCGAGCTGCCGGACGACGCCGAGCTGCTGCTCGCCGAGAACGGGGGTGCGCCCGTTCCGTGGTCTGAGGGGCGCGTGTCGACCGCGGGGCCGGCGTTCGCCGCGTGGCGCCTGCCGGGGGTCGAGCTGCCGTCGTTCAGCCTCGGCTGACGACCGCGCTGTCGGGAGGCAGCACGAGCTCGCCGCCGTCGAGGGGGCCGGCATCCGTCGTCGTGAACAGCGCGCGCGCCGTCTCGCCCGTGCGCCACGGCTCATCACCGAGATTGACCCGGATGGCGATGCGGCCGCGCGCGAGGGCGATCGTGCGCGCGTCGTCGTCCCACGTGCCCGCGAGCTCGGCGAGGCGCGGACTGTGCAGCTCGGGCTCCCGCCGGCGTAGGGCGATGAGCGCGCGGTAGCGCTCGAGCATGCGCGCGTGGAGCGGCTCGTCGCGCTCCGCCCAGTCGAGGCGCGCGCTCGCGAAGGTCGCCGGGTCCTGCGGGTGGGCGATCTCGTCGCGGTCCCACCCCATCCGGGCGAACTCCTCGATGCGGCCGCGCTCGACGGCCGCGGCCAGCTCGGGCTCGGGGTGGGAGGAGAAGAACGGCCACGGGGTGGACGCGCCCCACTCCTCGCCCATGAAGAGCATGGGCGTGTAGGGGGAGAGCACGGTCAGCACGGCCGCGATCGCGAGGCGGTCCTCGGAGAGGGTCGCCGTGATCCGGTCGCCCGCCGCCCGGTTTCCGATCTGGTCGTGGTTCTGCGAGAAGGTGACGAGCCGCCACGCCTCGGCCTCCCGCTGGATGGGGCGGCCGTGCTCGCGCTCGCGGAACGACGAGTACGTGCCCGCGTGGAAGAAACCGCGGGTCGCGGCGATGCCGAGGGCGGAGAGCGGCGCGAAGTCGGCGTAGTAGCCCTGCGTCTCGCCCGTGAGCGCGACGTGCACGGCGTGGTGGTAGTCGTCGCTCCACTGGGCGGTGAGGCCGTGGCCGCCGTCGGAGCGCGGCTCGAACATGACGGGGTCGTTGAGGTCGGATTCCGCGATGAGCCACAGCGGGCGCCCGAGGCGGGCGGAGCGCGCATCCGTCTCGGCCGCGAGCTCGGCGAGCAGGTGCGGCGTGCCGCGCTCGTCGAGGGCGTGCACCGCGTCTAGGCGCAGGCCGTCGACGCCGTACTCGTCGAACCACATGGCGGCGTTGTCGAGGATGTAGCGGCGCACCTCGGGCTCGTCGAGGTTCACCGACTCGCCCCACGTGTTGCGCTCGCTGCGCAGGTAGGGGCCGAACTCGGGCAGGTAGGCACCGCTCGGGCCGAGGTGGTTGTAGACGACGTCCTGCACGACGGCGAGACCGCGCGCGTGGGCCGCCTCGACGAAGCGGCGATACGCATCCGCGCCCCCGTAGGGCGCGTGCACCGCGAACCACGCGACGCCGTCGTAGCCCCAGCCGTGCTCGCCGTCGAAGGCGTTGACGGGCAGCAGCTCGACCGCGTCGACACCGAGGTCGACGAGGTGGTCGAGGCGCTCGATCGCCGAGTCGAGGGTGCCGTCGGGAGTGAAGGTGCCGACGTGCAGCTCGTAGAGCACGGCGTCAGCGAGCTCGCGGCCGGCCCAGCCGGACGTAGCCACGGGCTCGACCGGCAGCTCGCGCGCCTCGCTGAGCCCGTGCACGCCGTCGGGCAGCGAGCGCCCGCGCGGGTCGGGCCGCGTCGGCCCGCCGTCGAGCGCGAAGCCGTAACGCTCGCCGGGGGAGAGCTCGGGGCCCTCCCACCAGCCGCTGTCGGCACGCGCGAGGGGCTCCCGGATGCCGCTCCGCTCGAGCTCGACGCGCTCGGCTCCCGGCGCCCAGACCCGCGCGATCACGGGGAGTCCTCCGTGACGAGCAGCGCGACGGGGTAGCGCTCGAGCAGGCCCGCGAGCGGCACCCGCCCGCCCTCGACCGTCGCGCCCGTGAGCACGTCGACGTAGGCGCCCGCGGGTGTCAACAGCTCGGTCGAGCCCCAGCCGCCGACGGCCTCGAGTCCGAGCGGCAGGCGGGTCGCCACGGCGATCGCACCGCCGCGGTCGAACGCGACGACGTGCTCGGACGCGTGGCCCGTCGCCGGCAGCGGCGTGTAGCGCGTGAAGAGGTCGGGCCGGTCGCGGCGCAGGCGGAGCACGCGGCTCGTGACGAGCAGCTTCGCGGCACCCGACTCGTCGAGCGGCGGCAGCTCACCGCCGTCGATCCGCGCGAGCAGCTTGCGGCGCAGGGTGAAGTCGACCGGGCGGCGGTTGTCGGGGTCGACGAGCGACCGCTCCCAGAGTTCGCTGCCCTGGTACACGTCCGGGACCCCCGGCGAGGCCAGCTGCAGCAGCTTCGCCGCGAGGGAGTTGGACCACCCCGCAGGCCGCAGGAACGACACCATGCGCTCGAGGTCGCCGCGTGTCTCGGCATCGTCGTACAGTCGGTCGACGAAGGCGTGCAGCCGCTGCTCGAAGCCCTCATCGGGTGCCGTCCAGTGGGTCGACGTGCCGGCCTCTCGCGCCGCCTTCTCCGCGTAGCCGTGCAGCGCCTCGCGCTCGCGCGGCCACGCCCCGACCACCGACTCCCAGAGCAGGTTCTCGAGCGGCCCGTCGCCGAGCTCGAACGCGGCGCGTCGGCGGTCGAGGAACTCGGTCCACACCCCCGGCACCTCCGCGATCGCGTCGATGCGCGCGCGGGTGTCTTCGCCGCGCTTGGTGTCGTGGGTCGAGAGCGTCGTCATCGACTCGGGATGGGTGGCGAGCCGCGCCTGCTGACGGCGGTGGTACTCGGCAACGTCGACCGCGAACTCCGAGGGGTCTCCGCCCACCTCGGTGAGGCTCGCGAGCCGCGACGTGCGGTAGAAGGCCGTGTCCTCCACGCCCTTGGCCATGACCATCCCCGAGGTCTGCTGGAAGCGGCGCGCGGCCGGATGCTCGGGGTCGCCGAAGACGTGCGAGAGCGTGCGCAGAACGGGTGCGAGCTCGGGGCGGCGGCCCTCGGCATCCGCGAGCGCGTGCTCGAGGTGCTCGATGCCGAAGGGCAGGTAGCTGCGGTAGACGGGGAAGCACGCGAGCAGCTCGGCGATCGCGTCGGCGAGCTGCTCGTCGGCGTGCTGCCCGGCGTCGCCCGCGCCCCGCAGCTCGCGCACGAGCCGGTTCACCTCGGAGCGCAGCAGCCCGTCCGCGATGGCGCGCTTGGTGCCGTGGATGAGGTCGTGCCACGGGGTGTCGTGCCCGCGCAGGCGGGCGTCGAGCGCGCCGAGCCGCGAGCGACCCGCGGGGTCGACCAGCACGCGGTCGATGTCGCCGAGGGCGTCGTAGCCGGTCGTGCCGGCGGTGGCCCAGAACGGCGGCAGCTGCTCGCCGGGCTCGAGGATCTTCTCGACGAGCACGTAGCATCCGCCGGTCGCCTCGGCGAGGTCGTCGAGGTAGCGGCCGGGGTCGAGCAGGCCGTCGGGGTGGTCGACGCGGAGGCCGTGCACGAGTCCGGCAGACACCCATCGGGCGATCTCGCGGTGCGTGTCGGCGAACACGTCCGGTAGCTCGACGCGCACGGCGGCGAGCTCGTTGACGCCGAAGAAGCGGCGGTAGTTGAGCTCGGCGTCGGCGCGGGTCCAGTGCATGAGCTCGTAGTGCTGGCGCTCGTGCACGGTCGCGGCGTCTGCGCCGTCGTCGGCGGTGCCGGGGGCGAGCGGATAGCGGTGGTCGTGGTAGCGCAGCTCGCCCTCCTCGACGCGGAGCGCCCCCGAGGCGGCGGCATCCGCGATGCTCTTGCCGAGCACCGGGATGCGCACGCGCCCGCCGCCTGCCGCCCAGTCGATGTCGAAGGCGTGCGCGTGCACGGAGTGCTGCCCGTGGGTCAGTACGTCCCACCACCACGCGTTCGCGTGCGGCACGCCGACGCCCATGTGGTTGGGCACGATGTCGACGAGCACGCCGATGCCGCGTGAGCCCGCGGCGCGCGAGAGCCGTTCGAGCCCGTCGGGTCCGCCGCGCTGCGGGTCGACGCGCGAATGGTCGACGACGTCGTAGCCGTGCGTCGAGCCGGGGGTCGCCGCGAGGAGCGGCGAGAGGTAGAACCAGTCGGCGCCGAGCGTGCGTAGGTAGTCGGCGAGCTCCGCCGCGGCGGTGAGCGGGAAGTCCGCGCTCACCTGCACGCGGTACGTGGATGCGGGGCGCCGGTTCACGAGGTCAGCGCCTCGCTCACGGCCCCGTCGCCCATCTCGGCCGCGGCGGCGACGCGTTCGGTGAGCACGACCATCGAGAACGGCGCGAGCGTGAGGGCGTCGCCGACCCGCAGCGTGCGGTCGACGGATGCGCCGCTCGTGTCGACGAGCACGACCCACTCCTCGGGGCCCAGCGCGGGCACGGTCGCCTCGACATCGCCGTCGTGCGAGGAGAAGTAGACGAGGAAGTCGTCGTCGACGATGCGCTCGCCGCGCACGTCGCGGCCGGGGATCGCGGCGCCGCCCAGGTACATGCCGATCGACTTGCCGAAGCCCGCGTCCCAGTCCTCCGGGCGCATCCGCTCGCCGTCGGGGCGCAGCCAGGCGATGTCGGGGCGGTCGTCGCGCGCGCCGTCGAGGGGACGCCCCTCGAGGAAGCGGCGGCGGCGGAACGTGGGGTGGTCGCGGCGCAGACCCGCGAGAGCCGCCGTGAACTCGATGAGCGCGGCATCCGCGTTCTGCCAGTCGACCCAGCTGAGCTCGGAGTCCTGCGCGTAGACGTTGTTGTTGCCCTGCTGGGTGCGGCCGAGCTCGTCGCCGTGGGCGATCATCGGCACGCCCTGCGAGAGCAGCAGCGTCGCGAGCAGGTCGCGCTGGCGCCGTGCCCGCAGCGCCTGCACCTCGGGGTCGTCGGTGGGGCCCTCGGCGCCGCTGTTCCACGAGCGGTTGTGCGACTCGCCGTCCGCGCCGTTCTCGCCGTTGGCGTCGTTGTGCTTCTCGTCGTAGCTGACGAGGTCGTTCAGGGTGAAGCCGTCGTGGGCGGTCACGAAGTTGATGCTCGCGACGGGGCGGCGGCCGGTCTGCTCGTAGAGGTCGGCGGAGCCCGTGATGCGGGATGCGAACTCGCCGAGCGTCGACGGGTGGCCGCGCCAGAAATCGCGCACCGTGTCGCGGTACTTGCCGTTCCACTCCGTCCACTGGGGCGGGAAGTTGCCCACCTGGTAGCCGCCGGGCCCCACATCCCACGGCTCGGCGATGAGCTTCACCTGCGAGACCACCGGGTCCTGCTGCACGAGCTCGAAGAAGGTCGCGAGGCGGTCGACCTCGTAGAACTCGCGCGCGAGGGTCGCGGCGAGGTCGAAGCGGAAGCCGTCGACGTGCATCTCGGTCACCCAGTAGCGCAGGGAGTCCATGATGAGCTGCAGCGTGTGCGGGTGGCCCACGTTGAGCGAGTTGCCGGTGCCCGTGTAGTCCATGTAGTACCGCTTGTCGTCGTCGACGAGCCGGTAATAGGCGGCGTTGTCGATGCCGCGCATCGAGATCGTGGGGCCCAGGTGGTTGCCCTCCGCGGTGTGGTTGTAGACGACGTCGAGGATCACCTCGATGCCGGCGGCGTGCAGGTCGCGCACCATCGCCTTGAACTCCTGCACCTGCTGGCCGGGCGCGCCGGGGGAGGCGTACTCGGCGTGCGGCGCGAGGAAACCGATCGTGTTGTAGCCCCAGTAGTTGCGCAGGCCCTTCTCGACGAGCGTCGAGTCGTGCACGAACTGGTGCACGGGCATGAGCTCGAGCGCCGTCACGCCGAGCTTCTGCAGGTGCGCGATGACCGACGGATGCGCGAGCGCCGCGTAGCTGCCGCGCTGCTCCTCCGGCACGTCCGGGTGCAGCTTCGTGAGGCCCTTCACGTGGGCCTCGTAGATGATCGTCTCGTCGTAGGGGGTGCGCGGCGCGCGGTCGCCCGCCCAGTCGAAGAACGGGTCGACGACGACGCCGTGCATCATGTCAGGCGCCGAGTCGGTGTCGTCGAACGAGTCCTCGTCGCCGAAGGTGTACGCGAAGAGCGACTGCCCCCACCGGATGTCGCCCGTCGTCGCCTTCGCGTACGGGTCGAGCAGCAGCTTGGCGGGGTTGCACCGGTATCCGTTCGCCGGGTCCCACGGGCCGTGCACGCGGTATCCGTATCGCTGCCCGGGGCGGATGCCGGGCAGATAGGCGTGCCACACGTAGCCGTCGACCTCGGTGAGAGGGATGCGCGTCTCGGTCAGGTCGTCGTCGAACAGGCACAGCTCGACCTGCTCGGCGACCTCGCTGAAGAGCGCGAAGTTGGTGCCGTTGCCGTCGAACGTCGCGCCGAGCGGATACGGCGAGCCCGGCCACGTCTCCGGCCGCGGGATCGTGCGGGGGCTCACCGGTCGCCCGTGCGG
>JAEYVF010000135.1 GCA_023432005.1 Actinomycetes bacterium
GCACCACCCTGCGCAGCTCCCGGCCATCCGGGGGTCCCGCCGGCGCCGCCGGCGCCGCCCGAGCCGCCGATACCGCCGGGTCCGAAGCCGAGAGCCGGATCGAAGGGGCCGCCCGCGCTCCCCGGCGCTCCCGGGGCACCGGCTGCTCCCGATGAGCCCGCGGCTCCGGTGGCACCCCCGAGCACGTCCCCCGGTGCGACGGCGAGCACCGCGCGGAAGGCGGCTCCCGTGCCGGCGATCGACCCCGCGCCGCGGATCGTCACGGCCACGCTCGTCACGCCGGCAGGCACCGTCCAGGTGTCGAGCGCGCCGCCCGTGTACGCGAACGACACCGTGCAGGTCTCGGCAGCGCACGACTCGCTCGCGGCGGACGCGGCCGTCGAGCCCCCGGCGAGCAGGCTCGCCGCGACGAGCGCCGTGAGGGCGGCGGGACGTGTAGCTCGGCTCATGAGGCTCCTCGGGCAGGCGGTCAGATCAGAGTACTGCTCGGGTGCGCCCGCGCCGGCCGCCGTTCTCGCCGATGTCGCGCCGGTAGGATGGGCACGTTCCCGCTCGCCCCGTTCTGAGGAGCAATCCCCCGTGAGCACCCCCTCGACGCACGTCGTCGACACCGTCGAGAACGCCGTCTCCACCCCCGAGAAGGAGCAGCCGTACGCGGCGCTCGGCCTCAAGACGGACGAGTACCACCGCATCCGCGAGATCCTCGGGCGCCGCCCCACGAGCGGCGAGCTCGCGATGTACTCGGTCATGTGGAGCGAGCACTGCTCCTACAAGAGCTCGAAGGTGCACCTGCGGCAGTTCGGCCAGAAGGTCAGCCCCGAGATGACGGAGAACCTCATGGTCGGCATGGGCGAGAACGCCGGCGTCGTCGACATCGGCGAGGGCTGGGCCGTCACCTTCAAGATCGAGAGCCACAACCACCCGAGCTACGTGGAGCCGTTCCAGGGCGCCGCGACCGGCGTCGGCGGCATCGTGCGCGACATCATCTCGATGGGCGCTCGCCCCGTCGCGGTCATGGACGCGTTGCGCTTCGGCGCACTCGACCACCCCGACACCGCGCGCGTCGTGCCCGGCGTGGTGAGCGGCATCAGCTTCTACGGCAACTGCCTCGGCCTGCCGAACATCGGCGGCGAGACGTGGTTCGATCCGATCTACCAGGCGAACCCGCTCGTCAACGCGCTCGCCGTGGGCGTGCTGCGGCACGAGGACCTGCACCTCGCCAACGCGCGGGGCGTGGGCAACAAGGTCGTGCTGTTCGGCGCCCGCACGGGCGGCGACGGCATCGGCGGCGCCTCGATCCTCGCCTCGGAGTCGTTCGACGAGGGCTCGGGCCGCAAGCGCCCGGCCGTGCAGGTCGGCGACCCCTTCATGGAGAAGGTGCTCATCGAGTGCTGCCTCGAGCTCTACCGCGAGGGCCTCGTCGAGGGCATCCAGGATCTCGGGGCCGCGGGCATCTCGTGCGCGACCTCCGAGCTCGCCTCCAACGGCGACGGCGGCATGCACATCGTGCTCGACGAGGTGCTCCTGCGCGACCCCTCGCTCACGGCGGAGGAGATCCTCATGTCGGAGAGCCAGGAGCGCATGATGGCCGTCGTGAGCCCTGAGAAGCTCGACGCGTTCCTCGCCGTGATCCGCAAGTGGGATGTCGAGGCGAGCGTGCTCGGCGAGGTCACGGGCACCGGCCGCCTCGTCATCGACTGGAAGGGCGAGACGATCGTCGACGTCGACCCGCGCACGGTCGCCGTCGATGGGCCCGTCTACGAGCGGCCCATCGCCTACCCGACGTGGATCGACCACGTGAACGCCGACACCGCATCCGCTCTCGTGCGCCCGACCGAGGGCCACGAGCTCAAGGAGCAGGTGCTGCGCCTGCTCGGCTCGGCGAACCTCGCCGACAAGAGCTGGATCACCTCGCAGTACGACAAGTACGTGCTCGGCAACACCGCGCTCAGCTACCCCGACGACGGCGGCATGGTGCGCGTCGACGAGGCCTCGGGCCTCGGCTTCGCCCTCGCGACGGATGCCAACGGCCGCTACTGCTACCTCGACCCGTACCAGGGCGCGCAGCTCGCGCTCGCCGAGGCCTACCGCAACGTCGCCGTGACGGGCGCCGTGCCCGCCGCGGTCTCGGACTGCCTCAACTTCGGCAGCCCCGAGAACCCCGAGGTCATGTGGCAGTTCTCGCGCGCTGTCGAGGGACTCGCGGATGGGTGCCTCGCGCTCGGCATCCCGGTCACGGGCGGCAACGTGTCGTTCTACAACCAGACGGGCGACGTGCCCATCCATCCGACCCCCGTCGTGGCCGTGCTCGGCACGATCGACGACGTCGGCCGCCGTGTGCCGTCGGGCTGGCAGGACGCGGGCGACAACCTCTACCTGCTCGGCACGACCGCGCTCGAGCTCGACGGCTCGGCGTGGGCGGGCGTCGTGCACGGGCACCTCGGCGGACGCCCCCCGGCGGTCGACCTCGACGCCGAGCGGAACCTGGGCGCGCTGCTCGCCGCCGCGGCTCACGAGGGCCTGCTCGCGGCCGCGCACGACCTCGCCGACGGGGGCCTCGCGATCGCCCTCGCCGAGGG
>JAEYVF010000136.1 GCA_023432005.1 Actinomycetes bacterium
CGTGCGGGGAGGTGTGCTGGTGATCGCGACCATCAGCCCTGCTCGGCGCGCGACTCCGCCCACCGCGCATTGAGCTCCGCGATGTACGAGTCGAAGTCGCCGTCGGCGGCACCGCGTGCGATGTCGACGAGCTTCTGCCGGTAGATGTTGCCCCAGATGTCGATCTGGGCGCCGTCGGCGATGCTGTTGAACAGCGCCTCCTCGCCCTCGGGCGCGGGGGTGAGCTCGATGAGCTCGACGCCCTCCTCGGCGAGGCCCCCGAGGTTGTCGGGCAGCTCCTTCGACAGCAGCGGCGACACCATGCCCTGCGTGTCGGTGAACCCGGAGTCCTCGATGAGGAAGTCGACCCACGCCTTCGCGGCGGCCTTCACCTTCGAGTTCTTGTTGATGCCGAGGTTGTAGTCGCCGCCGACGACCGTGTACTGCGTGCCGTCGGGGGCTGTGGCCGGGAAGGTCATGTAGCCGACGACCTCGGGGTCGATGCCGTTGTCGCTCGCGGCGGCCTGCATCTGCGAGATCGCCCACGAGCCGAGCGCCATCGTCGCGATCTTGCCGGTCGCGAAGTCGACCTTCGACTGCTCCCAGTTCGTCGTGAGCGGGTCGGCCTCGGTGTAGCCGTCGGCGACGAGGTCGTAGATGAGCTTGTCGATCGTGTAGATGTCGCTGCCCTCGACCCAGGGCTCGTCGTCCTTCGTCATGGCGTTCTGCGCATCCGGGTCTCCCGTGATCGCGCCGATGTTGCTCGACCACTGGCTGAGCGGCCATCCGTCCTTGTAGTTCGTGTAGTACGGGATGGCGTCGGTCGAGTCCTGGATGGCCTTCATCGCCGCGAGGAAGTCCTCGGGGGTCTTCGGCACCTCGGTGACGCCGGCGGCCTCGAAGACGTCCTTGTTGTAGATGAGGCCGTTGGCGTTGCCGCCGAGCGCGATGCCGTACTGCACGCCCTCGTAGCTCTTGGGCGCGAGGAAGCGGTAGTCGGCCGCGAGGTCGTCGGTCTCGCCGAGCGGCTCGAAGAAGTCCGCGAACTGGTCAGGCAGCACGCTGTTCGGGATGCCGAGCACGTCGCCGTAGTTGGTGGTGGAGAGGCGCGTGCGCAGCTCGCCCTCGTAGTCGGTGATGCCCTCGAACGTGACCGTCGCATCCGGGTACTTCTCGTGGAACTGGGCTGCGTACTCCTCGAAGGTGCCGTCCTGGATGAGGTCGGTGCGCCAGGTGACGAAGGTCACCTCGCCCTTCACGTCGCCGTCGATGGTGTTGTTCGCGTCGTCGCCTCCGCCGCTCGAGCACGACGTGAGCAGCAGTGCCGCCGTCGCCGCGCCCGCGACAAGGCCGATGATCGCCTTGCGTGATGCCATGCGAATACTCCCTTGTATCGGACCCCGTGGTGCATCGACGCGAGGGGGGATCCCGCGCCGATGGGGGATGCTTCGGGAGCGTATGGACTAAAGCGCTTTAAGTAAAGCGCTTTATCGATCCGTTACCCGGGGAATCGTCACCGCGCGCCCGTCGAGCCGCGGATGACGAGCGAGGGCGACGAGTCCAGGAATGCCGAGGCGTCGGCGCCTGCGACGACGTCGAAGAGCCGGCGGGCCACGTGCGAGCCGAAGGCGACGACGTCGTGGCTCAGCGCCGTGAGCTTCGGGAGCGTGTGCTCGCACAGCACCGAGTCGTCCCACGCGACGATCGACACCTCCGACGGCACGCCGAGCCCGAGCTCCATCGCGACCGTGAGCCCCGCGACCGCCATGACGTCGTTGTCGTAGATGAACGCCGTCGGGGGCTGGGATGCGGCGAGCGCCTCGCGCGTCACGCGCTCCCCCAGCACGGGCGTGTAGTCGGTGCGCAGCACGGTGGGCTCGATGCCGAGCGCCCGCGTCTCGTCGAGGAACGCGTCGTCGCGGATGCGCGTGTGGGCGAGCGCCTCGAGCCCCGCGACACGCGCGATGCGGCGGTGGCCGAGCCCCGCGAGGTGCCGCACGGCCTCGCGCATCGAGGCCGCGTCATCCGTCCACACGCTCGTGAGACCGCCCGCGACGCTCGGGTCGCCCACGACGACGGCCGGCAGTCCGGCCTCGGCGGCGAACGCGGCGCGCGGGTCGTCGACCGTGAGGTCGGTCAGCACGACCCCGTCGACGCGGCGCGTGCGGTGCCACTTGCGAAGCGTCTCGAGCGCGTCGTCGGTCGAGCCGACGACCTGCAGCAGGAGGCTGTAGCCGCGCTTCGACAGCTCGATCTCGAGTCCCGCGAAGAACTCCATGTAGAACGACTCGACGCCGAGGTTGTGCGGGTCGCGCGCGAGCACGAGCCCGAACGTCTCGGTCTTCGCCTCCGCGAGCGAGCGCGCCGCCGTCGACGGAGCCCAGCCGAGCTCGTCGGCGACGCGCAGGATGCGGGCGCGCGTCTCATCCGAGACGCCCTTGCGCCCGTTGAGCGCGAACGACACCGCGCCGATCGACACGCCCGCGCGCTCGGCGATGTCGCTGATCGTCACGCGGCCGCCCGACCGCCGCTCCGATCGTCCCGGTGTGCTCACGAAGGGAACGATAGCCCCGCGCGCACGCGGACATAGACTCGGCCTATCGTGCGAGGGAGGGTCGATGGCGGGTTTCCTTCCGTTCCTCCTGGGCATCCGCGTCGAGCAGCCCGCGCAGTACCGGCGGCTGCGCCGCATTCGCAGCCGCATCTACGAGACCGTCGCGAGGCTCGACGCCGAGGTCGTGCGATCGGCCGAGCCGATCCCGTTCGGCGAGCTCGACCGCGCGGCGTTCCAGCCCATCCGCCCGGGGCAGTCGTTCGGGGGCGTGCTCGAGTGCGCGTGGCTGCGGCTCACGGGCGTGGTGCCCCCGGATGCCGAGGGCGCGATCGTCCTGCTCGGCGTACGCGGGGAGGGACTCGTGCATGACGCCGACGGGCGCATCGTCGGCGCGACGACGACGGTGTTCCAGCAGGGCGACCTTCCGCACGCAGGCGGGAGGTACCGCCCGGTCGGCGAGCCGCTCGCGGCGGGCACGCGCGTCGAGCTCTACGCCGACGTCGCCTACAACGGGTTCATCCTCTACGAGGTGGGCCGCGGGGTGTTCCACGGTGCCCGGCTCGCGCGCCGCGACGACACCGTCTTCGGGCTCTACTACGACTACCTGACGCTCGCCGTGCTCGCGGGCGCGACCGACGACCAGACGCTCGCATACGGCCTGCGCACGAGCCTCGACGAGGCGTGGCACCGCTTCCGTGCGGGCGACGCGGCGGGGGCGCGCGCGGCGCTCGCCACCCCGTTCGCGAAGCCCTCGGCATCCGAGCTCGTGTTCTCGGCCGTCGGGCACAGCCACCTCGACATGGCGTGGCTGTGGCCTCTGCGCGAGACGCGGCGCAAGGCCGCCCGCACCTACACGCGCGCCCTCGAGACGCTCGACCGCCGCCCCGACTACGTCTACGGCACGAGCCAGCCGCAGCAGCTCGCGTGGATGAAGGCCGAGCAGCCTGACATCTTCGAGCGCATCCGCTCGGCCGTGCGCGGCGGTCGCCTCGAGCTGCAGGGCACCTTCTGGGTCGAGCCCGACACCAACCTCCCCACGGGCGAGGCGCTCATCCGCCAGGCGACCGTGGGGCGGCGCTTCCTGCGCGAGGAGTTCGGCCTCGACGACGAGCTGCTGCGCATCTGCTGGCTGCCCGACACCTTCGGGTACTCGGGGCAGCTGCCGCAGATCCTGCGCGGCGCCGGCATGGACCGCTTCGTCACGATCAAGCTCGCGTGGAACAAGACGAACGTGTTCCCGCACCGCACCTTCCGCTGGCGCGGCATCGACGGCAGCGACGTTCTCGTGCACATGCCCCCCGAGGGCGACTACAACTCGCGCGGGGCGGCCGACAACCTGCTCACGGCCGTGCGGCAGTACCCCGAGCGGCCGCTCGGGCAGGCGCTCCTCGTCTACGGCTCGGGCGACGGCGGCGGCGGACCCGGCGAGATCCACCTCGAGGTGCTCGAGCGCGAGATCGGGCCGGACGCCCAGGGCATCCGCGGTCTCCCGCGCGTCGAGTTCTCGACGGCGCGCGCGTTCTTCGAGCGGCTCGAGCAGCATCCGTCGCTCGACGAGCTGCACGAGCACCGCGGCGAGCTCTACCTCGAGGCGCACCAGGGCACGTACACGACGCAGGGCGCCACGAAGCGCCACAACCGCACGGTCGAGCGGATGCTGCACGACGTCGAGGCGCTCTCGGTCGCCTCGGGCGTCGACACGCGCGCCGAGCTCGCGCCCGTGTGGCGCGAGGTGCTGCTGCACCAGTTCCACGACATCCTGCCGGGGTCGGCGATCGAGCGCGTCAACCGCGAGGCGCGCGAGACGTACGTGCGGCTCGAGGGCGAGCTCGACTCGCTCGCCGAGCGGATGCTGTCGGGGCTCGCGACGAACGACGTCGACACGGTCGTCAACCTCACGAGCTTCCCGCGCGACGAGCACGTGCACGTCGACGGCGCGTGGCACCGCGCGGTCGTCGAGCCGTACGCGGCCGCGCGCCTCGAGCCGGCATCCGGTCCGTTCCGCCTCACGGCCCTGCCGTCGTCGATCTCGAACGGCGTCGTCGAGCTGCGCTTCGACGACCACGGCGTCATCACCTCGTTCACGGATACGACGGGGGCACAGCACGCGGGTGCGGGTCTCAACTGGCTCGTCGTGCACCGCGACCCCTACCAGTGGCCGTTCGACGCGTGGGACATCGACCCCCGCTACGCCGACCGGCGCGCGCGGCGGCTGCGGCTCGTGGCATCCGCGACCCGCCTCGACGGGCCGACGGTCGTGCGCGAGCAGCGGCTCAGGGGGCCCGGCGTCGAGGTCGAGCAGCGCATCGTGCTCGAGGCGGGCAGCGAGCTGGTGCGCTTCGAGACGCGCGTCGACTGGCGTGCGAGCCACCGGATGCTGCGCGCCGAGTTCCGCCCGAGCCGCTGGGCCGACGAGGCGGCGTGCGAGATCCAGTTCGGCCACATCCGCCGTCCCACGACGGAGCGCGACTCTCTCGAGCGGGCGCAGTTCGAGATCGTCGCGCACAAGTGGATCGCGGTCGAGGACGAGTCGGGCGGGTTCGCCCTGCTCAACGACGGCAAGTACGGGCACCGCGCGAAGAACGGCCTGCTGAGCCTCAACCTGCTGCGCTCCCCCACCTTCCCCGACCGCACGGCAGACCGCGGCGTGCACGAGTTCACGTACGCGATGCGACCCTTCGCGGCGGGCGCGCTCGGCGACGTCATCCGCGACGGGTACCGCCTCAACAACCCGCTGCGGCGCGCCTCGGGCGTCGAGTTCGCGAGCCTCGTCGCGAGCTCCGAGCCGGGCGTCGTCATCGAGACCGTCACGCGCGCCGATGAGGGCGACGGCACGGTCGTGCGGCTCTACGAGAGCCTCGGGCGGCCCGCGACGACGGCGCTCACCACGCGCATCCCGCACTCCCGCGCGATGCGCGTCGACCTGCTCGAGCGCGCGCAGGGCGAGGTCGACCTCGAGCGGCTCGAGCTGCGGCCGTTCGAGATCCTGTCGATCCTGCTGGAGCCGTGATGGCATCCGCCTCCCCCGCAGCCCCGGTGGCCCGCACCCCCGCATCCCGCACCCCGTCGCCTCGCGCTCAGGCCGCGGCCGTCGTCGCGGCGGGCTTCGGGCAGAACGTCGTGCTCACGATCGTCACGACCTTCGTGCTCGCCTACCTCATCCAGTACGCGGGGCTCTCGAGCGCCGGCATCGCCGTCGTCACGGCCATCATCACAGCCGCGAAGGTCGTCGACGCGTTCACCGACCCCGTCATGGGCGTCATCATCGACCTGACACGCACGCGGTGGGGAAAGCTGCGGCCCTACATCCTGTTCTCGGCGGCGCCCGTCGCGGCGCTCACGGCGCTCATGTTCTCGGTGCCCGACACGGACGAGGCCGCGCAGCTGTGGTATTTCGGCGTCGTCTACCTGCTGTGGGGTCTCGCCTACACGGTGTGCGACGTGCCGTTCTGGGGGCTCATCGGCTCGGCGTTCCCCGACCCGGCGCTCCGCACGCGGGTCATCGGGAACGTGCGCGCGTTCGGCGCGATCTCGCTCGGACTCGCGACGCTCGGGATGCCGTGGCTCGCCCGCGCCCTGTCGGGAGGGGATGCGACGACCGGCACCGGCTGGACGCTCGCCGTGCTCGTGACCTCCGTCGCGGGGATGGGGCTCTTCCTGTTGGCCTTCTTCGTGCCGCGGGAGCGGCCGTCGGCGCTCGCCCAGCCGCGGCCCGCCGTCCGCGAGCTCGCGCGCACCCTCGCCCGCAACACCCCGCTCCTGCTCGTGCTGCTCGGCTCGGTGCTCGGCTTCGGGCGCTACATCGTGCAGGCGGGCGGCGCTGTCTTCGTCGTCGTCGCGTACGGCGACGAGGGGCTCTTCACGCTCATCGGCGCCGCCATCATCGCGGGGCTCGTGATCGCGAGCTTCGTCACGCCGCTCGTCACCCGCCGCATCGGCGGCCGCGCGCTCGTCATCGGCTCGTCGGCCGCGGGAGCCGTGCTCTACCTCGCGATGTACCTCGTCGGCTTCGCGAGCATCCTGCCGATCGTCGTCTTCATCTTCCTCACGGGCCTCACGCTCGGCGTCTTCCTCGTCGTGCAGGCCACGATGATCGCCGACGCCGTCGACGACGCCGAGCGGCGCACCGGCATCCGGAACGACGGCATCTCGTTCGCCACGCTCACCTTCGTGTCGAAGATCATGAGCGCTCTCGCGGTGCTCGTGTTCGGGCTCTTCGTCGCCGCGGCGGGCTACCAGGCGGATGCGGTGGTGACCGACGAGATGCAGCAGACGGTGTTCGCCGCGATCACGCTCGTCCCCGCCGCGAGCTGCGTCGTCTCGGCGATCCCGTTCGCGTTCTACCGCGTGAGTTCCCGTTCCGCGCGATAGTCGCCGAAGGAACGGGTGCGGACCCGCGGAACGGGAACCGACTCCGCGAGGTCAGCGCCCGTCCCGCCAGCTGAACCGCGGGGCGTAGCCGAGCGCCTCGCGCGCGTGATCGATCGACAGCAGCGTCTCGTGCTCGCCGAGCTCGCGGCGCACCTCGACCTGCGGGAAGTACTCGGCCATCAGCGACGCGCTCGAGCGCTCCATGACGGTGTCGGCCGCCGCGATGATGAAGCGGTCGAACCCGGGCCGCCCCGCGAGCAGCGCCCGCTCGACGGCCTGCGCCGCGTCCCGGGCGTCGATGTAGCCCCACAGGTTCCACTTGCGCGAGGCGGGGTCCGCCTGGAAGTCGGCGAACCCGGCGTAGTCCTCCGGGACCATGACGTTCGAGAATCGCAGCGCCGAGATCGAGAGCTCGGGGTCCCACCGCACGACCTTGCGCGCGAGCTCCTCCTCGAGGTGCTTGCCGAGCGAGTAGGCGCTCTCGGGTCGCGTGTCGTACTGCTCGTCGACGGGCGCGTAGGGCGGGTCGATCGCGAACGGCAGCCCGAGCACCGTCTCGCTCGACGCCGTCACGATGCGCCGGATGCCGGCCCGCCGCGCCGCCTGCACGACATGGAAGGTCGACATGACGTTGTTCTGGAACGTGGCGACGTCGGTCTCGAGGCCGGGCGCGGGGATCGCACCGAGGTGCACGACGGCGTCGAGCCCCGCGTGGCGCTCGTCGATGCCGCTCAGGGCGTCGACGACGGCGCCGTAGTCGGTGAGGTCGACGCGCGTGAAGCCGTCGCGACGCGCCCCCGCGATATCGAGCGCGACGACGTCGTGTCCGCTCGCGCGGAGCTCGCGCTCGACGACGCTGCCCAGCTTGCCGCTGGCCCCCGTGACGGCGATCCGCATGATCAGCCCTCCCGACGGCTGCGCAGCACCTCGGCGAGGCGCTCGAGCTGGGCGGGATCCTCGAGGGCCGAGCCGACGGCCGCGACCCGCACGCCCGCGTCGAGGTAGTCGGAGACGTTCGACGCGTCGAGGCCACCCGTCGCGACGAACGACACCTGCGGGAACGGCCCGCGGATGTGCCGGAACCACGACGTGCCGAGCCACGTCGCGGGGAACGCCTTGAGCCAGTCGAGGCCGAGCGACACCGCGAGCTGCACGTCGCTCGGGGTCGCGACGCCCGGCAGGATCGGGAGGCCCGCATCCTCGGCCGCCTCGACGACGCGTGCGTCGATCCCGGGCGACACGAGGTAGCGCGCGCCGGCGTCCTTCGCGGCCGCGACGAGCTCGGGCGAGACGATCGTGCCCGCGCCGACGGCTTTGCCGCGGTCCGCGCCGAGGCGGACGAGCTCGCGAAGCGCGCGCTCGTCCTCGGCGCTCTGCAGCGGCACCTCGACGGCGTCGATGCCGAGATCCCACGCGGTCGCGGCGAGCCGCGCCGAGCGCTCGACTCCCATGCCGCGCAGGATCGCCATGAGGGGCTGTCCCTGGAAGATGTCGTCGAACGCGCTCACGCCGTCCCCTCGATCGTGTCGCTCGTCGTCTGCAGCACGAGCGCCGCCCGCTCGTGTCCGGCCGTCAGGCACTCCTCGGGCCCGCCGCCCGCGAGACGGGCCGCGAGGTAGCCGCCCGCGAAGGCATCGCCCGCCCCGACCGCCTCGACCACGTCGACCGTCAGCGCCGGCACGAAGTGCTCGCCCTCCGCGTCGAAGAGGGTCGCGCCGATGTCGCCGTCCTTGACGACGAGCTCGGCGGGTTCGGGAAGCGCCGCGCGCACGCCGCCGGCGGTCGCTGTCCCCCACAGGGTCTCCGCCTCGTCGCGACCGACGAACACGATGTCGGCCCGCTGCGCGAGCTCGCGCAGGCGCAACGCCGCCTCGCCGAGCGGCCAGAGGGCCGCGCGGTGGTTGACGTCGAAGCTCACGAGCACGCCCGCCGCCCGGGCGCGCTCGATGAGCGCGTCGAGGAAGGCGGATGCCGTGGCCGAGATGGCCGCCGTGATGCCCGAGAGGTGCAGGATCCGCACCCCGTCGAGGCCCACCTCGGCAGCGTGCTCGGGTGTCAGGTGCGACGCGGCCGATCCCGCGCGGTAGTACCTCACGCCGTGGCCCGGGTCCTTGACGTAGAGGCCCGTCGGATGCCCGGCGTCGCGCTCGACGCGGCTCACGTCGACGCCGAGGGCCGCGAGCTGTCGCAGGATGCGATCGCCGAGGGCGTCGTCACCGAGTCGGCTGTACCAGGCGGCGGCGTGGCCGAGGGCCGCGACGTGCGCGGCCACGTTGGACTCCGCCCCGCCCGCGTCGAGCCGGAACTCGCGCGCGTCGACGAGCCGCGATCCGTCCATGGGCGCGACCATCGCCATCGTCTCGCCGACCGCGACGAGCGTCGGGACGGTCACCGCAGCCGCGCCGCCGGTGTCGCTCGTCGATCGGATTCCTGAGTCACTGCCGCCATCACCCACACGATCGAGTATGCCGTGCGAGCCGGTCGGCGGCCGGCCGGCGGCCGTGCGATCGGCCGAGCCTAGGCGGTGCCGGACGCCGACGCTCCGCGCGCGAGCTCATGCAGCAGCACGGTCACGCGCTCGATGTCGTCGACGGGCCAGTCCGCGACGACCTCGGTGAGCAGCCCCTCGTAGCGGGCCCGTGCGGCGGCGAGCCGCCTCTGCCCCTCGTTCGTCACGGTGATGAGCTTGATGCGGCCGTCCGACTCGTCGGCCACCCGCCGCACGAGCCCGAGCTCCTGCAGCTCGGTGACGCTGCGGCTCACCTGGCCCTTGTCGGCCGCGAGCCGTTCGGCGAGACCCGAGACCGTCGCCGAGCCGTGGCGCTCGATGACCGAGAGCACCTTGAAGGTGCCGGGCAGCATCCCCGGGCTCACGATCGCGGCGGCCTGCGCGTAGACGCGGCGCACCTCGCCCATGAGCTCGCTGAAGGCGCCCTCGAGGCCGCGCACGGCCTCCTGACGCGGGTCGCCCGCCGCGGTCATCGGCGCTTTCCCCTCTCGGCCTCGTCTCCGGGGCCGGGCACGCGGATGCTGCCGGTCGCCGTGAGCGTCTCCATGGCCTCCGGCACCGAGACGGTCGCGAGGTCGGCCTCGGACGCCTGGATGCGCTCGGTCGTCGTCATGCGGGTGAGGGGCTTGTTCGGCAGGAACACGATGGCGATGAGGCTCACCACGGCGAACGGAACCGCGATGAGGAACGAGTGCGAGATGCCGTTCGCGTAGATGTCCTCGAAGACGAGGCGGAGGGCCTTCGGCATCTCCGACACCTTGGGGAGGGCGCCCGACTGCAGCTGCTCGGCCCAGGCCGGGGCGTCGGCACCGAGGCTCGCGAGCGCGACGGCGATGTCGTCCTTGCGCTCGGTCACGAGCTGCGCGACGCGCGCGGCGAGCGCCGCCCCCATGATCGAGACGCCGACCGTGCCGCCGAGGCTGCGGAAGAACGTCACTCCCGAGCTCGCCACGCCCATCCGCTCGGGTGCCGTCGTGTTCTGCACGACGAGCACGAGGTTCTGCATCGTCATGCCGACGCCCGCTCCGAGCATCGCCATGTAGAGGGAGACGAGCGTGAAGTCGGTGTCGTAGTGGATGGTCGAGAGCAGGTACGAGCCGGCCGTGAGGAGGAGGGCGCCCACCACGAGGTACGACTTCCACTTCCCGTAGCGGGTCACGAGCGCGCCGACGCCCACCGACGAGATGAGCAGGCCGGCGATCATGGGGATCGTCATGATGCCCGCCTCGGTCGGCGTCGCGCCGCGCGCGAGCTGCATGTACTGGCTGAGGAAGACCGACGCGCCGAACATCGCGATACCGGTCGCGATCGACGCGATGACCGACAGCGTGAAGGTCGCGTCGCGGAAGAGCGAGAGCGGGATGAGCGGCTCCTTCGAGCGGAGCTCGACCACCACGAAGAGCACGGCGGCCAGGAGCGCGCCGCCCACCATCCAGGCCGTCGTCCAGCTCGCCCACTCGAACTGGTCGCCCGCGAGCGAGACCCAGATGAGCAGGAGCGACACGGCGACCGAGAGCAGCACGATGCCGAGGTAGTCGATCGTCGTCGTGCGGCGGTCGCGCTTCGGGAGGTGGAGGGTCACCTGCACGATCACGAGCGCGAGCACCGCGACGGGCACCGCGACGAAGAAGTTCCAGCGCCAGCCCCACCCGTCGGCGATGACGCCGCCGAGCAGGGGGCCGCCGATGGTCGCGACCGCCATGACGGCGCCGAAGAGCCCCATGTACTTGCCGCGCTCGCGCGGGCTGATGATGTCGGCCATGATGACCTGGCCGAGGGCGGCGAGCCCGCCCGCGCCGATGCCCTGCACGGCACGGAAGGCGATGAGCATCTCCGGGTTGGTCGAGAAGCCGGCCGCCGCGGACGCCACGACGAAGATGACGATCGCGAGCTGGTAGAGCACCTTGCGGTTGGTGAGGTCGGCGAGCTTCCCCCAGATGGGCGTGGAG
>JAEYVF010000147.1 GCA_023432005.1 Actinomycetes bacterium
GTCGAGGGTCGCGAGCGTCTGCGCCGGCGTGGACCGCTCCGCGGCCTGGGCGAGCTCGGAGTAGATCGCGAGGTTCACGGGCTCGAGCTCGACGCCGAGCTGCAGCAGCAGCACGTCGCGGTAGAGCGAGAGCAGGTCGACGAGGATGCGGTCGATGCCGTCGCGCAGGCTGCGCGTGGCGCGGCGCTTCTGGTCCTCCTCGAGCGCCTTGAGCTGGGCTCGCAGGGCGGGAGGGACGGTGCCGCCCGGCGCGACGCCGAGCGACCGAAGAGCCTGCTCGCGCTCCTCCGCATCGCGCTCCTCGGTGATCGCGCGCGCATCCTGACCGGCGATGTCGAGCAGCTCGGCGGCCGCGAGCACGGCCGCCGACACGCTGCGGATGCCGAGGGCGAGCTCCATCGTGCGCCTGCGCCGGTCGCGCGCCTTCTCGTCGGTCGCGAGCCGGTGCGCCATCCCGATGTGCGCCTGGGCCTCGCGGGCCGCACGCAGCGCGTCCGGGCGGCTGACCCCGTCCCGACGCTCGATGAGCTCCGCGACGTCGTCGACGTTCGGCACGCGCAGCCGCACGGAGCGCACGCGCGAGCGGATGGTCGGCAGCAGGTCGGCCTCGCTCGGCGCGCACAGGATCCAGATGGTGCGCTCGGGCGGCTCCTCGAGAGCCTTGAGCAGCACGTTCGAGGTGCGCTCGGCCATCCGGTCGGCATCCTCGATGATCATGACGCGGTAGCGGCCGACCGACGGCGAGAACTGGCTCGCGGTGACGAGCTTGCGCACGTCCTCGATCTTGATGATGACGGCCTCGGTGCTGAGCACGGCGAGGTCGGGGTGGGTGCGGGCGGCGACCTGCGCCGCCGTGTGCGCGAGGTCGCCGGGCACGTCGGCGCGCGCGATGAGCTCGGTCGCGAAGGCGTAGGCGAGGGTCGAGCGCCCGGACCCGGGAGGGCCCGTGATGAGCCACGAATGCGCGAGCGACTCCCCGGCCGCGGCCGCGCGCACCGTCGCGATCGCCTCCGCCTGGCCGGTCAGCTCGTCCCAGATGCCGCTCATCGATGTCAGGCTACGCGAGCAGGTCCGACACCCGGCCGCGGATGCGCTCGGCGAGCACGTCGACGGGCTCGGCGGCGTCGAGCACGAGGAAGCGCTGGGGTTGCGCGGCGGCGAGGCCGAGGTAGGCCTCGCGCACCCGGTGGTGGAACTCGGCGGCCTCCGCCTCGAGGCGGTCGTAGCGAGTGCGCGTGTCGTCGAGCCGGGCGCGCCCGGTCTCGATGTCGAGGTCGAGCAGCACCGTCAGATCGGGCAGCAGGCCCTCGGTCGCCCACAGCGAGACCTCCCGCACCTCGTCGGGGTCGAGCACGCGACCGGCGCCCTGGTAGGCCACCGAGGAGTCGAGGTAGCGGTCCTGGATGACGATGTCGCCGCGCTCGAGCGCCGGCCGCACGACGGTCGCGATGTTGTGCGCGCGGTCGGCGGCGTAGAGCAGCGCCTCGGCACGCGGGGCGATGTAGCCGCGACGGTGCAGGATGATCTCCCGCAGCTCGATGCCCAGCTCGGTGCCGCCGGGCTCGCGCGCGTGCACGACCGTGCGCTCGTGCTGGGCGAGCCACTCGGTGAGCAGCGCCACCTGCGTCGACTTGCCCGACCCGTCACCGCCCTCGAAGGTGAGGAACAGCCCACGAGTCGGCATCAGCGCTTCTTCGCCGCGGCCGGCTTCTTGGTGCGCGACCCGGACTTCGCCTTCGGCTTGGCGGGGCCCTTGGCGCGCTTGTCGGCGAGCAGCTGCACGGCACGGTCGAAGTCGACGCCCTCGACGGTCTCGCCGCGCGGGATGGTCGCGTTGGTCTCGCCGTCGGTCACGTACGGCCCGAAGCGCCCGTCGCGGATGCGGATGGGCTTGCCGCTCGTCGGGTCGGCGTCGAACTCCTTGAGCGCGCTCGTGGGACGGCGGGCGCCGTACTTCGGCTGGGCGAAGATCTCGAGCGCGGCGGGAAGCTCGATCGTGAAGATCTGCTCCTCGCTCTCGAGCGAGCGCGAGTCGGTGCCCTTCTTGAGGTAGGGGCCATAGCGCCCGTTCTGCGCGGTGATGGGCTCGCCCGACTCCGGGTCCTCGCCCACGGTGCGCGGCAGGTCGAGCAGCTTGAGCGCCGTCTCGAGGTCGACGCTCGCGACGTCCATCGACTTGAAGAGGGATGCCGTGCGCGGCTTGGGCGCGGCGGCCTTCTTCGCGGCCTTCTTCTTCTTGGGCTTCTCGTCGACGACCTCGCCCGTCGCGGGGTCGACGGCGACGCCCTCGACCTGCGCGGGCGCATCCTGCTCCGCCTCCGGCTCGGGCTCGAGCTCGGTGACGTACGGGCCGTAACGGCCGTCCTTCACGACGACCGTCTTGCCGTTCGCGGGGTTCTCGCCGAGCACGCGGTCGGTCACGACGGGCGCCTCGATGAGCTCGCGCGCCTTGGCGGGCGTCAGCTCGTCGGGGGCGACATCCTCGGGGACGTTGACGCGGCGCGGGGTCTCCGAACCGTCCTCGACCTCGAGGTAGGGGCCGTAGCGGCCGACGCGCAGCGTGACGCCGTCGTCGATGCGGATCGAGTTGACCTCGCGGGCGTCGATGTCGCCGAGGTTGTCGACGATCTCGCGCAGGCCCTGATGCTCGCCGCCGCCGAAGTAGAACTGGGTGAGCCAGTCGACGCGGGCGGCCTCCCCGTTCGCGATCTTGTCGAGGTCGTCCTCCATCTCGGCCGTGAAGTCGTACTCCACGAGCTCGCTGAAGTGATCCTCGAGCAGGCGCACGACGCTGAAGGCGATCCAGTTCGGCACGAGCGCCTGGCCGCGCGGCGTGACGTAGCCGCGGTCGATGATCGTCGAGATGATCGAGGCGTAGGTCGAGGGGCGGCCGATGCCGAGCTCCTCGAGCGCCTTCACGAGACTCGCCTCCGTGTAGCGGGGCGGCGGGGTCGTGGAGTGGCCCTTGGCCTCGAGCTCGGCGGCGGTGAGCGTCTGGCCCTCCTCGAGCGGGGGGAGCTTGGCGCTCGCCTCGTCGGAGGCGTTGCGGGCCTCATCGCGGCCCTCCTCGTAGGCGGCCTGGTAGCCGCGGAAGGTGATGACGGTGCCCGACGCGGTGAACTCGGCGCGCGCGCCCTCGCCGCCGTCGGCGGCGATCGTGACGGTCGCGGTCGACCCCTTGGCGTCGGCCATCTGGCTCGCGACGGTGCGCTTCCAGATGAGGTCGTACAGCTTGAACTCGTCGCCGCGCAGCTGCGACGCGAGCTCGGCCGGCGTGCGGAAGGTGTCGCCCGAAGGACGGATGGCCTCGTGCGCCTCCTGCGCGTTCTTGGACTTGGAGGCGTAGCTGCGCGGCTTCTCGGGGATCGAGTCGGCGCCGTAGAGCTTGACCGCCTGGTTGCGCGCGGCGTCGATCGCCTGCTGCGAGAGCGTCGTCGAGTCGGTGCGCATATAGGTGATGTAGCCGTTCTCGTAGAGCGACTGCGCGAGGCTCATGGTCGTGCGCGCCGAGAAGCGCAGCTTGCGCGACGCCTCCTGCTGGAGGGTCGAGGTCGTGAACGGCGCGGCGGGACGCCGCGAGTAGGGCTTCGTCTCGAGCTTCGCGACGGTGAACGTCGCGGCGGGCGCACGGAGCGCCTCGACGAGCGTCTGCGCGGCGCTCTCGTCGAGCGCCACGACATCCGCCTTGAGCGCCCCGGCGTCGTCGAAGTCACCGCCCTGCGCGATGCGCTTGCCCTCGACGCGGGCGAGGCGCGCCGTGAAGGCCGAGTCGGCGTCGGAGTCGGTGAGGCTCGCGGTGAGGTCCCAGTAGTCGGCCGAGACGAAGGCGAGGCGCTCGCGCTCGCGGTCGACGACGAGGCGCGTCGCGGCGGACTGCACGCGTCCGGCCGAGAGCCCGGGGCCGACCTTGCGCCACAGCACGGGCGAGATCTCGAAGCCGTAGAGGCGGTCGAGGATGCGGCGGGTCTCCTGCGCGTCGACGAGCGCGGTGTCGATCTCGCGCGTGTTCTGCTCGGCGCGCTGGATCGCCTCCTTGGTGATCTCGTGGAACACCATGCGCTTGACGGGCACCTTGGGCTTGAGCACCTCGAGCAGGTGCCACGCGATGGCCTCCCCCTCGCGGTCCTCATCGGTTGCGAGGTAGAGCTCGTCGGCGTCCTTGAGCGCTCGCTTGAGCTCGGTGACCGTCTTCTTCTTGCTGTCGGAGACGACGTAGTAGGGCTCGAAGCCGTTGTCGACGTCGACCGAGAACTTGCCGAGGCTGCCCTTCTTGAGCTCCGGGGGCAGGTCCTTCGTGTCGACGAGGTCGCGGATGTGCCCGACGGAGGCCTGCACCTCGTATCCGTCGCCGAGGTACTGCGCGATCGTGCGCGCCTTCGCGGGCGACTCGACGATCACGAGCTTCTTGGTGGGCACTCCGTCTTCCTTCCGTTGATCCGAGGCACACCATACACACCCAGTCGGTGCGCCGCCTCGCGGTCGATCGGGACTTTGGTCCCGGATGCGGCGCGCCCCTACGGGGCGGGTCCGGCCCGCGATCGGGCGCGGATCGGCACGCCGACGACGTCGAGCCGCGTCGAGACGAGGGCCTCTGCGCCCTCGAGCAGGCACGCGTCGAGGACCACGCGATGGGCGGTGGCCACCTGCTCCGCGAGGGTGCAGGGCTCGCCGGGGATGGCGCCGACCAGGGCGTCCGCGGCGGCGAGCGCCGCCGCATCGGCAGCCGCCACGACACGTTGGCGGGTGACGAGCCCACCCGCGAGCGAGACGACGGCGAGCGCGCACACGACGGTCGCCGTGACGACCGCGAGCGCGAAGGCACCACCGGCGCCCGTCTCGTCGGACGCTCGGCGCCGGGCGGCCTGGTGCGGCCGTGCGCTCATCGGCCGCCCCCGAGCGCGCACGACTCGGCCCTCAGGGTGAGGCCGGTCACGACGGCGGGGCCGCGCGCTGCCGCCTCGAGCACCACGCACACGAGGTCCCCGCGGTCGCCCACCGTGACGACGGCCCCCGGCACGGCACGATCGACGCGCGACGCGACCGCGGTGGGCGACTCCCCGCGACCGTGACCGCGCGCCGCATCCGCCGCCGCGTCCTGCAAGCGCAGCTGCTGCGATCCGACGCCGACCCCCGCGAGGCATACCGCCAGCACGAGAGCGACGGCGGGCAGGGCGATCGCGAACTCCGCGGCCGCCGCGCCCTCGTCGTCAACCGCCGAACGCGAGCGCATTCCGCACGAGGTCGGTGAGGATCTGCTGTACCTCGGCCGACCGCATGATGACGACGAGCAGGCCGGCGAAGCCGACCGCGGCCATGATCGTGATGGCGTATTCGGCGGTGGCGGCGCCGTCGTCGCGCCGCGCCCGCGCGACCAGCCGCTGGATCCGGGTTCTCATGGGACTCCTTCTTGTTAAGGGGTGGCGCGCCTCGCACCCATGAGACTCCGCCCACGATCGCCCGGTGGCCGGGCTCGCGGCATCCGTGGACTCCCCCGAGCAGCGCACACTGTGGGCGAGCGGGCTCGCGCGACGCGCGGCTCAGAACGCGGTGAGCGCGCCGCGCAGGATGCCGATCATGAGGGGCACGACGCCCAGGAGGATGAAGGCCGGGAGGAAGCACAGCCCGAGCGGCGCGAGGAGGCGCGTGCCGAGCAGCGTCGCGCGCCGGAGCACGTCCGCGAGCGCGGTGCGACGCGCCCGCGCGGCCTCCGCACGCAAC
>JAEYVF010000075.1 GCA_023432005.1 Actinomycetes bacterium
GGTTGTCGCCGCGGGCCACGTAGATGTCGGGCTCGAGATAGATAACGCGCGCCGCGGGCACAGCTTCGCGCACAGCGGCCTCGACCGTGTCGATCGCGGTCGCGAGGTCGGCGGCGCGCAGCGCGCCGGGCACCGCGATCTTCGCGCCCACGAGCAGCTCATCGGGGCCGAGGTAGAGGGTCTTCATGTGGATGACGGCCTCCACCTGCGGGTGGCTGTTGAGCGCTGCGAGGATCTTCCGGTGGTCCTCAGGGCTCGCGCCCTCGCCCACGAGCAGGCTCTTCGTCTCGATGCCGAGGATCACCGCGACGGTCACCAGCAGCACGCCGATCGCGATCGTGCCGACGCCATCCCAGAGATTGTCGCCCGTGAGGATCGTGAGCCCGACGCCCGCGAGCGCGAGCACGAGGCCGAGCAGCGCGGCGACATCCTCGAGCAGCACGACGGGCAGCTCGGGCTGCTTCGCGCGGCGGACGAACTGCGGCCAGCTCTGGCGGCCGCGCACGTGGTTCGCTTCCTTCACCGCGGTGCGCAGCGAGAAGGATTCGAGCGCGATCGCGATGAGCAGCACGACGATCGGCACCCACGCGTTCTCGAGCGGATGCGGGTGGGTGAGCTTCTCGATGCCCTCGTAGATCGAGAACATGCCTCCCACCGAGAACAGGATGATCGCGACGACGAACGCGTACACGTAGCGTTCGCGCCCGTACCCGAACGGGTGCTCCGCGTCGGCCTGCTTGCGGGCCTTGCGCCCGCCCACCAGCAGAAGCAGCTGGTTGCCCGCGTCGGCGACCGAATGCACGCCTTCGGCGAGCATCGAGCTGGATCCCGAGAGGGCCCACGCGATGAACTTCGTGATCGCGATTCCCGCATTGGCGAGGAACGCCGCGATGATCGCCTTGGTGCCGCCGGACGCGCTCATGGAGCGATTCTAGGATGAGCACATGTCGACGCATTCACCCCTTGCGGTTCTCGGAGCAGGTTCCATGGCCGGCGCCATCACCCGTGGCCTGATCGCCTCCGGCGTCGATCCGAGCACCGTGACGGTGAGCACCCGCTCCACCGCATCCGCGGACGCGTGGCGCGCGGAGGGGGTGCGCGCGTTCGCGCTGGAGGAGCGCGCGGATGCGAACCCCGCTGCCGTGGACGGTGCCGGGGTGGTGCTGCTGGGGGTGAAGCCCGCGATGGTCGTGGAGACGCTCGGCGAGATCGCCGACGCGCTCGACGATGAGGCGCTCGTGGTGAGCGTCGCGGCGGGCATCACGACGGCGACGATGGAGGCCGCGGTGCCGAACCCGGTCATCCGCACGATGCCGAACACGCCGGCTCTCGTCGGCCGCGCGGTCACGGGGATCGCGGCGGGGTCGCGCTCCACGGATCAGCATCTCGACGCCGTCCGCAGCCTGTTCGAGGCCGTGGGCGAGGTGATCGTGCTTCCCGAGGAGCAGATCGATGCGCTCTCGGCGATCTCCGGATCCGGTCCGGCGACCGTGTTCTTCGTCGTCGAGCAGCTGACGATCGCCGCCGAGCGGCTCGGCTTCGACCGGGCCACCGCGAAGACGATGGCCGAGCAGACGCTCATCGGCTCGGCGCTCATGCTCGAATCCACGGGGGAGGAGCCCGCAGAGCTCCGCCGCCGGGTGACGAGCCCCAAGGGCAGCACCGAGCGCCTCATCGCCGTGCTCGAGGAGGCGAAGTTCGCCGACACGTTCGAGCGTGCCGCGCACGCGGCGATCGCCCGCGCCCGCGAGCTCGCCGCGGGCGCCTGACCCGCCCCCTGCTCAGCCGAGTGCGGCGAATCGCTCCAGATCCTGGGTCGAACCGCTCGCGATGATGAGGTCGTGGTTCGAGATGAGGGTGTCGGCCGTCGCGTAGGTGAACTCCTTGCCGGGGCTCTTCACCCCGACCACGGTGATGCCGTACTTCTCGCGCACCCGCGACTCGGTGAGCGTGAGGCCGCGGATCGGCTTCGGCGGGTACATCTTGACGATCGCGAAGCCGTCGTCGAACTCGATGAAGTCGATCATGCGTCCCGAGACGAGGTGTGCGACGCGCTCGCCCGCCTCCGCCTCCGGGTAGATGACGTGGTTGGCGCCGATGCGCGACAGGATCTTGCCGTGCGACTGGCTGATCGCCTTCGCCCAGATCTGCGGCACCTTCAGGTCGACGAGGTTGGCGGTGATGAGCACGCTCGCCTCGATCGAGCTGCCGACCGCGACGACCGCGATCTGGAAGTCGGCCGCGCCGATCTGCCGCAGGGCGTCGATCGAGCGCGCATCCGCCTGCACGGCGTGGGTCACGCGCTCCGACCACTTCTGCACGAGGGCCATGTCCTCGTCGACGGCGAGCACCTCGCGGTCGAGGCGCTGGAGCTGGCCCGCGGTGGCGGCGCCGAATCGGCCGAGGCCGATCACGAGCACGGGTGCGTCGTGGGCGATCTTCTCAACCAACGATGGGCCTCTCCTCGGGGCGGCGGAAGTACTGCCGCCGGGTGGACGCCGCGAGGGCCGCGGCGAGTGTCACTGTACCGATGCGCCCGAAGAACATGGTCGCTGCGATGATGAGCTGCGTCGCCTCGTTCGCGTTCTGCGTGAACCCCGTCGTGAGGCCGCACGTCGCGAAGGCGCTGATGACGTCGAAGAGCACGTAGTCGAGCGGGGCGTCGTCGTTGATGAAGAGGATGAGGATGGTCGCACCCGCGACGATCGTCGCGCCCCACAGCACGACCGAGACGGCGAGGCGCAGCACATCCGGCGGAACCCGCCGGCCGAAGGCCTCCATGTCGTCGTTGCCCCGCGCCTCCGCGAAGGCGGCGAGGAACAGGATGGCGAGCGTCGTGACCTTGATGCCGCCGGCCGTCGAGGCCGAGCCGCCGCCCACAAACATGAGCATGTCGGTGACGAGCAGGCTCGACCCGTCGAGGCTGCCCATGTCGAGGGTCGAGAAGCCGCCCGAGCGCGTCATGACCGAGAGGAACAGGCTGTTGAGGATGCGATCGCTCGCGGTCATGCCGGCCATCGTCGCGGGGTTGTCCCACTCGAGGCCGAGGTAGATGACCGCACCCCCCACGAGCAGCGCGGCGAACCAGACGAGCGTGAGCTTCACGTGCAGCGACCACTGGTGCGGCTGGCGCAGCTTCCTGCGCAGCACGTAGATCACGGGGAAGCCGATCGCGCCGAACACCGTCGCGATCATGAGGGCGCCCAGGAACCACCAGTCGTTCGCGAAGGCCGTGATGCCCTCGGGGGCGGGGGAGAAGCCCGTGTTCGTGAAGGCCATCGCCGAGAAGTAGATCGACTCCCACAGGGCGGTGTACCAGGGCACCCCCGCGATGAGGAGGCGGGGGAAGATGAGCAGCGCGACCGCGAGCTCGATCACGATGACGCTCACCGCGACCGTCGCGAGCAGGTTGCCCGTCTCGCCGAGCCGCACCGCCTGCCCCTCCGCGATCGGCCCGCGGCGGATGCGCAGCGGGTTCGCGTCGCCCGCCGCCATGAGCTTCTGGCGCAGGCCGAGCTTGCGGCTGATGACGAGCCCCAGGATCGACGCGACCGTCAGCACGCCGATGCCGCCGATCTCGACGCCCACGAAGACGAGCACGTGCCCGAACGGCGACCAGTGGCTGGCCATGTCGACCGTCGAGAGACCCGTCACGCAGATGACCGACACGGCCGTGAAGAGCGCGTCGACGAACGACGTCTGCTCGCCCGTGCTCGTGGCGATCGGCAGCGAGAACAGGAGCGTGAAGAGCACGACGAGGCTCGCGAACACGAGGATCGCGAAGCGCGCGGGTGTGATCGTCGCGAAGTCGCCGATCTTGTCGAGCGCACGCGCGACGAGCGGATCGCGCCGCACCGGCTTGGTGCGCATCCGTCCTCCTCGCTTCCGACCGTCGGACCCGGGTCATGGTACTCCCGGGGTGCGCTGGCTAGTCTGTCGGAATGGCCGACATCTTCGACGTCCTCGCCGACGGCACCCGCCGCGAGATCCTTCGACAGCTTCTCGAGAGCCGGGGGGAGCTCGCGGTCGGAGACCTCGTCAACGAGCTGGGCGTCGCGCAGCCGACGGTGTCGAAGCACCTCAAGGTGCTTCGCGAGCACGGTCTCGTCGGCGTGCGCGAGGAGGGCCAGCACCGCTACTACCACCTCGACGCGAGTCCGCTCGAGGAGGTCGAGGTGTGGCTCGAGCCGTTCACCGACTTCACCGTGGCCACGGATGAGAACGGCGCGACCACGGTCTACGCCGCGTGGGCGGGGGCCGAGTTCGGCGATCGCCTCGGCCGGACGGCCGCCGACACGGCCAACGCCGCGCGCGTCGCGTTCGAGACCGCTCAGGAGAAGATCGAGGGCGCGCGCCAGCGCGTGAGCGAGAAGCTGCCGAAGCTGCGCAAGGGCGACTGATCATCCGCTGAGTGGTCGGTTCTGTCCCCGTCCGCCCGTCGTGGGGCCGAGAACCGACCGGTCAGCGTGAGCCGGGTTCGGCGAGGGTCGCGTGGATGCGCCGCAGATCCTCTAGGAGCGACCCCACCAGGATCCAGTGGCCGGATGACGGCGCCGCGATCGCGAGCGGGGCGGTGAGCGCCGGGAGGCTCTCGGTCGGCGGCGCCGCCGGGTCGGGGCTCGCGCGCCGCATGACCCGACGCACGTCGTGGGCGGCCCGCCGCAGCTGCTCGCCGATCGCCCGCACGGCCGGCTCCTCGGCGAGCGACGCGTCGTAGCGGTCGTAGAGCGCGCGGGTCATCCCGATCACCTGCGTCACCATGGGGCTCAGCATCGCGAGGGTCGCGTCCAGCCGGTCGAGCTCCTCGCGGCGGCGACGGGCGCGGGGATTGAGCGTGAGCGACTCGGCGGCGGAGCCGATCGCATCCGCTGCCCCCGACACCATGGGGCGCATGAGCCGCACGGTGATCATGAGCTCCTCGAGCTGCGCCGGCGTCTGCGGGGCGGCCAGGGCGGCGGCGAGCCGGTCGAGCGAGGCCGCGACCTCCCCGCCGAGGGCGTCGACGGCGCGTCGCGCGGGCTCGAGCGCGAGCGGAGGGACGAGCGCGAGGTTGACGACGAAGCCGATGACGGCTCCGATGATCGTCTCGAGCACGCGGTCGACCGCATACCCCGGCGTGGCGGCCCCGAGCGCGAGCACGAGCAGGGCGCTGATCGCCACCTGATTGGCGGTGCCCGTCGTCATCCGCAGCGCCCACGCGACCCCGAGCGCGGCCACCACGGCGACGAGCACGACCCACGTGGCCTGGCCGAAGGCGAGGGCGAGCGCGGAGGCGATGACGACGCCCGCCACGACGCCCACCGTGCGCTCGACGGCCTTCGTGACGGACTGGTTGAGGCTCGGCTGCACGACGAGCAGCGCCGCGATCGCCGCGAAGACGGGCAGTGGACCGGGCACGAGCCACGCGGCCGCGAGCCACGCGGCGACCGTCGCGATCGCCGACTTCGCCACCTGCAGCACGGGCTGCCGGCGCGAGGCGCGGAACGCGGCGAAGAGCCTCATGCTGCCAGCGTCCCACGTGCGAGGGCGCGCGGCGATGCCCTCCCTGGACACGGCATCCCCGCACCCCCTACTCTGTGGCAGGACACTCCAGTCACACAGACCACACCAACCACACGGACAACGAGGCGGACATGGCACGCGATCTCTCGGACGTGCGCTTCCTGACGGTCCAGGAGGTCGCCGACATGATGCGCGTCTCCACCATGACCGTCTACCGTCTCGTGCACGCGGGCGAGCTGCCGGCCGTGCGCTTCGGGCGCTCGTACCGCATCCCGGAGTCGGCGGTGGCGGGGGTCGTCGGCATCGCCGACCGCGACATCCAGGCGGGCTGAGGGGCCGCGCGCTCGGTGATCTCGAGCCCACGCCGGTTTGTTAGACTCTCCCGGTTAGGCTTCCCGCGGTTCGACTCGGACCGGGTGGTCCGTCGATCGAACTGAATGAGGTGAACATGGGTTCCGTCATCAAGAAGCGCCGCAAGCGCATGGCGAAGAAGAAGCACCGCAAGCTTCTCCGCAAGACGCGTCACCAGCGCCGCAACAAGAAGTGACCGACAGCCCCGGGCTCAGCCCCGGGGCTTCGTCTTTGCGGGCCTGTCGTCGTCGTCGGGGGCGGCGGCCGTGGTGGCCCGCTTCGCCTCGCGCCGCACCAGCCGCTGCTGCGCCTTGATGGCCGCCGGGTCGAGCCGCATCGTCGGCCAGCGCTTCTCCGCCGCGTACCGGGCGAGTCCCGCATCCGGGTTCACGGCGACGCGGTTGCCCACGAGCTCGAGCAGCGGGATGTCGTTGCGGCTGTCGGAGTAGGCCCACGACGCCGCGAGATCGGCGCCGAGCTCCTCCGCGAGCTCCCGCGCCCGCACGGCCTTGTGCTCGGCGTGCAGGACGGGACCGATCAGCCGGCCGGTGTAGACGCCGTCGACGGCCTCCGCGCGCGTGCCGAGGGCGCCCGTGAGGCCGAGCTTGTCGGCGATGAGCTGCCCGACCTCGACGGGCGTCGCCGAGACGAGCCACACCTGGTGACCCTTCGCGAGGTGCTCGTGCGCGAGGGCGACGGTCTCGGGCCAGAGCCGCGGCTTGATCCGGTGCTCCCAGATCGAGTCGGCGAGCTCCATGATCTGCGACTCGGTGTGCCCGGCGACGAGCCCGAGCGCGCGCTCCCGCGCGGTCCCCATGTGCTCGTGGTTCTCGCCCACCTTGATGAAGCGCCGCTGATGCCAGCCGAAGAGCAGGATGTCGCGCCAGCCGATGATGCCGCGCGCCCACGCCTCGCGGCCCACGTGGAACACGCTCGTTCCGTGCATGAGCGTGTTGTCGACGTCGAAGAACGCGACGATCGGGCGCTCGCTCGGGTGCGACGTGGGGGAGGCCTCGGGCATGACCCCCATAGTCTAGGTGGGTGCCCGCTCCGCGACTGACCCTCCTCGGCAAGCCCGGATGCCACCTGTGCGACGACGCGCGCGCGATCGTGCTCGAGGTGGCCGGGGAGCGCGGGCTCGAGCTCGAGGAGCGCAGCATCCTCGACGACGCCGAGCTGCTCGACCGCTACGCCGAGGAGATCCCGGTCGTGCTCATCGACGATCGCGTGCACACCATCTGGCGCGTCGACCCCGATCGGCTGAGGCGCGCCCTCGACGAGCGGGAGGCGTCGGCGTGATCCGGCACATCGTGACGTGGCGGCTCTCCGCCGAGGATGCGGCGCAGCGGGCGGCGGACGCGGCGGGCATCGCCCAGCGGCTCGAGGCGCTGCGCGGAGTCGTCGCGGCCGAGTCGATCGAGGTCGGCGTCGACCTCGCGGAGACGGCAGGCAACTGGCACGTCGTACTCGTCTCCGACTTCGCGACGCGCGAGGACCTCGCGGCGTACCAGGCGCATCCGCAGCACCAGGAGGCGGCCGGCTTCATCCGCTCGGTCGTCGACGCGCGCAGCTGCGTCGACTACGAGTTCGAGGAGCCCGCCGCGCCGCGCGTGCCGTGACCCCCTAGCGGGGGGTGGGGCGATCCGTCTATGCTCACGATCTACACCCCCCGAGTGTTCGAGGAGTCCCCCATGCGGTTTCAGGTCCTGCGCAGCAAGAACCCCACACAGCCGTACTTCTGGCGCATCGTCTCCGAGAGCGGGCAGACGGTCGCGGTGAGCGGCAACTACGTCGCGAAGGCCTCCGCGGTCGCGATGGTGCAGGCCGTCATGCGCTCGATCGGCGCCGCGACGCTGGAGGATCTCACGGTGCTGCAGGAGTCGAGCTACCCGCAGACCGCGTGACGGCTCCTACGGCAGGAGGCGGTTCGGACCGCGGAAGAGGTAGGTGACCTCGCGGATCGACGCCTGGTGCAGCAGCAGCATGATGACGCGGCTGAGGCCCATGCCGAACCCGCCGTGCGGGGGAACGCCGTAGCGGAAGAAGTCGAGGTAGAAGCCGAGCTCCTCGGGGTCGAGGCCCTTCTCCTTCGCCTGTGCGACGAGCACCTCGACGCGGTGCTCGCGCTGCGCTCCCGTCGAGATCTCGGTGCCGTTGAACAGCAGGTCGTAGCTGTTGGTGAGCGTGGGATCGCCCTCGTGGCGCATGTGGTAGAACGGCCGGATGCCCGTGGCGTAGTCGGTCACGAAGACGAACTCGTGGCCGTACTGCTCCTTCACGTACTCGGCGAGGCGACGCTCGCCCTCGGGGTCGAGGTCGCCATCCGTGCGGGGCACGGTGTAGCCGCGCGACTCGAGGATGCTGTGCGCCTCGGCGAGCGGGATGCGCGGGAACGGGGTGGTCGGCACGGTCACCTCGACGCCGAACGCGGCCTCGATCTCGGCGCCGTGCTTCTCCTTGACGGCCGTGAGGCCGGCGACGAGCACCTGCTCGTGCATCGCCATGACGTCCTCGTGGGAGTCGACCCAGCTCATCTCCGCGTCGACCGAGATGAACTCGGTGGCGTGACGGCTCGTGAACGAGGGGTCGGCGCGGAACGCGGGCGCGACCTCGAACACCTTGCCGAAACCGGCCGGCTGCGCCATCTGCTTGAAGAACTGCGGGCTCTGGGCGAGGTAGGCCCTCGTCTCGAAGTACTCGACCTCGAAGAGCTCGGCGCGGCTCTCGGACGCGGAGGCCATGAGCTTCGGTGTGTGGATCTCGATGAAGTCGTTCTCGACCCACCAGGTGCGCACCGCGTGCAGGAAGGTCGTCTGCACGCGGAAGATCAGGTTCTGCTCGGGGCGGCGCAGGTCGAGGAAGCGCCAGTCGAGGCGCTTGTCGATCGACGAGTCCTCGGCGATCGGCAGGTCGAGCGCCTCGGCGGCCACGGTGATGTCGCCGATCTTCACCTCGAGGCCGCCGAGCTTGACGCGCTCGTCGTGCTTGAGCTCGCCCGTGACGGTGAGGAAGGTGCCGTGCGTGAGCCCGGAGATCGTGGTCGCGAGGGCGTCCGTGCCCGGCTCCTCGACATCCGTACGGGGGTGCACGAGCTGCACCGCGCCCGTCTCGTCGCGCAGGATGACGAACTGCACCTTCTTCTGATCGCGCACCGTCTCCACCCATCCGGAGACGGAGACGGGTCCGTCGGGCTGGGCGGCGAGCTGCTTGACGAGGGTGCGTGCGGTCACGGGG
>JAEYVF010000099.1 GCA_023432005.1 Actinomycetes bacterium
CGGCAGGGCGCGGGCGCGGCAGGGCGCGGGCGACCTCCCGGTGCTACGCGGCGAGGGTGAGGCGGCCCGCTCGGCGGGGGCGCTGGCGCGGGTCGAGCCAGGGTGGCGGGATGAGGCTCGGCACCCCGTCGTCGCGCCGCAGCGCCCAGCCCTCGTGGTCGAACCGTCGATGGTGGTGCGCGCAGAGGAGGGCGCCGTTGTCGAGGTCGGTGAGTCCGGCGAGTATCCACGCGATGAGGTGCGCTGCTTCGCACCAGGCGGGCGGCACGTCGCACCCCGGCCAGATGCATCCGCCGTCGCGGGCGGCCATGGCGCGCCGCTGCGCCTCGGTGAAGAGGCGGGTGGACCGCCCGAGGTCGAGCACCTCGGAGCCCGTGCCGAGCACGACGGGGATGATCTCGGCCTCCGCCGCGAGCCGCCGGGCGGTGCCCGCGCAGATCGGCTCGTCGACGCCCGCGATGCGGGCAGTGCCCGTGCCGCTCTCGAGCGTCTCGAGCGCGACGGTCACGAGCATGGTGACGGCGGTGCCCGCGAGCGAACCGCGGTCCTGGGCGAGGAAGCTGCGCGCCATGCTCTCGAGCGCATCGACGCGCTTCTGGGCCAGCGGGCGGAGGTCGGCGACGGCGGCTTCGCGGGCCGGGTCGGCGTCGTGGTCGGCGTCGTGCTCGGTGTTGAGGCCGATGTCGACTTGCGTGTCGAAACCGGGGCTGACGTCGGTGTCGAGCTCGGTGTTGAGCTTGCTATCGGCGCGCCTCGCGCCCGCATCGCTCGCCTGGAACGTCGGCTGCCGCCGCGGCGCTGTGTGCGCGTCGAGGGCCGCACGCACGAGCCCCGCGGCCTCGGGGTGCAGGTCGGCGATGAGGCGCGTGAGCCCGCTGGGGAGTTCACGGAGCGTGACGCTCGCGCGAGCCCGGAGGCGCTCTTCGCGGTCGTCGGCGCCCTCGACGTCGAACCGGTCGGGCAGCTCGCGCACGAGGCGGCCGAGCTGGCGGTTGGTGATGGTGCCGGCGCATCCGACGAGCGTCTGCTCGAGGGCGTGGAGGGAGTCGAGGTCGGCGAACGGGGCCACAGCGTCGATCCCGCGCACGATGATCGCCGCCGCGCGCGCTCCGACGTCGCCCGATAGCACCGCAGCGCACACCGCCTCGTGCCGGCAGGGGAGTGGCTCGCCCTGCAGAGACACGCGCGGCGCGATGCCGTCGCCGACGGTCTGCCAATCGCGCAGCACCTCGGGATCGAGCAGGGTGCGGTCGCGGAGCAGCTCGCTCGCGGGGCGACCGCCCACGTCGCGCCCGAGTGCCTCGACGCGGAAGGCGGCATCCGTCTGCACTCGCTGCGTCACGTGCGCGGAGAGGACGGCGCCGAGTGAGTCGACGATGCGGGAGAGATCGCCCACGAGGTCGATCGCCTGCAATACGGCCGCCGGCGGCAGGCTGCCGAGCGCGTCGACCGAATCGAGCGAGGTTCCGCCCAGCGCGTCCACGAGCGCGTGTGCGCTGGTGAGAAGCGAGCGGTCGAGGGGCACCGGGACTCCGTTCGATGAGGGGATGCCTCCACGCTACCGAGTCACGAACATATATACCACAGAATCAGGCGATTGGTGGAGAAGTCATCGAACAGAAATTCGGAAGGAGACGACCCCGCGCCGCCAGACTGCGAGGGGGCGCCACGCTCGCGATCGCGGCCACCAGCTCGGCGATCGCTTCGTCGGCGACGCGCGCGGGCGGGGCGCCGTAGCCCACCACGATCGTCGACGTGCGAGCCGCCGCGGTCGCGTGCGCCGCGTACGCCGCAAGCCCCTCCACCGCGACCTCGCGCCGCGCAGCCTCGGCGACCACCGCATCCGCCGCCACCCCCGCGGGCAGTTCCACCACGCAGTGCAGCCCCGCGGCGAGCCCCCGCACGCGCGCGCCCGAGCCGGATGCCACCATGAGCCCGTCGAGCAGCTCCCGCCGCCGCCGGTACTCCGCCCGGAGGCGCCGCACGTGGCGGTCGTAGCGGTGGCTCTCGATGAAGTCGGCGAGGGCGAGCTGCGACACCGCATCCGCCGCCACCCCCGCGACACGCCGGGCCTCGGCGAGCCCCGAGATCATCCGCTGCGGAACGACCGCCCACGCGAGCCCGACCGCGGGCGCGAGCGATTTGCTCGCCGTGCCGAGGTAGGCGACGTGGTCGGGGTCGAGGGCCTGCGCGGCCCCGACCGCCCGGTGGTCGTAGCGGAACTCGCCGTCGTGGTCGTCCTCGAGCACGAGGGCACCGTTCGCCGCGCCCAGGCCGTGACGGCGAGGCGGCGCGCGGGCGACAGCGGAACGCCCGTCGGGAACTGGTGCGCGGGGGTGAGGAGCACGGCATCCGCTGCGACAGCTTCGAGGGCGGCGATGTCGGCGCCGTCCCCGTCGACCGGGATCGGCGCGAGCCGTAGCCCTGCCGCCGCGAGCACGGCGCGATGCGTCTCGTGCCCGTACTCCTCGACCGCCACGGTGCGCGCGCCCGCCGCGACGAGCATGCGCCCGATGAGCGACAGCAGGTCGGCGAAGCCGCGCCCCACGACGACCCGCTCAGGGTCCGCGTGCACGCCACGAGCGCGGGTGACGTCGCGGGGCGGCCCCTCCCCGGCGCCCCGGCCCCGCTAGCATCGACGCGATGGCCCCCGCCCCCGACGCCGCCCCGGAGCTCCCCAGCGACCCGGACACCGACGTCGTCGAGGTGCCGCCCGCGCCCCCCGCGCGCGCCCTCGTCACCCCCGCGAACCTCGCGCTCGTCTTCGTCGGCGGCACTCTCGGCACGGCCGCCCGAGAGGCGCTCACCCTCCTCATCCCTGCCGCGGGCGGCATGCCGTGGGCGGTGCTCCTCGCCAACCTCGTCGGAGCGTTCGCGCTCGGCTTCCTGCTCGAGGAGCTCGTGCGCCGCGGGCCCGACCACGGCATCCGTCGCAGCCTGCGGCTGCTGCTCGGCACGGGGTTCCTCGGCGGTTTCACGACCTACAGCGCCCTCGCGACCGACGCCGCGCTGCTGTTCGGTTCGGGCGACGGATGGCTCGCCACCCTGTACGGCCTCGGCACGGTGTTCGTGGGCGCCGGGGCGACGTTCGCGGGCGTCCTGCTCGGCTCGCTGCGGCATCCGGAGGCGGCCCGATGACCCCCGGGCTGTTCGTGGTGGTGGCGCTCGCGGGTGGGCTGGGCGCCGTGGCGCGGTTCGCGCTCGACACCGGCATCCGCTCGCGCCGGGTCACGCGGATGGCGTGGGGCACGATCGCGATCAACCTCAGCGGTTCGCTGCTGCTCGGCCTGCTCGTCGGGCTCGTGGGTGCGGGGGCGCTCGCGGGGGAGTGGCAGTGGGCGCTCGGCACGGGCTTCCTCGGCGGCTACACGACGTTCTCGACGGCGAGCTTCGAGACGGTGCGGCTGCTGCAGAAGCGCGCGTGGACGGATGCGGCGCTCACCGCGCTCGTGCAGCTCGCGGCAGCGACGGCGCTCGCGGCGCTCGGGCTGTGGGTGGGGGCCACGCTCGGCGGTGCCGCGTCCGTCGGTTGAGGAGCGCTGCAGGCGCCGCACCCGCTGGTTGAGTAGCGCCGCAGGCGCGTATCGAAACCAGCCGACGTCACACGTTCGTCGGGTCTCGATACGCCCGCTGCGCGGGCACTCGACCAGCGGTTATGAGGGCGCTGCGCGGGCACTCGACCAGCGGTAAGGGGGGGCGCTGCGCGGGCACCCGACCAGCGGTGATGAGCCGCCGCGCGGGCTACTCAACCAGCGGTAACGGGGCTACTCCACCGCCCGCGACCTCCTCCCGCCGCGCCTCCAGCATCCGCTCGCCCGCGTCGACGGAGGCCTCGAAGAGACCGCTCACGTCGTCGAGCCGGGCGGCGGCGACCGAACCGTCGACGAGCCGGGTGCCGCTGCGCAGCACCTCGATGAACGCGCGCGTGCGCTCGTGGCTCGCAGCGAGCAGCTGCTCGAAGCCGCCCGCCGCCTCGATGAGCAGCCTGCGGCTTCCGGGCTGCGGGATGGTGTGCGCGAGCCCCCAGCTGACGAGCTCGCGCACGCCCGTGCTGACGGCGCCGGCGCTCAGCCCGAGCTCGGCGCGCAGCTCGTCGAAGGTCGCGGGGGCGTCGCGCAGCAGGAGCGCGCCGTAGATGCGCCCCGTCGAGCGCGGCAGGTTCCACGACGCGAGGACGTCGCCGAGCGCGTCGACGAATCGCCCGCGCTCGTCGGCGCCCGTCATCGCGCCGCCTCCGCGAGGATCGCCGTCACCGCATCCGGCGCGTCGAGCGTCGGCACGTGCCCGGCCGCGGGGATGACGTGCTCGGCCACCCCCTCGGTGGCCGCCCAGGCGGGCATCGCCTTCGCGATGTTGCCCGTGCGGTCGCGCGCGCCGCGGACGAGGGTGAGCGGCACGGGCGTGCGGTAGCCGGGGTCGGGCTCGACGAGGCTCGCCGTCGCGCGCCACACGTCGAGGAAGCGGGACTTCGGCATCCGCGCGAACGCCACCTCGAGCGCGGCGATCGCCTCGGGCGTGACCGCGGATGCCGACGCCATGAGCGCAGGCAGCCTCCGCGCCGGGATGGCGGCGAGGCTCGGCGCGGCGAGGCGCAGCCCGAGCCGGTCGAACGCGGTGAGCGGCCCCGTGTTCCAGGTGCAGTCGATCGCCACGAGTCCGCCGACAAGGTGCGGATGCCGTCGCACGAGAGCCTGCGCGAGATTGCCGCCGAGCGAGTGGCCGACGAGCACGGGTGCCGCCAAGCGCAGGTGCTCGAGCAGGCCGACGAGGTCGTCGAGCAGGTCGGATGCCGTGATGCGCACGCCCTCGGCGAGCGTCGAGGCGCCGTGGCCGCGCAGGTCTACGGCGATGACCCGGTGGCCGGCCTCCGAGAGTGCGGCCACCTGCGGCGCGTACATCGAGCTGTCCACGCCCGCCCCGTGCACGAGCATGAAGGCGCGACCGGGCCCGTCGGCGTCGAGATAGCTGAGGGTGGCGCCCGCCCGCGCGAGCGTCGCGACTTTCACCATCTACTGAAAATAGCCCGGATGCGGGTGGTTGAATAGGCCCCATGCCCCGCCCCGACGTGACCGCGCTCGCGCTCAACTTGCCCGTTCCCGGCGAGCTGCAGTGGCGCGACACCCGCCGCGGCGAGGAGTTCGTGCTGCAGTCGATCACCGTGCGGCTGCTGCCCGACGGGTCGCTCGCGGCGAAGGCGTACGGGCGTCCGGTCGCCGGTGGCCGCGGGGGATACGTGTCCTTCGCCGTGCCCGACCGCCCCGAGCTGCGTGAGCTCATCGAGGACGCCGCGTCGAGCGCGGCCGAGCGCTGGGCGACGCACACCGGCCTCGGGTGAGCCCCGCATCCGTCCCCCGTTTTGCGGGGCGCTGAGAGGAACTGACGCACAGGGCGGAGCCGCAGCCCTCGTGACTACGGGCGGTACACGTCGCTTCTGTGGCCGAGAGTGACCACCGCGACGAGCAGCACGTCGTCGCGAAGCGTGTACAGGATGCGGTAGTCGCCCACGCGCACCCGGTGCCCCTCGCGTCCCTGGAGCTTGCGGGCCGCCGGCGGCCGCGGGTCTTCCGCGAGCAGGCGGATGGCGCCCTGGATGCGCCCGCGGTCGCGGGGGTGCACGCTGCGCAGCGCGCGCACGGCCGCGGGGCGGAGCTCGATGCGGTAGGTCAACTCAGACCCAGCCCAGGTCGGCCTTCGCCTGCTCCCAGGGGATGTCGTCGCCCTCCTCGGCGAGGGCGGCATCGAAGGCGATAATGTCGTCATGCTCCTCGAGGGCCTCGACCAGCTGCTCGTAGCGCTCGGGACTCACGAGCACCGCCTGGGCCTTGCCGTGACGTGTCACGAACACCGCCTCGGTGCGAGCGCGCTCGATGACCTCGGGAAGAGCGGCACGTGCGTCGGACACCGAGATCTCAGCCATGTCGAGAGTGTACAAGACCGGCTCAGTTCTGTACATCGCTCGGGGCGCGGAACCCCCACTCCGGTAGCCCCGTCGAGAGGAGCCATTCGATGGTCTCGACCATCCGAAGATCGGGATCGCACTCGTAGGCGAGGGCCTGCATCTCCGACGCCGGCGACATCAGTCCTCGCGCCCACAGCATCCAGGCCAACACACAGAGCGACCCGGCCCGCCGGGGCCGAGGTGCGTGAGCCGCGGCGCGCCTAAGCGCCTCGATGCTCGCCTCCAGGTGCTCTGCGTTCGGGCGGAACCGCGACCGCCCCGCCATGATGAGGTCGTCGTCGTCCGGGCGCTTCCCGATGTCGGCGAGGGCCTGCTTGTCGAACGACTCGCCCGTCGCAGCCTGCCTCTCGTATGCCTCGAGCTGGAGCCTCAGCGCGCGCTCGCCGCGCTCTCGGCCGCCGGCGAGGGCGATCAGCAGCACGTCCCGAAGGGCCGGGGCGTCGCACGTGACGACGATCTCCGCGAGCGCATCGATACCGAGCTCGTGCGCAGGGGTATTCAGCATCCGCTCTGCGAGCGAGATCGGATCAGGCGTGTACGAATGCGCGACCCCGAAAGCGTCCAGGCGCTCGCCGTAGTACACGAGGTCGTCGATCGCGGTCGCCACGTGCTGAGTGATCCGGGGGTCGGGGTCAGGGAGCGAGCTCCACGCATCGAGGTCGGGGATGCGGTCGACGTGGTACGCCGCCTCGAGTGCCATGCGGCTCCCGGTGATCTCGTCCAGAGGTCGACCGCCGAGCGGACGGCCCGGGTCGAGGTAACTCGCCCATCCGTCAGCCGCGACCACCGCCGCCTCCTTGACGGCGAGGCCAGCCTTCCGGAGCCGGGGGCGGATCGCGCGCCACAGCTCGAGGTGCGGCGTTCCATGGCGCTCCGCGAACGTGCCGTCGGTGTAGACGATGACCGCGACCCCGTCGCTGCCCGGCATGCGCTGCACGAACTCGGGGATGCACTTGGCGAGTGCGGTGGTCGTCACCGTGCGGTCGTCGACGGGGAGGTCGAAGCGGAACGCGCCCCGCCCCTGCTTTCCGGCGAATGGCACCACGACCACGCTGTTCCGGGCGGTGAAGCCGCAGATCGCGGGCACTGAGGCGAGGAAGTCGGCGCTGGTCGAGGCGCGGAGGATGTGGGGTTCGGCCGTGGGCATGGAGCCAGATTCGCGGCGCGCGCGGCGGTGCGGGCCTGGTCGGGCGGGATCTGTGGAGAGCGGGCTGGCTCGGGGTACTGGGGATGATCGGCGGGCTTGCGGCGCGGGCTACTCAACCAGCGGTGAGGCGTCCGGCTCGAACGACGCAGCGGCTACGCCTCCACCTCGTCGAGCCGCGCGATCACGACCTCGAGCATCCGCGCGAGCTCCCCGCGCTCGGTGTCGCTGAGATCCTGCAGCACATCCGACTCGACGACGTTCGAGCCGCGGATGGCGAGCGAGAACAGCTGCCAGCCCTCGTCGGTGAGGCTCACGTAGACGCGTGTGCGGTTGTGCGGGTCGGGGGCGCGCTCGATCAGGCCGCGCTCGGCGAGCTTGTCGAGGCGGTGGGTCATGGATGAGGGGGCCACGCTCGTGAGGTCGGCCAGCTGACTCGGGGTGAGAGGGGCGCCGGCCTTCGCGAGGGCCGTGACGACGCCCCACTCGCCGGGGGCGATGTCGAGGTCGGCGAGCTGCCGCGCGTACCACTGGTCGAGCTTGCGGTTGAGGCTCTGCACGGCGGTGATGACGCGCTGCACCGACTCCTCGCCGCCCGCCTTGACGTAGGTGGCGACGTCGCGGCGGTACTGCGCCTGCACGCTCTGGGGGGCTCTGGCCATGCCTGATTGTCCCACGGATGTTCGAATGCTAATATTTCGACATCGAAAGCTTCGACGTCGAAGCGCTGCATCACCCGAACCACCCGCACCACACTTCGACGGAGGAGATCCACCCATGCGCGCCCGACTGCTCGTGCTCGCGTCCAGCATCGGCTCGCTCGGCTGGGGCGCCGTGCTGCCGTACCAGTTCGCCTACGCCGCCGAGACGCGCGGATGGGGTCTGCTGCTCGCCGCGGCATCCGCCTCCCTCTTCTCGGTCGGCGCGCTCGTCGCCGCGCCACTCGCCGGCCGCCTGGCCGACCGCCACAATCCGGTGACCGTCGCCGTCGTGTCGCAGCTCGTGGGCGCGGCCGCCGTCGGCACGCTCGTGTTCGTGGGCGACGCCGTGACGTTCCTCGTCGGCATGCTCGTCTTCGGACTCGGCCTCGCCGCCGCCGTGCCTGCCAAGCAGGTGCTCGCGCTGCAGTGGTCGAACAGCGGCGACCGCCGCAAGATCTTCGCCTACAAGTTCACCGGCGAGTCGCTCGGCATGGCCGCGGGCGCGTTCCTCGCGGGCCTCGTGGTCGACCTCGACCGCGTCGACGGCCTCGACGTCGGATTCCTCATGGCCGCGGGGGGCTTCGTGCTGTCGTCGGCCATCATCTGGGCCGCCGGCCGCGTGAGCGGGGGAGTGGCGGATGCCGCCCTCGGTCGCGACGAGTCCTTCGGAGACGAGGCCCCGGCATCCGCTGTCGACGTGTCGGCCACCGTGCAGGAGGCGAACACGGGCGCGATCGCGGTGATCGACGCACCCGGACGCCGCAGTCAGCGCGGCGCCCTGCGCACGATCTTCGCCGACCCCGCCCTGCGCTGGACAGCCGTGCTCACCACGACCCTCGCGCTCGGCTTCTACGCCCAGTTCGAGTCGGGCCTGCCGGCCTACGCGCTCACGGTGCTCGACGTCGACGCCTCAGCGATCGGCATGGCCGCCGCCGTGAACTGCCTCGTGATCGTGGCGCTGCAGGTCGTGGTGGTGAAGCTCACCGCGAAGCGCAGCGCGCCGACCCTGCTCATGGTGGTGGCGGGCATCTGGGTGTTCTCGTGGCTGCTGCTCTCGGCCGCGCACCTCGCGCCGGGCCTCGCGGCGGCGATCTTCGTCACCACCTACGGCGTGTTCGCGGTGGGGGAGACCATGTACAGCCCCGTGCTCAACCCGCTCACCGCGTCGCTCGCCCCGCGCGGCATGGTCGGCCAGACGCTCGGCACGATCGGCGCCCTGCAGACGGCGTTCTCGGCCGCGGGGCCGCTCGTGGCGGGTGTGCTGCTCGGTGCGGGGCTCGCGGACGCGTTCCTGGGGCTCCACATCGCCGTCAGCCTCGCGGCGCTGTTCGCCGCGTGGCGCATCCGGGGGATCCTGCGGGGGCGGGAGGGGATGCCCGCCGCGGCGACGCCGGACTCGGATGCGATGCGCGCGGATCGAGAACCGCCCACGGCGCCGATCGCGCTTGTCTCTCCTATGTTGCGCTGATGCGAGCGCGCAAGTCAGCGATGCTGATCGCACGGCCGGGCGGGAGTTCGCGACCGAGCCACTGAAGCAGGGCGCGTTCGTAGACAGATGAGGCGACGGCGTAAGGCTTAGTGAGGTAGGTGCGGCACTAGGCTGAGCCTGCCTCAGGTGAGCGCCGGCAATCCGGGCCGTTCCGTCTCTATAGGCCGTGAAGTTTCCGCCACATCCAATTTCTCTGGTCTCGGAGAGGGTCGTATGCGGCCGGTTGCGCCGTGAGCTCGCGAAGAAGCGGCCATCGGTCTGCAGGAGCCGTCGAGAGGAAGCTCGCGTAGCTGGGTGAAGTCGCTTGACTCCGTATGGCCTCGCACCAGAACTTCCAAGTGTTGTCCGTGACGCGCCCGAGCCTGCGGAGGTCGATCTCGTCCTCGCAGAGCTGCAAGTAGGCGTGGATGACTCTGCGGTCGCTTGGCTTCGGATCGCCCTCGACTGTGAAGCTCTCGCTTCGTTGGTCCATGAGCTCCCAGTAGCGCTGCACGTAGAGGTTTTCAAGCTCGCGATGCATCTGGCGACTGTGGAACAAGAGTTGCCACGCGGCGAAGACAATTGCGAGTGCCGTGATCGCATCTACAGCGAGGGAAAACCATTCCATTCGTGGAGCCTCTCGTTCAGCGGCTGACGGCGCAAGCAAGTCAGCGCCCGAAGGTCGTGAACCGCTCTTCGAATGCGTCTCGCGAAGGTCGTAGTGCAGCGCGTCGCGGCACCGCGATCTCGACGCCGTGCATGTCCTGCAATCCATGTCGCAGCATGGGTCCATCGACCTCATCGAGCAAGTCACTGTCGATGTGCACGCGGCCGTCAGCACCGCGGTGGTCGCCGTAGGGCCCATCCGCCACAGACACGATCGAGAGCGTCGCATCGAGCTCGCGCGGGTTCCAGGTGCCTCGGCTCCGGTCGATGAGCGGGAACCGCCGACCCTCCAACTCGAAATCGCCGCTAGACGCAAGCGCCACTGCTCAGCCGGGTCCAAGCATGCGCTTTGTAGCACGCGCCCGCGACGTGGAACCGCATCGCGTCGTCCCCCAGCTGTGGGGCTCACCGATGTCCGCGCGCGGGGCTAGCGTAAGCATGCCCGCTGCCCGAGCGGCGCTCGTTCCCGGAGGTGGATGCCTTGCCGTCGCTCATCGCGTGGCTCGACGCCTCGGCCGAAGAACAGCGGCGGATGCGCGACGTCATCCGGCTCTTCTCCGACCGCGAGAGCCGCGATGAGCTCGGGCTCGGGCAGCTGCGCGATGGCATCTCCGATGCCCTCTTCCCCGGCACCTCCACGCTGCTCACCCGAGCCCGCTACCTGCTGTTCGTTCCGTGGATCTACCAGCTCGCCGCCCGGTCGAGCGATCCGGTGGCGGCGGCCGACCGTCTCGAACGGCAGCTCATCGAGCCGCTCAAGCGATCGTCCGACAACGCCGGTCTGCTCGGCACGCAGGCCGGTGTCACGCTGAAGACGCTGCCGTCGTCCGTGTACTGGACGATGCTGCGCCACTACGGCATCCTTCGTGAGCCGTCGCTGTCTCGCGAAGACGCGCTCGCGTTCGAGGGCCGCGTGCCGGAGCTCGCGGGCGATCTCGACACCTCTGGAGTGTTCCGTGCGTGGTCGACCACGATGCCCGACGCACCCGCCGATTTTCCCCGCGCGGTCGAGGGGGGCTTTCGCATGCGCGCGGATGAGTCGGCCTGGCTGCGCGACCGCATCCTCGACACGGCGTCCGGCAGCTATCTCGCGCACCTGATGCAGCACGCGCCCGCCGAGGCCAGCCCTGCTCCGTGGGGCGACCCCGCGGCGGTCGACGCCAGCGATGACGTGCGTGGACTCCTGGCGCATTCGCAGGCCTTCTCGGCGGTGGTGCACGGCGCCCAGCTGCTCTACAACCTGATGATCGCCGAACAGTACGAGGCGGCGGGCCTCAGCGCCGTAGCCGACCCGGTGGCGCGCTACCACGATGCGCTCGCGGACTGGGCGGCACGTCTGCCCGGCCAGGTCGACATCCGCACGTGGTCGCTCGACGAACTCATCGCCCGCGTCGAGGTCGATCGTGGCGTGCCCGTGCATCCGTCGACACGAACCTTCGTGGCAGCCTGGCTCGAGCTGCTGCGAGACAGCGGCGCCGAAACCGTGCCGGGCAACGATGCTGCGCGGCGCATGGTGCAGTCGCGCGAGCGCCACAACAAGGGCGCCCAGGCGCGACTCGGTAATACGCGGCGACTCGGCGGATGGGGTGGCGGATCGGGTGCCGGCGAGCTTGTCTTCCGCTGGCCGACCGTGCGCCGCATCGTGCTCGACATTCACGAAGGTCTCGCGGGGGAAGAGGCGACGGATGCTTGAACCGCACACTCGCGCCGCCCTGAGCGAGCAGTTGAGACCGCCGAGCGGCTTCCAGCTCGTGCACGCGGTGGGCACGACCTTCACGCTCGACCTCACGACAGCTCTGTCGGTGCCGCTGTCGTTCGCCGCCCACCGTGCCGTCGATGTGGCGGACCCGATCGGCGTGCTGGAGGCCGTTCGGCGCTCGGCCGACCGCATCGACATCTTCGCGCAGGCGGGCGCGATCTCGATGGGTGCCGCATCCGATCTGGTGGCGTTCCTCGAGCCGATGGTTCATCCGGTGAGGGTCACCGCCGGCCTCTTCCACCCGAAGGTCTGGCTGCTGGAGTACGGCGCGGGCGACGAGCGTCGCTATCGCTTCATCTGCGGTAGCCGCAATCTCACCGCCGACCGCAGCTGGGATGTCGTGGTGCGCCTCGATGGCTGGCCGGCAGAGCAGCGCCACCGCGCGGAAGCGGCCGCTGTCAACCCGCCGTTGCGGGCGTTCGTGCGCTCGCTGCCGCAGCTGGCGCTGCACGGGCTGTCGCCGACACGTCGTGAGCGCATTGTGGCACTCGCCGACCGCACGCTGTCGATCGCGTGGGAGACGCCCGACGACATGCGCGGGCTGGCGTTTCATCCGCTCGGGATTCCGGGTGGGGTGCGACCGGACCTCTCGGGCAAGCGCGCGCTCATCGTCTCACCCTTCCTCTCGGATGACGGGCTCGCACTCCTGCGCGGGGCGGTGCGCACCGAGACCCATGTGTTGTCGCGCGCCGAGAGCTTCGACCGCCTGGCGCCTGCGTCGCTCGATCGCCGACTCACGAGCTACCTGCTCGACGACGCCGCCACCCAGCTCGCCGATGATGAGGTCGGCACGTCCGCCGTGCCGCAGGCCGAGCGACTCAGCGGCCTGCACGCGAAGGCGTTCATCGTGGATCGTCACGACGGCAGCCATGTGCTGCTGGGCTCGGCCAATGCAACAGGCGCCGCCTGGAACGGCAACGTCGAGTTCATGGTCGAACTGGTGGGGTCACTTCACAAGTTCGGCGTCGAGGCGACGCTCAACGCTCTGGGCGAATTGAAGGAGCCCTACCCGGCCGTCGGTGGCGAGAAGCCGGATGCCGACGAGGAGGCAAAGCGCGCGCTCGAAGCTCAGCTGCGGCGCCTCGCCGCTGTGCCGCTGTGGGCGCGAGTGCTGCCGGGCGAGCCATACAGCCTTCGCGTCTGGGCCGACGACACCGTCACGCCGATTCAGCGAGGCTTGGGGGAGCGCGGCATCGCGCTCAGCTGGCACTTGCTGACGCGGCGCGACCTCGGCGGCGCGGCGCTCGGCGCCCGCGAGTCCGAGGGTGGCGAGGTGCTCGGGCTGCCCCTCACCGATGTGACCCCGTTCATCGTGCTCGTGCTGCGTGATACCGAGGGTCGCCAGGTCTCGGCGATTCAGCTGGCACAGTTGCTCGACGACGTCGACACCCGCCGGGATGCGATCATCGCGCGGCAGCTCACGGATCGCGCCGCGTTCATCCGGCTCTTAACATTGATGCTCGAGCTCGCAGGCGTGACGCTCGAAGGCGTCGCGGCGGACGCGGCTCACGGTTTCTTCGGGGTGGCCGCCGCGGCCGGTTCGGGTTCGGGACTGTTCGAGGCGCTCATGCGCGCGGTGGGTGATGGCCACGCCGGGCTGGCCGAGGTGCGTCGCGTCGTCGAGTTCGTGCGCGAACACGGGGACGAGCACGAGGTGCTTCCGGAGGGATTCGCCGAGCTGTGGCAGCGGGTGTGGGCCGCGCACCTCGAGCTCGGAGGCGTGCGGTGAGCGGCGTGGATGTCGAGGCGGTGCTCGCGGGGCTGAAGCGCTTCCAGCGCGCGACGGTCGAGCACGTCATCGATCGCTTCTACGGCGCGGGCGCCGTAGGCGGCTCGGGGCGCTTCCTCGTGGCCGACGAGACCGGTCTGGGTAAGAGCATCGTCGCGCGGGGCGTGATCGCCCGCGCCATCGAGCAGCTGCAGCGTGACGACAGCGTCGACCGGATCGACGTCGTATATGTGTGCAGCAACGCCGACCTCGCCCAGCAGAACCTGCGCCGACTCAACGTGACCGGCGAGGAGCACATCGGCATGGCCACCCGCCTCACAATGCTCGCGAAAGAGAGCCGGCGCCTGGCCGAGCCGTCTGCCTTGGGAGGCAAGAAGGTCAACCTGGTGTCGTTCACCCCGGGCACCTCGTTCAAGGACGGCGGATGGCGCACCGGGTCGTCGTCGGAGCGGGCGATGCTGACGGTCATCCTCGATCGGCTCGTGAACGAGTCGAAGTCGGACCGCCGCTCGACGCGCCTGCTCATGCAGGCATCGGTGGGCACCCTCGAACGGTTCAGCCGCATCGTCGACCAGCTCGAGTCCGATCTGCGGGAACCCGACCCGCGGATCATGGCGGCCTTTCACCGTCTCATCGCATCCGACGGCACGCTCGACGCATTCCTCGAGTTGCGCGAGGAGGCGCGCGGCAAGACGAAACGCTCGGATCAGTTGCGCCACCGCTCGGCGAACCTCACGGCCCGACTGCGCCAGTCGCTCGCGAAGGCCGGCGTCGACACCCTGGAGCCCGACCTGATCATCCTCGATGAGTTCCAGCGCTTCCGTCACCTGCTCGACCCGGAGTCGGGCGATGCGGCGGAGCTCGCGCACGCGCTCTTCGACCACCCCGCGGCGAAGGTGTTGCTGCTGTCGGCGACGCCGTACAAGCCGTTCACCAACAGCGACGACGCCGACGACGACCACTACCGCGACTTTCTCGCGACCGTGAGGTTCCTCGCGGGCGGCGACGCGGATGCCGTGGCGAGGGTCGCGAAGAGCCTCGATGCCTACCGCCGGGCTCTTGTGGCCGGCGGTGACGCTGCCGACGCGGCGTTGCGCGTGCGCGAGCAGCTGAGCCCCCTCATGGCGCGCTCGGAGCGGCCGCCGGTGGCCGAACGTGAGGACCTCGTGACGGTGCGCCACCTGGCCACTGCCGTGCCGTCGACGGATGACATCCGCGGCTGGGCGGCATTGCGGCGCCTGGGCGAGGCGGCCGGTGCAGCCGTTGACGTGGAGTATTGGAAGTCGATCCCGTACTTCGCGAACTTCATGGACGGCTACCTTCTCGCGCGACGAGTGGATGCCGGGCTCGCGCGGGCCGATGCCGCCGTTGCGGATGCCCTCGCGGGGGCGCGCACGCTCGATCGTGCGGCGCTCGAGAGCTTCGACCCGGTCGACCTCGGCAACGGACACCTTCGCGCACTCGCCGAGCAGACGGTGGGCGCCGGCTGGTGGAAGCTGTTGTGGGTGCCGCCGACGCTTCCCTACCTCGAACCGGGGCCCGTGTATCGCGAGTTCGGGGACGGAGGTGTCACCAAGCAAGTGATCTTCTCCGCGTGGTCGGGAGTGCCCACTGCGGTCGCCGCGCTGCTCAGCTACGAGGCCGACCGGCGGGCGGCGGGCGAGCGGCGGGTGCTCACGGCGAACACCCCGGAGGCGCGCAAGGCCGTACGCGCGCGTCTGCTCTATCCGCTCGACGAGGGGCGCCCGGCGGCGATGTCGACGCTCGCGCTGTTCTGGCCGCATCCGGCGCTCGCCGCACTCGGTGACCCACTAGCTGCGGCGCGCCAGGCCGGGGCGATGGTGAGCGCCGAGCACCTGACGCAGCAGCTCGACGCCCGTCTTGCTGGGGCACCAGGTGCCGCCCAAGCGTGGGAGGCGAGCTTCGCAACCCCCGGCGCGCTGCCCGCGGGCCTTGCCGACGCGTCACCGCAGGATCTCGCAGCGGGTGGTGATGAAGAGGACGGCTCTGCGGGTCTCATCGAGCACATCCGTCTCGCGCGCGCCACCGCATCCGTCGTTCCTCACACGCACCCCGAGCTCGCGTCGCTCGCGGCGCACGCGCCCGGCAACATCGCCTGGCGTGCCCTGCACGGCATTGCGGGAGAGGGAGCGACCAAGGAGGGGCTCTGGCGAGCGGCCTTCGAACTGGCGGATGGCATCCGCACGCTGTTCAACCGCACCGAGAGCATCGCCCTGCTCACTACCTTGTACGGAGACGAGCCCAACTACTGGCAGAGCGTGTTGGCGTACTGCGCCGACGGCAATCTGCAGGCGGTGCTCGACGAGTACCTCTACCAGCTGTGGAGCGAGACGGGCGGTGCCGAGCTCGACGACGCGGGCCTGCTCGAGGTGGCGCGGCGTGCCGCGGGGGCGATGAGTCTGCGCCCCGCGCGGTATGAGGCGCGCGACACCTCGCCGGAACGCGCGGAGATCCCGCTGATGGCGCGTTTCGCCCTGCGGTACGGCGGCAAGTACGCCACGGATGCCGACGAGCAGAGCGGTGTGCGCCAGAGCGAGGTGCGCGCCGCGTTCAACAGCCCATTCGCACCGTTCGTGCTCGCGTCGACGAGTGTGGGCCAGGAGGGCATCGACTTCCACTGGTGGAGCCACTCGGTGATCCACTGGAACCTGCCGAGCAACCCTGTCGACTTCGAGCAACGGGAGGGACGCGTGAACCGGTACGCGGGGCATGCGGTGCGCAAGAACGTTGGGGAGCGGCACTGGGATGACGTGCTCGCGTCGGGCGACGTGCGGGCTTGGCGCGCTGCCTTCGATGCGGCCTCGCGCGACGCAGCCAGCGAGTTCTCGCCCTGGTGGGTGTACCCCGGATCGGCCCGTATCCACCGGGTGCTCGCGGCCTACCCGCTGAGCCGCGACATCGATCGCTACGAGCGGCTGCGCTCGGCCCTCACGCTCTACCGGCTCACGCTCGGGCAGCCTCGCCAGGAGGACATGATCGAGATGCTGGCGCGGAGGGACATCGTGGACGGCGAGCTTCCCACCATCGATCTTCGGCCGCCGGATACGCGCCGAACCCTGTAGCTTCGTCGCCATGTCCTGGGCGACTTCCGACGGCGTGCGCAAGTCGATGCTCGCCAATCGTCGCCGGGACACCGCGCCCGAGGTCGCGATCCGCCGGCTCCTCCATGCCCGCGGGCTGCGGTTCCGCGTCGACTACCGAGTCGTCCCGGTCAGCCGAACACGCGCGGACATCGCGTTCACCCGCCGCAAGGTCGCGATCTTCGTGGACGGGTGCTTCTGGCACGGATGCCCGATCCACGCGACGCAGCCCAAGCGCAACTCCGACTACTGGGGGCCGAAGCTCGCCCGCAACATCGAGCGCGACGCTGAGACGTCAGCCCTGCTGCGTGAGAACGACTGGACGGCGCTTCGCTATTGGGAGCACGAGGATCCGGAGACGGTAGCTGACGACATCGAGCGTGTGGTGAGGGCGTACGACTCGTGACGATCCGGCCCGCTACACCTCGATGAGCCGACCGGCCGAGCGCAGCTCCGAGAACCGCCCCCGCATCTTCGACGCGAAGTCGGCGTCGCGGACGATCACGCCGGCCTCGAGATTCCGCTCTGCCGCCGCATCCGAGAGGTTGGCGCTCGTGACGAAAGCGAGTCGCGAGTCGACGATGACGACCTTCGCGTGCTGCAACCCGTAGCCTCCGTCGGCCGGGACGAAGGTCCAGAACGTCGCGCCCTCGAGCTTCGACTTCAGCATCGAGAGGGTCGCTCCGTCGTTCACCTTCGAGTCCACGAGCAGGGTGGTCCTCACGCCCCGCGCGGCGGCACGCCAGAGCGCTTCGACGAACGCCGAGCCGGCGGTCGCCGAGTAGGTCGAGGCGAACACGTCCTCCGTCGCCTCGTCGATGATGTGCGATAGGGCGCTCGTCGTGTGGTCGCCGTCGCCGTCGAAGGTCGGACCGCTCCAGACGGCCCGGATGCTCGTGCTGCTGCGCGAGGCCGCGGCGGCGAGGGCGCGCAACACCGCTGCGAGCGTCTCGGCACCGAGCAGGGCGTGGCATGCGGAGAGATGCGCGCGTGATGGCGAGTCCTCGGGGAGCTTCGCCAGCGCCTTCGGGAGCGAGCCGTCTATCTCGAGGCTCGACGCGATCTTGACCGCCTGCGACGGCGAGATCGACACTGCGAGCAGTTCGAGCGCATCGGCCACGTCAGCCCGCCCCATCGATTCGGATGTCGGCGAGCAGCGGCGCGAGACCGAGCGAGCCCTCATGCAGGTCGAGCACGAATCGTCGGTCGAGGAAGCGATTCGCGCGCTCACACGAAGTCTCGGACAGGAAGACGCAGAAGTGGCACGCGGCGCCATGCAGGAAGTCCTCCTGCTCCTTCGGCACGCGGTGTGCGCAGATCGGGTCCGAGGAGCAGCGCTCGGAGCGGTGCAACGCCTCGTGCATCACCTCCTCGAGTCGCTCGGTGCGAGCGAGGTCGACGAGGCCCCCGAGGGTGCCCTCGCTGTCGGGGGAGGTGGTGGTGATGAGCATCCCGGCCGCCGCCGCGCGACCCTCCTCTTCGCGCCACGCGTAGATCCGTTCCGAGAGCGAGGCCGACCCGTAGCCGCTCGACATCGCCATCTCGCGGATGAGCAGGTGCGACAGGGTGTGAAGCGCCCAGTATCGGGGCGGCGGCATCCGGTCCTCGGCGACGAGCTGCGTCGCCGTCCTGCTCTGGCGCCGATCGAGGTTCCGCTCGTGGGCGGCGACGTGCGCTGCCCACACGTCGGAGTGGAGCGCAGCCTCCTCCCACTCGGCGACCACCGGCTCCGAGAGACGGATGAAGACGCCCTCGCCGCGGTCCTCGGTCGCCGGTGCCCACTTCGGCTTCCCGGAGATGGCGATCGGTGCGATGCGTGTGGCGTCGTCGCCGACCCGGTCGAGTGCGTCGATGCGGGTGAAGCCGACGAACGCATTCGCCTTCCTGACGCGGTCGACCGCGACGACCTCCTGCACGACCGGGGTCAGAGACTCGGCGACAGGCACCGCGTGCACCTTGAACCCGTTGCGGCGGTCCTCGGTGAGGAAGTCGTCGGGGTGCGTGAGCGTCGCCCACTCGGGCACCAGCAGGTGATTGGGGTCGTATCCCGACGGAGCCGGCGGCGGCGGCGCGAGCGGCGGGATGTCTCCCCGCGCGATCTGCACCGCCTGCCAGAGGTCCGCGTCCGAGACGCCTGCGAACTTCGCCGTCATGTGCTCGGGTGCGAACTGCCGCCACCCCGCGACGTCGGTCGCCGACGTGAGCTTCGCCAGCTGAGCCGGAGGCAGCCCCATCACCTCCGCGACGACATCCGCGGCCTGCGGCTCTCGCCGCGACGGCAGCACGAGCACGCTGATCGTGGCGGGGAACCACTGGTTCGCCGCCCCCAGCAGCATCAGCCGCACCTCGCCCTGGCAGGGGGCGTCGGCCGGAGCGAAAGTCGGCAGGTGCGGATGCCGGCCACGACACTGCGGCAGCGAATCCTCACCACCCGCCCGGGTGATCTCGGCGATGTTGCGGGAGGTCTCGCACTGCACGCACAGGATCGATACCTGCGGGCCGAGGTTCGAACGCCATTCCCGCATGCGCAGCTGCGGCTTCGCCACGCATTCCTTGCGGTTGCCGTCGGCCCCGTGCACCCAGTCGTCGTAGGGGAACTCGTCCAGATGTCCGTTGGTGCACGCGATCAAGTACCGCGCGGGCACCGCGACGCGGTCGCGCCCGTCGCCCTTGAAGCGCCCCTTGCACTTGCGGTGCACGAAGCGCGCCATGTCGGGGCGGTGCTTGCGCGTGTTCTCGAACTCGAAGACATTCGCGGAGACGGGCGCGAGCAGGTCGCAGCCGGTGCACCGCAGCCATTGCGGGAACACCCGCGTCGGGATGCCGATGGGTGTCGAATCGCCGCCGAGCTCGTCGGGCAGCCACGGCGGCTGCCGCAACTCGCCCACCTGGTGACCGAGCTGCCGGCGCACCGCCTCGAGCAGTCGCGGCACGAGCACGAGCGACGGCTCGCCTCCCAGACGCGCGTAGGCGTTGTCCCATGCGTCGATGCCCTGCGGCATGACGGCGAGATGCGGGAGATCCACGGTCGCGCCGATGCCGGACGTGTACAGCATCGCGCTTGGGCGGATCGACCCGACCCTCGCGCGGTTCTTGGGCTTCTGCGCCGCGTCGACGAACGGGTCGGCGATGTCGCCGACGACGCCGACCGTCGTCTCCGGGGTCGTCTCGTCGCTCACTTCACGTCCTTCTTCGGGGGGAACGTCCACCTCGGAGTCGCCGCTCCGACCGGCTCGGCGAGTTTGCCGGGGAACGGCGAGACGAGCAGGTCGATCTCGGGCTGCACCTCGCGCATCGAGTTCGCCACCTGGAAGAGCCGGTCGCTCTCCTCGCCGATCGAATCCTCAGGGCTCACCAGCAAGGGGGTGACGTGCTGCTTCGGCAGCGTCTTACGCGCGTACGTGAGTGCGCCGGCTTGCGCATCGCTGCGCTCGGTCCACTCGTCGAGCCGCAGCACGAGCTTGCTCTTGGCCAGGTCTGCGGCGTCGTCATCGCCCGCTTGCGCGACGCGCGCGACGAGCTTCTCCACGAGCTCGTCGAGGGCGGGGCGGCGTTGCACGACTCGGCCGGCACCTGCGGTCGTATCGGGCGACAACGAGGCCGCGCCCGTGGACGCATCCATGACGCGTGCCGCGGCCACGATGAGTGCTGTGAGCCCGCGCTCCAGCGACGCCTCGGAGAACGGCGTGACCGACAGTGCCTCCACATTCGCGTAGAAGGTGTGGTGATAGTGCTCGAACTGCTCGTAGTGCGCCATGTCGCGCGGGCGGGAGCGATTCGCGAGCGTGACGACGAGTCCTGGCTTTGATGCCTCACGTCCCACGCGCGACGACGCTTGGATGTACTCGGCTGTGTTCTTCGGCTGCCCGACGATGAGCATGAGTCCGAGGCGGGGCACGTCGACGCCGACCTGCAGCATCGACGTGGCGAGCACTACGTCGAACGGCAGCTCGCGTTCGGGGAGCTTCTCGCCGGCAGCGAGTTTCGCCGCCATCACCCGCCGCCCCTCGGTCGAATCGACTGCGGGATCGAACGGCGAGGCGAGGTGCGTGAGCGTCCTCCCGATCTCCGACGACGAGATGCGCGAGGTGAGTTCGCCGATCTTCAGCGGCGTCCGACGCCGGACGTAGCCACTGTTCTTGTCGGGATTGCTCACGCGGGTCGTCACGTCGTCTTCGAGGTATCGCCGCATACCTGCGAGTTCGCGTGTCGCCGAGAAGTAGTCGACGAGCGTGAGGTACGGCTCGGCCGCGGCCCCGTGCGTGTCGAGCAGCTTCTGGCCGGCGAGCAGCAGGATCTCGCTGAGCCGGATCTCGGCGAGGGTCAGCCGCGCCCCGTGGAGGCAGACCCCGAGATAGAGGCGCCCGGGCTCCTCGCCGAGCGGCACCTCCTTCGAGAAGAAGGTGTCGCTCACCGTGAGCACCTGCGGCGGGAAGACCTCGACATCCCGGGCGTAGAGCTTCTGCACCTGGTCGCCGGCTCGGCGTACGGTCGCGGTGGAGGCGATGACGAGCGGCTTCACCGCCTTGGCGGATGCCGCGTCGCCGAGCTCCCAGCTGGAGAGTACGTCGATCGCACCCTCGAAGAGACCGACCGCCGTGCCGAGCGCTCCGGTGATGAGGTGCAGCTCGTCCTGGATGATGAGGTCGGGCGGGCGGAGCCGGCCGACGGTCGTCACCTGGGTCGGCCCGTAGTCGCGGCCGTTCTTCTTCGATGCGTTGTGGGTATCGGACCCGCATACGCTCGCGTCGGTGTCGGCGTGCTTGTAGCCGTGGCGCGGGCAGTACTTCGATACGTACCCGAAGATGCTCGCGGCTTCGCCTTCGCGCGCGAGGCGGGCGAACTTGTCGACCGTGGCGAGCAGGAAGGTCGGCGGGTGCCGGTAGATCTCGTCGTCGACCGTGAGCACCGGCAGCCCCTCGACCGCGGCACCCCCTGCAGCGAACGGGCAGGAGGCGCGACGGTCGCCGCAGTACACGCGGATGCGCTTCTCGACATCGTCGGCCTCGACGTCGCTCTTGCCGTTGATCGCGGTCCCGCACCACGGGCAGTGGTCGAACTGCAGCACCGACAGGCCGTACGCCGAGCTGCCTTCGCTCTCGCGGACGTCCTTGACCTGCTCGGCGGCTTCCGAGAAGCGTTTGGGGCTGACGCTCGACCCGACCCAGAGCCCGATGCGGAACGGCACCGATCCCCACGTCGTCGGGTCCTCACGCCGGACGAGCTCCGCCGCGCACAGCAGCGTCGTGGCACGGATGAACTGCTGGGAGGTCAGCAGCCGCAGGGTGTACCGCATGAGCACCGCCACACCGTCGCCGCCGTCGAGCATCCCCTCGGGCGTCTCGACCTTTCCCTGCAGACGCCGGATGCCGAAGGTGAATGCGGCGAGCCCCAGGTAGGCCTCGGTCTTGCCACCGCCGGTCGGGAAGAACAGCAGCTCCGCACGCGGGAAATCGGACGATCGTCGCTTGTGCGTCGGGTCGACGACGGAGGGCAGCTGCATGAGGATGAATGCGAGCTGGAACGCCCTCCAGGATGCTGCCTTGTCTCCCCGGGACTCCACCTGCGCCACGGCGTCGGCGATCTTCAGCGAGGGCTGCTCGATGCGGAGCGCAGCAACCTGCGATCGCAGTCGCTGGTCGCGCATCGTGCGGTTCATGAACCAGAAGGCCTTGCGTGCCTGCTCGCTCCGGGTGAGCAGTTCGAGCCCTTCGCCGAGGCGCTCGAGCGCGGCCCGGCCGTCGGCGACGCCGATCTCAGCCTCCGCGCGCAGCCATGAGGGCAGAATCGTGCTCTCGGCTTCCTGCTCGTCGAGCCAGTCCGAATAGGCGGAGATGATCAGCCGCAGCCCGGCGACCAACTCTTCGTCGGATGCGTCCATCAGCGCTCGCATGCTGAGCACAGCGCCTTCGACCTCGGGCGCTCGGGTCTGCGGCACCTCGGCGGTCGGAAGCCAGGTGGTGCGCACCGCGGTGGCGCGGCGGGATCCGTCGGCGGCGACATCCCAGGTGGCGGACGCCGTGCGCCCGACCGCGAACTCGAGCCGGTCGCGGTAGAGCAGGTCGAGCCGCCGCACCTCGGGGTCGCGTGACTTGCGGTCGTGCTCGATCGGGTCGCGTGTCGGCAGGAAGACCGCGGCGGTCCCGTCTGGCGCCGTGACCTCGAGCTCCGCCTGGAAGAGCCAGAGCTTCGGCGGCAGTTCGCGGCCGGTGACGACCTCGTTCAGCAGCGCCGCTTCGACCACACGCCGACCGCCGTGATCGAAGACCTCGACCGAGATGACGACGTCGTCGCCCAGCGGTTCGCGATGGCGGTGCATGCTCGGGATCGCCGAGATGTCGATGTCGACGGTCTTCTCGAACGGTGTTCGGTCGTAGTACGTCTGCGTTCGACCGGTGTCGGGATCGCTCTCCCGGCGTGAGCTGTAGCGCCCCCAGCGCGCGATGAATCGGAGCGAGGTCGTGTCGGCGGCGACCTGGAACCGGAGGCCCATCGACGACGGTGCGATGATCTTGGACTCGGGTCCCCTGTCCTCGTCGGGCTCGGTGGGGGAAGCCTCGGCGATCGCTTCGTCGTCGTCGACCGGCACGCCCTGCACCTCCTGGGCGTCGGAGAGATCCGACACCGCGAGAGTCTCGTCGCTACGGACGTCGTCGAGGGAATCGGGCTTGGGAGTCGTCCCGGCTTCGCTCGATCCCGCGCCCGCGAGCAACGAGATGGGAGCGAGCGCGCCCGACAGGTAGCGGGCGCGCGGCGTGCCGACGATCGTCTCCGTCGGCCCATCCCAGGGGCCGACGAGGTCGCGCCCGAGCAGGTCGAGCAACTCGCCACGCACCTGCGTGGAGGTGACGGGGGATTCGTCGGCCACTAGAACATCGCTCCTTCGGGTTTCTCCGACTCCTCGAAGCTCTTTCCGCGCTTCGCCTTCGTCGGGTTCTGCTGCGCCTCGATCGCCGCGCGCCTGTGGTTCTCCTCCAGCAGCCGATCGAGGATCTCGACGCGGGCCGCCGGGCTCACCGTCCACCGCTCCATCTGCCGGTAGGTGTGGAACCCGTGGTCGAGCGGGATATCGGTCCAGCCGTACGCCTCCATCACCGCCTCGTCGATCTCCACGTGCAGGGAACGAATCAGGTCGATTTGGGCGTCGCCTCGTGCGTCAGGTGAGTTTACGATCTTGTAAAGCGCCGTAAGTCCAAGCTCCCTGTTCACCATAATCGCGCTTCGCCTGCAATCGAGTTCTTGCCCGAGCGTGTCAAGTCGGGCGCTGTGACCCGGGCGAGGAAAAGTATCGAAGACGGCCGAAGGGGTGTAGGTCGCATCAGTCCGCATCGTGGTCCCATACTTAAGCGCCCACAATCGGTGAACGTCCGAGGACAGTACGGCTAGCGCCGACAATTCGTCAGTCGCAAATACGACCAGTTTTGCGTCGTGAACCTGATTCGCGGGAACGAAGCTCGGCATCAGCGTCGAGCTCACCTGCGCGATCGCGACAACGCGGTCCAGGTCAGCAATTGCGATCCGCATTCCCGGACGTTTTTCGGCGAACTGCCACCAACGCTCCGGCATCGGTGAGCGCAGCACGAACTGCCCGCGATCGTTGACACGCTGGCGCTCCGGCTTCACGGCCTCAAGCACGCGGGCGTAGGGTCTTGCGAACCGACTTGCTTCGGCTTCGGACAGGTCGTTGAAATCGATCACGTAGCGGGAAGCGGACTGGCTAGGGCTGGAATTCAGATCCTTCCCATTCAGGTATGGGCGCACGACCTCAGCAAGCATTGGTTCCTGTGCCAGCCAGGCCTCCCCCTCGTCCCAATCGAGAGTGAAGCCCAACCCAAGCACGTAGATCCCGTTGAACGCGATTCCCTTGTTCTCGGCCAGGACAATCGGGCTGCCGTCCACGCGACCCGCTGGCTCGAGAAGCGACGAGATTCGGGGGACGAGCTCACCGCTGCAGTTTCGTCGGACATTCGCGTCGACAACGCGCAGCGAACCCCACACCGCAGCGAACTCAAGGTTGGCGTTCTTGGACGGCCACGCCTTGCTTTGGATCGCGCGAGTGATCTCGACGCCACGGCGAGTCAGTTGATCGAGACCGACCTCCCGAGTATCGCCTTGAGCGATCGTGTTTGTCCCAATCAAGCCGAACGTTCCGCGCGAGGAGGCGAGTTCGAATGCTCGAAGGAAGAAGTATGCGACTAGATCCGCGATTCCCTTCTCCTCGTTCGCCAGAACGCCCACTAGCCAGTCTCGGACGTTCGTGCCCATCGCCGCGTTCAGCTTCTGGCTCCCGAGGAAGGGCGGGTTGCCGATGATCGCATCGAATCCCCCGCCCTCGAAGACATCGGGTACCTCGATCACCCAGTGAAGCGGCTTCCAGCGTGCTTCGCCAGTGTCAACAGTCGGGGTGAGACCGGCTTCGATGATCGCGTTGAGACGGCGACGATCGCCGGCGGATCCGTCGGCCGGGTAGGCGTCGCGAAGAGCCTCGGCGAGTTCGTCGTAGCGCTCCTCGAGCTTCCGTCCCGGCTTGCCGCCCTCGAGCAGACCCGCGGCGATGATGCCGTCGGCCACGTCGCGGAGCTTCGCGGTGACCTCCCTCGACTGAGCGAGCAGGGCGCGCTTCGCACGGGTCGAGCGCATGCGGTCGGCATCGTCGACCTGTCCTGAGGCCAGTTCGCGGCGGAGACGCGCGGCGTCCTCGAGGTCCTTGTCGACGTCGAATGCGGCGAGCTGCCGCTTCATCGACTGCTTCGGGTAGATGTGCTGCGCCTTGAGCTGCGCCTCGGTGGTGACGCCGAGCAGCGAGTTGCCGTGGAACACGCGGTCGTCGACGAACGAGAACGGCTTGCCCGGATCCATCGAGACGAGCCACAGCGAGAGCTTGCACATCTCGACAGCCATCCCGTTGATGTCGGCCCCGTACAGACAGCGAGCCACGACCTCGCGCACCGCCCAGCGCTGCAGGTCGGGCTCGGCGCCGACGTCCATCCCCTCGTTCTCGCGCGCCTCGATGAGTCGATCGGCGAGGTAGCGCGCCGCGGCGACGAGGAACGCGCCCGATCCGGCCGCGATGTCGGCGATCTTGAGGTCGAGGATCTCGGCCGACGACTTGAGCACCCACTGGGAGGAGTCCTCGGTGTCGAGCGGGCCGGGGGAGTAGACGAGCGGCTCGAGGGCGTGCAGCACGACCTCCTCGGCGAGCGAGCGGGGCGTGTAGTGCGTGCCCGTGTTGGCCCGCTGCGACGACTCGGTCATGATGAGTCCGCCGGCGGGCACCACGTAGGGGAAACCGCGCAGGTCGTCGCGGATGAGGGCGTGGAACGGCTCGAGACGAGCGGCGAGCTGGTCGTCGCCGAGGAGCGCGTGCCGGAGCCGCGTTCGGGCGTCAGCCGCAGCATCCGCGTCGACGGTGCCGTACGCCTTCGCGAGCTGCCCGGCGGTGCGCGGTTTCGCATGCTCCTGGGTCTTCTTGAGATGCGCGACGAGCGCGTCGCCGAAATCCTTCGGACTCGACGCACCTTCGGCGAGCTGTTCGAGTTCACTCAGCGGGATCTCCGGCTCGAAGCCGGCCTTGCCCTGCAGCCCCACGATCACCTCGGACACGTACTCGGCCGAGTAGCCCAGCAGCCCCTCGTAGACGTAGCCGATCTGCTCGACGTCGAGATCGCGGAACGAGAGCTGCATGGCGCCGTCTTCGATCGTCTGCACGGCGCGGAGCACCGCGAGCATCGCGCGGTCGGAGACCCGCACCCGCAGGCGTCCCTGCGCATCCGCCGACAACAACCACGGGAAGCGGACGGGATCGAAGAGCGACCCGCCGTAGGCGGGCATCCTTGAGTCGGGATACGAGACGCCGCTGAACACCGCGTTGCTCGCCGCGAGCAGACGGTGCCAGGCTTCCCAGGAGTGATCGAGCGCCTCGGGGGACCCCGCCTCCGTCGCCTCGTGCTGCAATCGCGATCGCAGCTCGGCGATCGCGTAAGACGACCGGTAGAGCTCGTGTTCGGGGAGGAGCCCGCGCTCCTCGGCGAACAGCAGGAAGACGATGCGCATGAGCATCGTCACCGCGCCTTCGTAGACGACCTCGGGGGCGCTCGGCAGCGGCGAAGGATCGCCCTGGGCGATCGCTCGCAGGTGGGTATCGGACATCGACTGCAGCACGAGCTCGACAGCGCGACGTACCTGGTCGCCGAGAGCCTCGGTGATCTGCTCCGCGCTGGCGACGCTCTCGGTGAAGAGCAGGGGGAGGCGCTTCTCGGGTCGACCGCCCGCGATCGAGGTGAAGCTCGCGAGGGCGAGGAACGCATCCCGGCTCGCCGGTTCCGCGCGCCAGTCGAGGGCGTCCCAGACGCCGCTCGCGGTCGTCACGTCCTTCGACGCCGAGACGAGCGCCCACCAGCGGCCGTCGGTGACGATGCCGATGCTCGTGCCGGTCTCTCTCAGCAGCACCGCCATCCGGTCGATCGCGTTCGCCGACCAGCCGTCGGTGCCGACGGCGCGCAGGTTCTCGGTGCGGTCGACCACGGTGACGAGGGCGGCGGGAGCAGCCCCCTCGACGGGGTCGAGCGTCGCGAACGGTGCCACCGTCACCGCGCTGTTCGGCGAGGTCGCCTCGATCCCCGTCGGGCCGATCCGCAGGTCGTCCTCCCAGCCGAGCAGCTCGCGCAGCACGACCTCGACCCAGCGGTCGCGGGCGGAGCGGTAGACGTCGGGGCTCGCCGACCACGCGGCCGACCAGCGGACGAACTCGTCGGTGAACAGCTGCCGCCTATCGGCGTCGAGATCCGAAGGGAGGCCGGTTGGGTAGAAGGACTTGAGGGCCGCGCTCGACAGGAACGGCCCATCGGAGTCGATGAGCGACAGCCATTCCCACTCGGGTGTCGTCGACCTGCGTGCACTAGCGGCCACCGGCAGCCTCCAGCTTCTCGGCGTCGTCGGGTGTGAGCGCGAACACGAGCGCGGCCACGAAGGTGTGCGCCCGGATGCCGCGGTAGCGGCGTTCGATCGACTCTCGCTCGGATCGGTGCTCGTCGTCCAGCGCGGCGAGCCGGGTGCGGACGCGCGCCAGATCCTTCTCGCGCTGACGCTTCTCCTCGTCCAGTTGGAAGAGCATCTCCTCGCCTGCGCGCTCGGCCTCGGCGGCCGCCGCGAGGGTGCCCTCGAGCGTGCGGCGGAAACGGTCGAAGATCTGGTCGACGGCGGCCAGGTCGGCCGCGCGGCGGGTGTCGAGATCGTCGGCGACCTGCTGCATCCGGCGCGTGGCGCGCTCGTCGACCGCTCCGGCGACACGAGCGCTGATGCCGTCGTCGTGCGCCGAGTCGGAGTTCCAGAGCGACGCGAGGCTCACCTTCGTGGCCGTGCTCGGCCCGGCGAGTCGTGCGCCGTCCAGCGTCGTCGTGAGCAGTTCCTCCGCCCGCTCGATGCCGATCGGCTGGTTCTTCGCGATACGTGTTCCAGCGACGAAGACCTCCTCGTGCAGGCGGGTTCCGCCTTCGCCGACCAGCACCAGCCGCACGACCGCCGCAGCGAGCGACTGATCGAGACCGTCGACAACCACCGCGCTCACCCCGTGCACGGTCTCGCGTGCCCACACCCGGCCGCGCAGCTCGCGCGCCGCGCGCTGGATCAGCGGATGGCCGAGGTGCGTGTAGACGACATCCGTCTGCTGACGTGCTCGGGCTTCGTCGAACGTGATCGGGCGCAGCATCCCCGGCGCGAGTCGGGTATCGAGGCCGGCGAGGGCCGGAACCCAGGTGCGGGAGAGCCCCGACGGCACCCGGTACATCGCGGCCTCCTCACGAGGGTCGTCGACCTCGACGAGAGCGGGCTGGCCGGAGATCCGCAGGCCCTCCTCGAGCACGCGCAGCAGGTTGTCCCCGTGAAGGTGCAACCGGTCGCGCGATCCCTCGAGACGCTCGGCCAGGCGGGTGAGGTCGGCGCGCTGCTTCTGCTCGGCGTTCAGCACGCGGTTGATCACCTGCTCGCCGGCATCCGTCTTCACCTTGCGGGCGGGGCCCTCGCCGAAACCGAGTTCGCGTTGCAGGTCGGGTGCGATGATCTCGTTCGCCGAGACGCCATCATGCTCGGAGTTCGCGATCTTGCTCGCCAGGCGGGCAAGCAGGTCGATGTCCTTCGCGTATGCCCGGTCGCTCGACTTGTCGGCTCGCGGATGCCAGACGAGCGGCGTGTGCGTCTGTCCGAAGCGATCGATGCGGCCGATCCGCTGCTCGAGCCTGTTCGGATTGAACGGGATGTCGAAGCTGACCAGCCGATGGCAGTAGGTCTGCAGGTCGATGCCCTCGCCCGCCGCATCGGTCGCGAGCAGGATGCGCACCGGCTCGTCGCTCGGCGGGGCGGTGAAACGCGCGCGGATCTCCTCGCGGGCCTCCGCGTCGGTCGAGCCGTCGATGATGGCGAGGCGCTCGCCACCCCACCCGCGCGACTCGAGAACGCCACGGATCCACTCGAGCGTCGACACGTACTCGGTGAAGACGACCAGGCGCTCGTCGCCCCAGCCGTGCCCGGGGACGATCAACTCGCCGTCGATCAGCCGCAGCAGCGCGTCGAGCTTGGAGTCGGGGCGGCCCTCGTAGCGATTCCCCCACCTGATCAGATACTGGAGGTCGGCCTTATCGTCATCCGTGAGCGCGACCTGGGCGCGTTTCGCGGTGCGAAGCGCCTCGAGCTCAGGCTGCTCGAGTCGCCCCTCCTCCTCGTCGGATGCCTCGTCGCCGAGCACGTCGTCGTAGTCGGGGAGCTGGAGCTCGTCGTCGCCGCGCGCCGCGAGGTACGCCTCCGCTGTGCTCGCGAACGCGACCGGGGAGGAGAAGAAACGCTTCTTGAGGATGAGCGTCGCGAGGTCGGAGGCGCGCTTGCCTCGCTCCTGCTTCACCGCCTGGTTGCGGCGCTTCGTGAACGCGATCAGTCGGTCGTACGCGTCGGCCTCGTCGTCCGACGGCTCGAATACGAGCGAGCGGACCTCGCGCAGCATGAAGTCGCCCTCGGGGAGGTCGCGCTTGAGACGACGGACCGCGACCTGCTTGAGCGCTTCCTCGTCGAGGTCGGCTCCGCGAGCGAATCGCTGCGGGTCGATCATCTCTAGCAGCGCCGTGAACGACTCGGAGTACCCGTTGTGCGGGGTCGCGCTCAAGAAGAGCCGGTGCTCGCAGAGTTCGGCGAGACGGCGCACGGCGATCGTGCGCTGGCTGTCGACCGCGTAGCGCGGCTGGTCGCTGGTCGCTCCACGGCTGGGTGTCGCTGGCGCGACGTGGTGCGCCTCGTCGACGACCAAGATGTCGAACGCGCGCCGGTCGGCGGTGCGGTTGTCCTTCACGCTCGCGTAGACCTCCTCGAGCATCCGCTCGGCACGCGGCGTCGGCAGCCAGGACATGGACACGATCACCCGCGGGTAGATCTTGAACGGGTTGGCGTGCACGCCGAAGGCGCGGCGGAACGCCTTCATCGTCTCCGAGTTGACGATCTCGAACTGCAGGCCGAACTTGTCGCGCAACTCCTCCTGCCACTTGATCACCAGGCCGGCGGGGCACACGATGATCGCCGAGCGCGCGCGGTGGCGCAGCAGCAGCTCTTGGATGACGAGACCCGCCTCGATCGTCTTGCCGAGGCCCACGTCGTCAGCGAGCAGCATGTTCGCGCGTGGGGAGTCGATCGCCCGGCGCAGCGGCTCGAGCTGATAGGCCTCGATGGAGGCGCTCGAACGGAACGGCGCCTGCAGCGTGCGCGGGTCGGCGGAAGTCAGCGCACCCCAGCGGAGGGCGTCGACGTAGGCGGCGAAGGTCTTCGGTTCGTCGAACCGATCCGCCCGGATCGCCTCGGGCAGACCCTGCTCACGGACCACGCTGCGACCGGGTTCCAGCTCCCAGATGACCGTGAGCTCGCGGCCGTAGCGCTCCTCCTCGACCGACTGCATGGTCACGGCGTGTTGCAGTTCGGCGGTGCCGTCGTCGGCGCTCGAACGGGGGAGTGACTGCGCGGAGACGTCCGTGACGATCCAGCGGTCGCCGCGCACGTTCACGAGCAGGCCCGGCTCGGGCACTTCGACGGTGGCCCTGGTGGTGGTGGTGTCGGTCACGCCGGAACTCATCCTCAAGTCGTCTTCCCAGCCAAGAGCTTGCCAGTATGCCGGTGGCGGCCGACAGTCAGGCCGACTGGGCGGTATCGCTCTCCTCCGGCTCTTCCATCCTGACGGCGAGGGTCAGATACGCCGCCGCGATCGCCTTCCCCAATTGAGGGGGCACCGCGTTCCCGATCATGGTCGCGAGGGCCGACCGACTGGGGCACGCACTGAAGTCGAAGTAGTCCGGGAAGCCCTGGATGCGCGCCGCTTCGTGAGCCGTCAGGGCGCGTGGCTGGTCGGGGTGCATGTAGCGACCCTGACCGATGCTCCCGTATCCGCTCGTGATGGTCTGCGCCGGGCGATCCCAGCGGAGCCGGCCGTACATGGAGCGGTAGGTGTGGGCGCCCTGGTGACAGGCGGGCCGCAGCTCGTTCGGGAGGTCGTAGAGGTCGTTCACGAGCAGGTGCTGCATCCGCGCGAGATTCACCGACGTCGGCCGGGGGCGCTGGTCGAGGAGGCTGCCCTCGCCGGCGTCGACGAGATCCCCGATCGCCCATTCGAGGTCGTGTTTCTCGGGATCGCTCGTCGCGTGTTCGATGACGGATCGCGGGTCCGGTTCTCCCTGCGCCGTCGCGATCATGATGTGTCGCCGCCGGGACTGAGCGACGCCGAGCTCGGCGAGCGGGATGACATCCTGTGCGACCTGGTACCCGATCGAACGGAGGTGCCGGTCGGCGCGGTCGACCACGCTCTCGCCGTCGTGGCGGTCGCGCACCACCGAAGGGACGTTCTCGATCATCAGCAGCCGGGGCTTCAAAATCTCGGCCGCGCGGACCATCCGGAGGTAGAGGGCGTTCTTCCCGTCGACTCGACGGGTGTGGTTGTTGAGATTGCTGTGCCCCTGGCACGGTGGCCCACCCACGAGCACGTCGACCACGCCGACCGCGGCCCGCGCTCGTGTCTCGGCCAAGGTCGCGGCGGAACCCAGCGGGCCGTCGAAGAACTCCTCGACCGGTTTCGTCGCGACGGCAGCCGCCCCTGGGAAGTTGCGCGAATAGACCTCGGTCGCGAGACCCTCGAAGTCGACGGCCAGTCGCACGTCTAGACGTCGGCCGGCGTCGTGAGCCGCCTGGGCGAATCCGAGCGACAGACCCCCGCACCCCGCGAAGAGATCCACGAGCCGCACCGCGCTCCGCCCGCTCTCGAATCCGGGGCGATTGCGCGCGCGCAACGGATGAGGGGCGGTCGACGGAGGCATCTCGACGTCCACCATATCGAGAGCGACTGCGGCCCGGGCGTAGCTCCGGTGTCGGGGCGTTCTGCTAGAAACACGAGAGGAAGGAGCCGACAGTGCTGGACTGGTCGCAACTTCGGGACCTCATGTGGGAAGGCCGATGGGACGCGGTGGTGGTGATCGCCCGCGCGCTGTGGACGAATGCACTCGACTATTGGTGGTTCGGCCCGGTGCTGGTCGTCATCCTGCTGACAACCAGCCGTCGCGCATGGTCGCGACTCATCCGATTCGTGGGAGTGAGCTTCGTTCGCGGAGGAACTGGGGACGGTATGCCGAATACAGGGGACAGGTAGTCGGCCCCGAGTTGGGGGATGTCGATGTCTTCTGTGCTTGCGACGATGTGGGGGTGAGTGCCTGCCTGAACCCCGAGCCCCGCTGATGTCCGACGAGATCGAACTGATCAGTGATGGGGAGGGCGTCGCCATCATCGGTGATGCGACGGCAGTCGAGCGTTTCATCACTGAGCAGGAACTCGATGCGGCCCACCTGGATCTCACTCGATTCCTTCCCTCCGCGAGGGCTGTCGCGGGCGCGGGCGCGGCGGTCGAGGTGAGCTCTCAGATCTTCGCCAACGCCGGGCGCTGGGTGCAGCTCTCGGAGCACTCGGCCGCCATATTCAAGAGCAGCCGGATGATGACGGGGTCGGACGGCAACCTGGTACGCGCGATCGCGACCAACGCTGACGGCAGCAGCACGACCGCGATCCTCGAGATCGTCAAGAACGCATCCGTGCTCGCTAATCCCGCGGTACTCGCCGGCATCGGCGGGATCATGTCGCAGATGGCCATGCAGAAGGCCATGAACGACATCCAGGACTACCTGGCGGTCATCGACCAGAAGGTCGACGACATCCTGCGGGCGCAGAAGAACGCCGTGCTGGCCGACATGATCGGCGTCGGGCTCGCGCTCGATGAGGCCATGACTCTTCGCGACGAGGTCGGGCGGGTCTCGGAGGTCACCTGGTCGAAGGTGCAGGGCACGGGATTCACGATCGGAAGCGTTCAGTCGTACGCGCTCGGAGCGCTCGATGCCCTGGCGCAGAAGCTCGAGCAGCAGAAGCGCGTCGACGATCTCGCGAAGACGTCGAAGGAGGCCGGGAAGGTCGTGCACGAGTGGCTCGTCGTACTCGCCCGTTGCTTTCAGCTGCAGGATGCCCTCGGAGTGCTCGAGCTCGATCGAGTGCTCGACGCCTCGCCGGAGGAGCTCGACCGCCATCGCGTCGGGCTGGCGAAGGCGCGTGCCAAGCGCCGGGACCAGATCCTGCAGACCACGACTCGGCTCCTCGCGCGCATAGACGCCATGGCGAAGCTGACGAACGGCGAGATCCTGCGGAATCCGTTCAATGCGCAGACCGTCATGAAGACGGTCGAGCGAACGGGCAGCGACATCGTGAAGTTCCACGCGGTTCTCGGGGTCTCGGCCGAGCGTGTCGAGCTCGAAGCCAAGAGCTGGATCGGCGCCGCTGCTGAGGTGCGTGATGGCGCCATCGAGGCCGGCGCTGAGGGAGTCAAGGTCGCGGTGCGCGTCAGCAGTAGCACCGTCGAGAACGTGCGTCAGGGTGCCGGAAGACTCGCTGCCGACGTGTCGAGGCGACTGCTGCGCAAGGAAGAGGACGGCGAGCGCGGCTGAGCTGTGCGTCGAGTGGGGGTGCGCGCCTGTCAAGGCCCCTGACGTGATCGCTCAGCACGCTTAGCGTCGGGGCATGAGCGCCACCGCCCCATCCCGCCCATCCGACATCGCACGCCAGGTCGCCGTCATCTCCGCGGCCGTGTTCATGGTCATCGCCGCGCTCGTCGGCACCGGGTTCTTCGGCGGCACCCCCGTCGAAGACCTGCAAGACGGCAAGCTCAGCGCGGAGTACAGCTACCTCGCGCCGGCGCAGCAGGCGTTCTCGATCTGGAGCGTCATCTACCTCGGCCTGCTCGCCTACACGGTATTGCAGGCGCTGCCGGGGCAGCGCGCCAACCCGCGGCAACGGGCGCTCGGCTGGCTCATCGCGCTCAGCATGGTGCTCAACGGGGTATGGCTCGTGTTCGCGCAGTTCACGACCCTGCTGCTCACGGTGATCGGCATCATCGCCCTCCTCGTCGTGCTGTGCGTCATCTTCCGCGTCGCGATGCGCACCCGTGAAGCTGGCGGGGGAGTCGTCAACTCGCTGCTCATCGACGGCGCGAACGGTCTGCACCTCGGGTGGGTCACTCTCGCGACCGTCGCGAACACGACGGCGTTCCTGACGGATGTCGCACCGGATGCGTGGGGCGACGCCGCCACTCCGGTCGGCATCGCGGTGCTCGTCGTCGTGGGGCTGATCGGCGTGGCCATCGCGTGGTTCAGCCGCGGGCGGATCGCTCCCGCGCTCGCGCTCACGTGGGGGCTGAGCTGGCTGGCCGTCGGGCGATTGACGGGGGAGCCCGAAAGCACGGGGATCGGGATCACGGCGATCGTGGTTGCGGTGGTAGTGCTGCTGTCGGCGGTTGTCGTGCGGGTGACCCGGGGGCGGGTGCCGACCGCTTGAGGTCATTGCGCCGTCGGGTTTCGATACGCCCGCTTCGCGTGCTACTCAACCAGCGGTGAGGCGCGGTTGCTGAACCAGCGGGGAAAGCACCTATTGAGCGGCGCGGCAACGACGCGGGGAGCGCGGGGCGGGCCGGAGGCGGGTGCGCCCCTACGCCGACGCCCGCCGCACGAGGCGCGACTCCACCACCGTCGACACGGGCACGTCCTCGCCCGCGAGGATGCGGAGGAGGGTGTCGGCCATGAGCTCGCCCATGCGCTCCGACGGCTGGTTCACGGTGGTCAACGGCACGCGCGCGGTGAGCGCCGCGGAGGAGTCGTCGAAACCGACCACGGCGACGTCCTCGGGCACGCGGCGGCCCGCATCCAGCAGGGCGGCGACCGCGGCGGCGGCCATCAGGTCGTTGGCCGCGAAGATCGCGTCGACGTCGGGGGCCGACGCGAGCAGCGAGGCGACCCCCGCGGTCCCGGATGCGGCGGCGAAGTCGCCCGGAACCTCGAGGTCGGCGGGCAGCCCGGCTTCGGCCAGCGCATCCTGCCATCCGAGCAGGCGGTCGGATGCCGCCGACATGTCGGCGGGGCCCGTGATCGTCGCGATGCGGCGGCGGCCGAGCGACACGAGGTGGCGCACGGCGGCGGCTGCGGCTCCGCGGTTGTCGACGTCGATGAAGTAGTTCGGGGGGTCGGTCTCGGCCGACGGACGGCCGCCGAACACGACCGGCAGCGTGTCGTGCAGGTGCAGCAGCCACTCGTCGCGCGTGTGCTGCGACGCCACGAGCACGCCGTCGACGACGCCGCTCGCGAGGTAGCGCTGCAGCTTCGAGCCGAGCGCGGCATCCGCATCCGCGGAGCCCGTGCCGCCCGACACCATGAGGTTGAGCAGGTAGTCCGACGCCTCGATGCGCCGCGACACGCCCGCCATGACGGCGATGAGGTGCGGGTCGGCGAGCGCGAGCTGCCCGGGCTCGGGGATCACGAGTGCGATCGCCATCGAGCGCGCCGACGCGAGCGACCTCGCGGCCCGGTTCGGCACGTAGCCCATGCGCGCCGCGACGGCACGCACGTGCTCGATCGTCGCGGCCGACACATCCGGCTCGCCGTTGAGGGCGCGCGAGACCGTCGAACGGGTCACCCCCGCCTCGGCGGCCACCATCTCGAGGGTGGGGCGACGCGAGGGGGTCGTCGGCTTGGCCACCGGATCAGCGTACCGACGCGCCCGGAGCCCCCGCGGATGCGGCACGCGCCCCCGCGATGAGCTCGCGGTAGGCGAGCGCCGAGTCCTTCGGCGTGCGCCGCTGCGTGTCGTAGTCGACCCGCACGAGCCCGAACCGCTTCTCGTACCCCCACGCCCACTCGAAGTTGTCGAGCAGCGACCAGTAGAAGTAGCCGCGCACGTCGACCCCGCGCGAGCGCGCCTCCGCGACCGCCTCGAGGTGG